>CALAYC010000201.1 GCA_937894935.1 uncultured Verrucomicrobiota bacterium
GATTAGAACTTTGAGATTCGACAACTGCGGTTGTTGACGGTCCAGAGTCGGAGCTGACTTCTGCGGAGCCGCTTGGAAGGGCAGGTCGAATTGGAACGTCGAGCCCTGGCCGGGCGTGCTCTCGGCCCAAAGTTTTCCGCCCATTAATTCCGCCAGCCGGCGACTGATGGATAATCCCAGTCCCGTGCCGCCGAAATGCCGTGTTGTTGAAGCATCGGCCTGGACAAACGGAGTGAACAGCTTGGCCATGCGTTCTGGCGGAATGCCGATACCGGTGTCGCGAACAGCAAAACGCAACTGCCAGGTCGCATTCGGTGCGGCCGGGTTTTCCGGTGCTTGAACAATTTTGACGGAAGTAACGATTTCGCCCCGCTCGGTAAATTTAACGGCGTTGCCGATGAGATTAACGAGGATTTGGCGAAGCCGCGTTACGTCGCCGAACACATGACTCGGAACGCCGTCTTCAATCTGATAAGCGAGATCGAGCTGCTTTTCACCGGCTTTCGTTCCGAGCAGGTCCAGCGCTTCCTCAATGCAGGTGCGCAAGTCCACCGGTTGATGTTCGAATTCCAGCTTGCCCGATTCGATTTTCGAAAAATCCAGAATATCGTTGATGATGGTGAGCAACGATTCAGCGCTGGAATTGATTGTTTCCACGTAACTGCGTTGTTCGGCATTCAGCGGCGTTTCCAACAACAAACCTGACATCGCAATCACGCCGTTCATTGGTGTGCGAATCTCATGGCTCATGTTGGCGAGAAACTCCGACTTGTGCTTCAACGCAAACGTGGCGGCATCGCGTTCTTCAGCCAGTTCCTGAACTTGCCGCTGCAATTGCTCAAGTCGCGCCTTTTGTTTCAGCGTGGCGAGAATGCGGGTGCGGAGTTCGTCGGCATCAAACGGTTTGGTTTGAAAATCCACTGCGCCGAGTTCGAGGCCGCGCACTTTCTCCGCCGGACTGTTGCGTCCGCTTAACACAATAACGGGAATGTCACGCGTCTGGGCGCTCGCTTTGATTTCGCGCAGAAATTGAAATCCATCCAGTCCGGGCAACCCGAGATCAAGCAGCACGAGATCAATAGGAGTTTCGACCAATCTCGCGAGGGCTTCGCCGGAGTTGGTGGTGTGAGTGAGTTTGAGCGGAGTTGGCGCAAAGGCTTCCGCCAACATTTCGGCAATTACAAAATCGTCCTCCACCAGGAGGATTTGTGCGGTCTCTGAATTCATACAGTTGACTTCCGGGATCGAAACGCACTTTTGGCGTATGGCCCAGATCACGAATCAACCGCATTTAGCAGCTTCAACACCAACCACCCGGGAGGGACTCCGGGTTAACCCGGGAAACGTCCAAGTGCGACGAAACCGGCAGCAATTTCCCTTAGTTGATGGAAGCGAATTAATTACTTTTCCGGATGGTCGTGCTGAAAATTGGCTCGGTTCAGGACAGCGTAATTTTGGTTCGGGACAGTAGTGAGTCGGAAAAGGCTCGCAGCGGACAACCGGAACGCGCCGTAAAAAAGTTTGAGTTCAAGTGCATTCACAGCCATCATCCGCGTCCGTTTTGGATGCGGAATTCTTCACCTGGAATTCTCATTCGGCCATTACATGAAACGCACGCATCATTGCAACGAACTGCGCCCGGCGCATATCGGACAGACAGTCACTTTGAATGGCTGGGTTCACTCCCGGCGTGACCTCGGCGGTCTAATCTTCATTGATATCCGCGACCGCGAAGGCCGCACGCAAACGGTGTTCGATCCGAGCGATCTGCCGAAGGAAGTTTTCGAACAGGCCGCTGCATTACGCGCCGAATGCGTCGTCAGCCTGACCGGCAAAGTGCGTCAACGTCCCGCTGGCACTAACAACCCCAAGATTCCCACCGGCGAAGTCGAAGTCGCCGTGCAATCGCTCGAAGTGCTGAACATGGCCGACGTGCTGCCGTTCCAGATTGATGACCCGGAAGCCGCCGCGAAGGTCGCCGAAGACACGCGTCTGCAATATCGCTACCTCGACCTGCGCCGTCCCGAAATGGCGCGCAATCTTCGCCTGCGTTCCAAGGTTGCCATCGCCACGCGCAGTTACATGGACGAGCAGGGCTTCCTCGAAGTCGAGACGCCCACACTCTTCAAGTCCACGCCCGAGGGCGCGCGCGAATTTCTCGTCCCGAACCGCCGCGAAGCCGGCACGTTCTACGCGCTGCCTCAATCGCCGCAGCAGTTTAAACAGATTCTCATGGTCAGCGGCGTCGAGCGTTACTTTCAGCTCGCGCGTTGCTATCGCGACGAAGACCTGCGCGCCGACCGTCAACCCGAGTTCACGCAGGTGGACATCGAGATGAGTTTCATTGACCGCGAAGATATTTACGCGCTCATCGAAGGTCTGCTCAAACGCATCTGGAAAACCGCGTTGAACATTGACATCCCGACGCCGTTCAAGCGCATCAGCTTTGAAGAAGCGTTGAATCGCTACGGCATTGATAAGCCGGATACGCGCTTCGGCATGGAACTCGTGGACTTCACCGAAGAATTCAAGGCCAGTTCGTTCAAGGTGTTCTCCGGCGCGATTGTCAACGGCGGCGTGGTAAAGGCGCTGAACGCGAAGGGCCTCGCCGGCGCGACGCAAGGCCAGATTGAGACGATGACCGAATACGCCAAGAGCTTTGGCGCGAAAGGTCTGGCGTTCATCAAGGTCGAGAACGGCGAATGGAAATCGCCCATCGTGAAATTTTTCAGCGACGCTGAGAAAGCCGCACTGACGACCAAGCTGCAAATCCAGGAAGGCGACTTGATTCTCTTCGCCGCCGATCAATGGCTCAACGCCTGTGAAATTCTCGGCAAGATTCGGCTCTACTGCGCCGATGTCTTGAAGTCGCAGGGCAAGCTGACGATTGACCCGCAGCAGTTCAACTTCCTCTGGGTGGTTGAGTTTCCGTTGCTCGGTTTCGACCGCGAAAACAACCGTTGGTATTCCAGCCATCATCCGTTCACCGCGCCGGTGGCCGAGGATATTCCGCTGCTCAAGACCGATCCCAAGAAGGTTCGCGGCCAGCACTATGACATTGTGGTGAACGGCGTGGAACTCGGCGGCGGCTCGATTCGTATTCATCAGCCGGACGTCCAGAAAACAATTTTCGAAGATCTGCTTCAGATTCCACCGGAGGAGACGAAGCTGCGTTTTGGCTACATGCTCGAAGCATTCCGCTACGGCGCGCCGCCACACGGCGGCATCGCTCTCGGTTTCGACCGCCTCATCGCGATTCTCTGTGGCACAACGAGTATCCGCGATGTCATCGCCTTCCCGAAAACCGCGAAAGGCACGTGTCTGATGACGAACTCGCCGAGTCCGGTTTCACCGAAGCAACTCCGCGACCTGCACATCGAGTTGAAGGTAAAGCAGGCTGCGCCCGTGACTCCGGCGAAAGCTTGAACGAAGGCGGCAGTTATGGAATACGAGATCGAGTTCAAACCCAAGGCGATCAAAGACCTCGATTCGTTGCAGCCAGATGTTGCGAAGCGAATCGTCGAGAAAATTAGTCGCCTGTCTCAAAATCTCGAAGGTGATGTGAAACGACTGACCAACTTTACGCCAGAATATCGGCTGCGTGTCGGCGATTATCGGGTGCTTTTCGAGGTGGAAGGCAATCGCATCATCGTGTATCGTGTCCGGCATCGTCGGGAAGTTTATCGCTAAGAAGTCTTATGATCGAACTACATCCAGAAATTCTGAAAAAGAACGGGCGTAATGAATTCGCCGTGCTTCCCTACGAGGAGTATCTGGCGATTACTGAAGCATTAGCTGACTACGAGGACTTGCAAGACCTCCGAGCCGCCAAAGCCCAAGAAGGCAACGCTGCGACAATGTCTCTCAAAGAAGCCACCAAGCGTTACGGAGTCAGCTAATCCGTTGCGCTGAACTTCTTGCCGGTCATCGCGTTTCCAAAAACCGCGAAAGGCACGTGTCTGATGACCGACTCGCCCAGCACCGTCGAGCCGAAACAACTCCGTGACTTGCACATCGAGTTGAAGGTGAAGCAACCGACGCCCGCCCTCGCGCCGAAGGCGTGATTGGCAGGGAGTATGATTGTGTGTTGCAGCCTCTGCCGCGGCTTATCGTTGGTTTTCCGAAATTTCCGGACTCAAACCGGGAATGACCAACCGCCAACCTCCATCAATGTTTGCAAACAAGAAGTCGGTATGTCGTTCAGTTGTTGGATCGTCCATGTCGCTCCTTCCGCTCAAGTGAAAACTAATAACACCGGCATAAGTGGTTTGCCCACCTTTGGTATTCTGGGTGAATGTTGTTTTGTTGCCGCCGTCAATCCAGATTTGCCGCAGGGCGTCCTTCGCCGTGGTTTGGGCTTTGGCGATGACTTGAGTCGCCAATTGTCGCGTGAGCACATCGGTCAATCCTTCGCTGCGGGCCTGGGCCAGCAGTTCGGGTGGCAAAGAAATCATCTCAAGCAGGTTCGACGCATTATTTTGCGCCGCCCACAAGACTGTTTCAGCGGCGGCTTCAGGAGTATCAACGCCCACATTTTGAAAATCGCCGAGTTTGCGAGGCTCGCGCAATTTCCAAGCCGCAGACGCCATTGGCGTTGGCGGCGGTTCGGCGGCGGGATACTTGCGTTTTTCTGCATCGGCCAGAGTCGTCCTCAACAGTCCGACTTCTCCCCGCAGCCTCAGAAGTTCGCCGGTGTTCCGATTCAGTCGCTCATTGTCCTCACGCAGCGCCACCAGTTGGCGCACTGCTTCATCGTGCTCGGTTTGCAACTGCCGAATTTCTTCTGTCAGCGGCGTTTGCTGTTGCTGAAGTGTTTGAACTTGGTCGCGCAGTTGCGCGGCTTGGCGGGTTTCGTAGATGCCGACTCCGGCCAGGACGGCGATGGTGGCGGTGATGACAGTCTTTTGAATTGCAGTCATGGCGATGGCTTTGGTTGCTGTAACAGTTGCGGTGGTGGCGAGGGCTGTTCCGGTCAGCGCGGCGGCGGTGGAAATGGTGAGGGCCAAACCTACCGGTGCGGCTTGCACTGCGTTGGCAGAGATGACGACGGCAAGTCCGCTCGTGCCGACGCTGACGCCGCGTTTGGCGAAGAATTCGCGCAAACGTTCCACGGCGCGACTCACGCGTTTTTGCGCGGCATCATCGCTGATGCCGAGGGTTGTGCCGACAGTGCGGAGGTCGTGGTTCTTGAAATAGCGGAGCAACACGGCGTCGCGGTCGGTGTCGTCGAGTTCGTCCAGCGCGGCTTCGAGGTGCGGGGCGATTTCGGACCAGACAGGCGGGACGCCTGTCCCACTATCGGAGTGAACTTGTTCCATGGCCTGCCTTTCGCGTTGGGTGCGGCGGATTTCAGTGCGATTCAGGTCGCGTGCGGCGAAGCGCGTGCCGCGATACAGCCAGCCGACGAGCGAAGCTTCGGGACTCAGTTTGAAGCTGACTTCCCGCGCCTTGCGGGCGAGATCGGTGAAGACGCTTTGGGTGACATCGCGGGCGAGATCGGGTGAATAGACCTGGCGCAACGCGGCGGAATAGACGAGGTCCGTGTGGCGCGCGACAATCTCGGCAAAGGCGGCTTCCGCACCGTGTTCGGCGTAGGCGCGGAGCAATTGGGCGTCGGACTGGTCGTGCATCTCACCCATTAAACAGCCGCCGTCCGGAAATTCCGACAAACAATTTTTAGGCTGCGGACGGATTCGGGAAACATTGACCAGAATTTTACTGCAAGGCGGCGCGGTGAACGCTAATTACCTCTGATGAAATGCGTGCTTGCAGTTCGGTTTCATTTAATCGTGGCGATGATAGGAATCGGAATCAGTTCAATGAACGCTCAACAAACTGAGCTTCCGCCGCGTTTACGCGATCTGGGAATTGTTGTCGGGACGTTGTCGCCGGGGACGTTGAACGCGATTACCGATGTCAAAGGCGTTCGCGTCGGACACACGACGGTGCAGGACGGCGAGCGCATCAATACCGGCGTCACGGCGATTTTTCCGCATGAAGGGAATGTTTTTCAGGAGCGCGTGCCAGCAGCGATTTTCGTTGGTAACGGTTTTGGAAAACTTCTGGGTGTCACTCAGGTGCAGGAGTTGGGCGAGTTGGAAACACCCATCGTGCTTACCGGAACGTTGAGCGTCTGGAAAACGGCGGATGCGCTGGTGGAATGGTTGCTCAAGCAACAGGTAATGGAAAATGTGCGTTCGATCAATCCGGTTGTCGGCGAAACAAACGATGGTTATCTGAATGACATTCGCGCGCGTCCGATTCGTCCGGAGCACGTCGTGGCAGCGTTGGAAAATGCGAAGTCCGGTCCGGTGGCCGAGGGAACGGTTGGTGCCGGGACGGGCACGATTGCTTTCGGCTGGAAAGGCGGCATCGGCACGAGTTCGCGGCAATTGTCGAAAGAGCAGGGCGGTTACACCGTGGGCGTGCTGGTGCAGAGTAATTTTGGCGGCGACCTCACGATTGCGGGGGTGAAAGTGGCGCGCGAATTGGCGCGGCAACGGACAAACAATTCCGGCGATGGCAGCATCATGATGGTGGTGGCCACCGATGCGCCGTTGAGTGCGCGAAATCTGGAACGGCTCGCGGCGCGCACCATGACCGGGCTGGCGCGCACCGGCTCAAATATGTCGAACGGCTCAGGCGATTATGCGATTGCGTTTTCGACTGCGCCGGAGTGCCGGCGGCGCCGCGACGCCCCGGTACATCAGGTGGCGGAACTTTCCAACGACGTGATG
>CALAYC010000202.1 GCA_937894935.1 uncultured Verrucomicrobiota bacterium
AGGGGTGGTTGGGTATGGGAACCGGAGGCGTCCTCTGTGGGGGGGGACGCCTCCAACTTCTTCGGGGAATTACTAATTGCAATGACGTGTGGCCATTTCATGCCACGTGACGTCTGCGGAAACCGCCGTAAATTGACTAAGTCCCAGAAACGTCCGCACGAGCTAATGGGCTAGGAGGGAAGCTTAGCAGCGGCGGTCGCGCCAAGGGACACGCAAAACCCATCCATACCAAATGAAAAGTTCGAAGCAGGCGAAAAATGGAATGCTACCGCGCGTCGGGGCATTGACTCTTGCAACGTTGGCTTTAGTGCCAGCGCTTACGTTAAGTGCAGCGGACCGTTTCTGGTCCGGCGGCACTGGATCTTACAATAACCCGGCGGCCTGGGGCGGAACGGTTCCCGGCCTCGGTGACGTGGCTATCAACGACAGCGGTGCAGCCAACGCTGTTCAGATTAACCTTGGCGATCCGGACTGGATTCTTAATGGCATCTTCGCCGGGCGCAGCCTTGGCGACGGCTCTTTTGTTCAGAACGGCCAAACTGTTTACATCACCAACGCGGTGGGGCGTGGTGCGGTTCGTTTGGGGGTGGCTCCCGGGCGTTCCGGCAACTACACGATCAACGGTGGCAACCTCAATTACACGGGTGAATTTAACATTGGAGAACTGGGTTCTGCGTCGTTGACGGTCAATGGCGGTACCATCAGCGGTAGTGGCAATCTGGCCATCACGATCGGTAACTCACTGGATACGATTTCCGCAACGATGGCGGGGACGAACAAGGGTGATTATACGTGGTTTGAGCAGGGCTTTTATCAAGCTGAGCCTACTCGGGGAATTCCGCCCGCTGGCTCGCAGTTGGTAAGTGAGACGTTGCCGGATCACGTCTTTACGATGCCTGCCAGTTATTCGGCCCCTAACGCGTTTCAGGTATTCAACGGCATTAACAACGCTACGATTACCTTCAACTCGCCCACGGCCGCCTCGGCAATTTCCTTCCTTGGCAGTGCGGGCCTCGGCGACACCACGGTCGGTTACACCATTCATTTTGCTGACACGACTACGGAGTCGGGAACGATCCTTATTCGGGATTGGTTCTCGAATGATGGAAGTGTGGCGCATCGCGCCGGCGGTCGTATCTCGGCTAATGGACTGAATCTGGCAATCATCAATGACGGTCCGAATAAGCCTTACCTAATGTCCTTTGATATCGCGGTGGCCAACACGGCTATCCCGATTACAAAGGTGGATTTGTCCTACGTCTCGGGTGGCGTCGCGTCAGTGTTGGCTGTGAGCGCTTCGACAGGCGGCAACTTCACCCCGGTGGCGGTTTCGGGTTTCAATCAGGACATTGTCGTTGAGAGCAATGCGCAGATGTATATTGCCGATAATATCACCAATGTGTTGAACCAGGTCGCCGGTTCAATCAACGTCACTGGCGAAGTCTTCGTCGGTAACCGCGGTGCAGGTGTTTATAACATGAGTGGCGGCACAAATAACTTTGCCAACTGGTTTGTGCTGGGGCGAAGCGGTGGCCATGGCCGCATGACCATGACCGGCGGCCAGATTGATAAGACCGGCAGCGGCAACATCGCTCTCGGTACCGCCCACCAGAACTATCCGGGCGGTACGCCGAGCGCCGTGTTCTATCACAGTGGCGGTGTTATCAATTCCTCCGGGGAATTCATGATTCCCGAAAACTCCCCTGCCAGCGGTGAATACAACATCAGTGGTACGGCTGTGCTTAACGTCAACAACTGGATGCAGGTTGGACGAAGTGGCGGCACGGGTTTGATGAACATGACGGGCGGCACCGTGACAAAGACCGGCGGTGGTAATTTCATCGTTGGTGACAATGCCACCGGCGTTTTAAATCAGAGCGCTGGCTCAATTAATGTGAATAACGAAGCATGGGTCGGGCAGGGCGGTAGCGGTAACGGTACCTACAATCTCAGTGGTGGTTCTATCACGGTGGCTAACTGGATCGCCATCGGTCGCGCTGGTGGTATGGGTGTGGTGAATTTCACCAATGGCGTTATCAACAAAATCGGGGGCGGCAACTTTGCCATTGGTTCCGGCGGTAACGGTACGCTCAATCAATACGGCGGATACATTACCAATCAGGTCGGTTTCACCTATGTTGCGGAAGCTGGTGGGGTCGGCACGTGGAACATGTATGGCGGAACTGCCACTTTGGGCATCCTGCAATTCTGTCAGGGCGGCAATGGTAATGGCCTCATGTATTTCAATGGCGGTATCTTGAACGTCAATGAAATCAATTGTGGTGTTGCCAACGCGAACGGTGCGATTTTTCTGAATGGCGGCACGATTCGCGCCAATGGCGACAATGCTAACTTCTTCCACAGCCTCGGCAGCGCGTATGTCGATGTGGGCGGTGTGGTGATTGATTCTCAAGAATTCGATATCACGGTCGCTCAAACGCTCATCGATTATGGTGGGGGCGGTCTGACCAAACTTGGCTCGGGCACGCTCACGCTCACTGGATATAACAACTACAGTGGTGCGACGACGATCAGTGCCGGGAAACTCGCGGTGACTACTGATTCTCAAGCGAGCAGCACGGGTGGCTACACCGTGGCCAATGGTGCGACATGGGCTGTAAAAGTGCAGTATGCGGGAGCGCAATTGTACACGGCCAGCGCTACGTTCAACAGTGGCAACACGACGTTGGAAATGGACCTCGGCAACTTCGGTAATCCGACCGTCGCCCCAATCAGTCTGTTCGGCAATCTCGCCGTCAACGGCACGGTTACTATCAACCTGGATCACAACACGGCGCAATTGGGTCAATTCCCTCTGATTCAATACACGTCGCGCACCGGTTCGGGTAACTTCGTCATCGGCAGTCTGCCGAACGGCGTCGTTGCTACAGTGGTGACCAACGTGGTGAACAACTCCATCGATATCAATATCACCTCGGTGAACCTTCCGCGTTGGGACGGTCAGGATGGTGGTACTTGGGATGTGGGCGTGACGGAAAACTGGATCAACATTGGCAATGGTCTGCCGATCGTCTTCTCGCAAGGCAATGCGGTGTTGTTTGACGATCAGGCGCAGGGAACAACCTCGCCGAACCTCGTCACCACCGTGACTCCGAGCAGCGTGACGTTTAACAACGATGCGTTGAATTACACACTGACCGGCAGTGGTAAGATCAGTGGTAGCACCGGTTTGACCAAGCAAGGTGTGGCCACCACCACGATCGCCAACACCGGCGGCAATGATTACACCGGCCCGACCGTAATTGCGGGCGGCACGCTCAGCGTCTCGAGTCTTGCCAACGGCGGTTCGGCCAGCGCCATCGGCGCATCTTCGGCTGACCCGGCGAATCTCGTCATCTCGGGCGGCACGTTGGATTACACCGGTCCAGCGACGGCCATCAATCGTGGTTATTCTGTCGGTGGAACGAACAGCGCCATCAGCGTGAACAACAACCTGACGTTGAGTGGCGCCGTTACGGCAGCGCAGAACGCGAACTTCGTAAAGTTCGGCTTGGGTCAGCTCGCTTACACTGGCTCGGGAAGCAATCTCCTGACCGGCACTGGATCTTCCGGTTACTGGGTGCAGGATGGCTCAGTTCGGTTTGAAGGTGTCTCTGGTGCGCAAACCAACGTCATCCCGGGTGGCTTGAGTATCAACGGCACGACGACTACGGCGTCGGTGGTTCTGACGAATACGACCGTGATTAGCGGTGGTAACGTTGATCTCGGTAATGTGCCCTTCACTACCAGCAGCCTCACGGTGAACAGCAATTCTACATTGAACGTAGGAAGCTGGTTCATCCAGGGCGACGCGGGTGATAATACGTCCACCGTTAACCTCAACGGCGGAACGATTAACAACCTCAACGGTGCATTGCTGATGGGTGGCCGTCCAAACACCGTGAACATTCTTAACATCAACGGTGGTACGCTGAATCGAGCCGGCGACAACTTCATCATCGGCCCGGGTCAGTGGAATGGCGAAGGATACCGCACCGGTATCGTCAATCAGGTCGCGGGCACGGTGAATTCGACTCGGGAAATCTGGGTCGGTCAGTCGTATATCGGTTATGGTGAATACCACCTCAGCGGCGGTGTCATCAATCAGAGCAACTGGATGTCGATCGGACGCGAAGGTGCGACCGGTATTCTCAACATGACGGGTGGCGAATTGTACCGCAGGCAGGACGGCACGGCATTCATTGTGGCTGATCGTGACGCGAGCATCGGTACGTTCAATCAATCCGGAGGTATCTTCGATAGCACGAAGGAATTCTGGGTTGGTCACGGCCGACATGGCGAACGCGGTCCGTCCATCGGCGTTTACAATCTGAGTGCAGGATCGGCGTCAGTGCATGACTGGGTAGCGATTGGCCGCGAAGGCGGTAACGGTACCTTCAACATGACGGGTGGCACGTTCTTCAAGGACGGTAACGGTGACTTCCTGGTCGCCGACGGCAACGGCAGTGTCGGTACGCTGAATCACAGTGGCGGCACGATTACTTCTACGAAGTCGTTCTTGGTACCCCAGGACGGTGATCTTACAACGCTCGGCACCTACAACGTCAGTGGCTCTGCGGTCTTGACGTTGGGAAGCTGGTTCGCCGTGGGTCGCAACGGCGGTGTTGGCGTGATGAACATGACCAACGGACTTGTGGCCAAGATTGCTGATCCTGGTGCGGCGTTCATCATCGGTGCGAGCGGCCCGGGAACGTTCAACCAATACGGTGGCACGGTGAGCAACACGGTCAGCGCCACATGGATTGGTGAAGACAATTCCGCCACCTGGAATATGGAAGATGGTTTGGCGCAACTCGCATTCTTGCAAGTCGCGCGAAACGGAGCGTCGATTGCCGTTATCAACCAGAACGGTGGGGTGATTGAAGCGACTGAAATCGCAGGCGGTTCAGGTAACGCCACGATTAACTTCAATGGTGGCACAATTCGCGCCACGGCCAGCCCGACCAACTTCCTGTATAACCTCGACGCTGCCAATATTCTGGCCGGAGGTCTTACGTTGGATACGGGCGACAATGCTGTGGAAGTCGGTCAATCGCTGCTCAACGGTGGCGGTAACGGTGGTTTGATCAAGACCGGTACCGGTACGTTGCGTCTCAATGGCGTGAATACCTACACCGGAGCTACGGTTGTGAACGCAGGGGCGCTCGGTGGTGTCGGCACGATTGCCGGTCCGGTGAACGTTGCCAGCGGCGCGGGTCTCGCTCCGGGTGGTGCGGCGACACTGGGTACGTTGACCATCAATAACACGCTCACGCTCGCGGTGGGCAGCACGACGACCGTCAAGGTCAGCCTCGACAATGGTCCGGAAAGCGACCTCGTCACCGGAGTAACCAGTGTGACCTACAATGGTGCATTGGTGGTGCAAGCAGTGGGCGACGCCCCGCTGGTGGCTGGCTCGGTGTTCCAGGTGTTCAACGTGAGCGGCACGAAGAGCGGCAACTTCACTTCGGTGACGGTGCTGCCTTACGGCGCAGGCACGTTCAATCCTGCTACGGGTGAAGTCACCATCACAGTGGGAGCTCCGCCGGTGGTGAATCCGCCATACACGTCAGGTGGCAACATCGTGTTGACAGGTACCGGTGGTTCTCCGAATGGCAGCTATAGCTGGTTGACTTCAACCAACGTCACTGCGCCGGTGAGCGAGTGGACGACGAATAGCACAGGCGTGTTCAGTGAGACGGGCAGTTTCTCGAACGCCATTCCGGTGAATCCGTCCGAACCGGCACGTTTCTTCCGGTTGAAGACGCCGTAACAACGGCGAAGAATTGGGTAAGGGTGGTTGGGTTCAGGGGCGTCCTCTTGTGGGGGAGGACGCCCCTCTTATTTTGTCAATTTCACGCCCAAAAAATCGTGGCCAGTTCATGCCACATGACGAGGAACACATCTCCTACTAAGTTGCGATACGTCCATGAAGGCAAATTACAAATCCCGTTTCGAGCCGGAAACCCCGGCTGCGGCGACGGTGGCTCGAGACCGCCGGTCGCTGCGCAAACCATTTTCTCGTCGTGCATTCACGCTGATTGAATTGCTGGTGGTGATTGCCATTATCGCAATTCTGGCGGCGATGCTTTTACCGGCTTTGGCCAAGGCGAAGGCGAAGGCGAAGCAGACCGCGTGTTTAAACAACCTGCGACAAATCGGCATCGGGGCGGTGATGTACGTCAGTCAGTACGGCAAATATCCCGGCTGCATCAAAGTGCCAGAATTTTACTATGCGTGGCCGAATCGTATTTTTTCGCAGATGGGCACTAACCGTGCCGTATTCCACTGCCCAACTACCAAGCCGGAATATCGTTGGGAACGCACAGTCCTGAATCCGAATCGCCTTGGATCGAATACTGAGAATGGATTTGATCAAATGGCGATCAAAGCAGACGACAACGGGTCGTTTTTTTCGTATGGATACAACGACTGGGGCACAGGTGACCCGACGGAGTCCATCAGTGGACAACTGGGTTTAGGTGGTGATATCAATCCTCCGACGCAACCGGAATTGCCGGAAAGTCGCGTATTGCGGCCGGCTGATATGATCATGCTGGGGGATGCGCGTACTGATGGCTCGTGGGACGGCAACATGGACCCGAAACAAAAAACGCAATGGCCATCAAGCCGTCACTCTGGTCGCAGTACCTTGATGTTCTGTGACGGCCACGTTGAGACGGCGAAACGTGCTCAAGTGGTCGATCCGGCGAATCAGTATTGGGCACGACGTTGGAATAACGACAATGTTTACCGCAATTACTCCAATGGCGGCTCGGACGCCGAACGCAATGCCGTAGATCCGTATTGAGCAGCCTGACTCATTCTCAATGATGACTAACTCCATGAAACACCTGAACTATATCTATCGCCGCCTGACGGGGACCGCAGTCGCGGTTATTGCACTCGCTGCTACCGCGGCTCTGGCTGTCAACGATCTGCGTCCACCATCAGTACCACTGGTGGCCTGCGATCCTTACTTCAGCATCTGGTCGCCGGGCGATCGGTTGAATGATGTGGATACCGCGCATTGGACCGGCAAACCGCATCGGCTGATCAGTCGGGCGCAGATTGACGGCAAAACCTATCGCGTGATCGGCAAGGAAATGCCGGGCTTGCCGGCATTACCGCAAACGAAGTTGGAAGTGTTGCCTACGCGCACTATCTACACGTTCGAAGGTGAAGGCGTGCGCCTGAATCTCACGTTCATGACTCCCGCGTTGCCGGAAGACATCGATATTCTCTCGCGTCCGGTGACTTACGTAACGTGGGATTTCGAGGCGACGGATGGGAAAACGCATCTGGTTTCACTGATGTTCGAAGGCGATAAGGAAATCGCGGTGAACACGCGGGATCAAAAGACGACGACGACCAATTACACCGACGGCAAGTGGGTCATCACGAAGATCGGTTCAGTTGATCAGCCGGTGCTCGCCAAACGCGGTGATGATATCCGGATTGACTGGGGTTATTTCTATCAGGCCAAGCCGAAGGATTTCACCAAGGAATTCAAGGTGGGCAGCAAGCCGGTTTCGAAATGGATCATCCTCGCTTACGACGACGAGTATTCGATTCAGTACATGAAGAAGAATCTGCGTCCGTACTGGCGGCGTAATGGCGATGACGCGACGAAATTGCTCCGCAAATCGGCGGCAGAATATGAGAAGCTCAAGAAGCGCTGTGAAGCGTTTGATGCCGAATTGATGACTGACCTGCGCAATGCCGGTGGCGAAAAGTACGCGCGCATTGCGGCTTTGGCGTATCGCCAATGTTTCGCGGCCGGTAAGTTTGTGGCGGATGCGAATGGCCAGCCGATTTCATTCTGCAAAGAGAACCATTCCAACGGTTGCATCGGCACGTCGGACGTGTTTTATCCGATGTCACCACAATTCCTGTTGTTCGGTTCGTCAGTGGCCAAGTCGTTCCTCGTGCCGTTCATGGATTATGCCGCGAGCGAACGCTGGAAGTTCCCGTTTGCGCCGCATGACTTAGGCACGTATCCGCACGCGAACGGTCAGGTGTATGGTGGCGGTGAACGCAGCGAAGAGAATCAGATGCCGGTCGAAGAAAGCGGCAATCTGCTCATCCTCATGGCGGCGGTCGCCGAAATGGATGGCAACGCCAGTTTTGCCAGTCGTTATTGGCCGACGCTGACTCGTTGGGCGGAATATCTCAAGGACAAGGGTTTTGATCCGGAGAATCAATTGTGCACGGACGACTTTGCCGGGCACATGGCGCACAACGTGAACCTGAGCGTGAAGGCGATTTGCGGTTTGGCTTCGTATGCGAAGTTGTGCGAGATGCGCGGCGATAAGGCCACGGCTGCGAAATATTTCACCACGGCGCGTGAATTCGTGCAACGCTGGCTCAAGGAAGCTGATGATGGCGAGAAATATCGATTGGCATTTGATCGTCCCGGCACGTGGAGTCAGAAATACAATCTCATGTGGGATCGCGTTCTCGGCTTGAATCTGTTCCCGGCAGAAGTGGCGAAAAAGGAAATGGCGTTCTATCGGAAGATGCAGAACAAATACGGTCTGCCGCTCGACAATCGTGAGACTTACACCAAACTCGACTGGATTGTTTGGACAGCCACGTTGACGCAGGATCGGGCGGATTTCGAAGCGTTGATCGATCCGATTTACAAGTTCCTTAATGAGACGCCGGATCGTGCTCCGATGGGTGACTGGTATAAGACGAAGACCGCAAGGAAAGAAGGTTTCACCGCGCGTCCGGTCGTGGGCGCTGTGTTTGCGCCGCTGCTTTACGACAAGGCGGTTTGGCAGAAGTGGGCAAAGCGCGACAAAACCAAAGCCAAGAACTGGGCGCCGATTCCGAAATTGCCGACGGTGACAACCATCGTTCCGGCGGCGGATAAACAGGCAGCGAAATGGCGCTACACCACATCGCGTCCAGCGGACGGTTGGTTTAAAGCGGACTTCGACGTGTCTTCATGGAAAGAAGGTTGGAGTGGATTCGGTACCGCTGGCACACCTGGTTCGATTATCGGCACAACCTGGAATACGTCCGACATCTGGATTCGTCGCGAAGTGGAACTGCCAGCCGAGACGCTCGCGAAGCAGCAACTCTGGTTGCATCACGACGAAGATGTGGAGGTTTACATCAACGGCGTGTTGGCGTTCAAAACGGTAGGGTTTGTCGGAAGTTACGACGCCTTCCCGTTGACTCCGGAAGGACGCGCCGCGCTGAAGCCGGGCAAGAATCTGATTGCGATTCATTGCCGACAAACGACCGGCGGTCAATACATCGACGCCGGATTCGTCACGGTAAAAGCGGACTGAGTTATCTGATAATCGGTTGAGCTCACGAGCCTTGAGGCTTTCCTCAAGGCTCGTTTTTCTTTAACTACACGTTTCAATATTTCCATTTGAAATCCGCTTTATCCGGAATTGTCGCATATTTGTGCGACGGGATAATCAAGAGAATTTGTGTCACCGTGAAATCGAATACATTTCATTAGTCCCCCTTTCGTATCATCCCGGCTGAGGCCCGTGGAGACGAGTGGCGGCTTGCTGTTGTTTTAACTATGCGACTTTTCAAGAACTGGTCGAACTGGCTGAGCGGAATCGTAATTGTCATCCTCCTTGGGTTGAGCCGGGAAGCCGTCGCACAGCCGTACGGATTGAACCAGGCCGAGCCCTTCAACGCCTATCTCAATAATACCTTTCCAAACAAAGCGCCGAATACGACGACGACGTTCGATGTGGAAGTTGCCTTCACTAATCTGACGTTCAATCTTGCGATGCAGCTCATTCCGTATCCGAACACGAACCGGCTTGTGTTGGTCGAGAAATCGGGACGGATTCGCATGTTCGAGAATCGGCGGAACGTCACGCAGGGCGAGGTGGCGATGTTTCTCGATATCAGCGATCGCGTGTTCGATAACTCGGATTCCGGTGCGACGGGTATTGCATTTCATCCGGAGTTTGGTCAGCCGGGTTCAACCAATCGCGGCTTCGTTTACATCACTTACAAATGGCGGCCTTCCGGTCTCGGCGGAAATTCTGATTACGGTTACATCCGTTTGTCGCGTTTCACTGTACCCGATGGGCAGATGACGGCTGACCCGAGTTCCGAGCTGATTTTAATTCAGCAATTCGATCAACAACAATTTCACGACGCGGGGCATCTGGAATTCGGGGCGGATTCGTTTTTGTATTTTGGCATCGGGGACGAAGGCGGCGCGAATGACGAATACAACGTGACGCAAAAATTGAATGAGCGACTGCACGCGGGAATTTTTCGCATTGATGTAAATCAGAATCCGGCTTTGAGTCATCCGATCATCCGGCAGCCGTTTCATCATCCGAACATGCCGGCAAGTTGGCCCGAGAGTTTCACGGCGCATTACTATATTCCGAATTCCAATCCGTTCGTGAATCCGGATGGCTCAGTGCTGGAAGAGTATTATGCGTTAGGTCTGCGTAATCCTTATCGCTTCAGCCGCGATCCGGTTACCGGGTTGGTTTGGGTGGGCGATGTCGGGCAGGCAACAATGGAGGAAGTCAACATTTTGCAGCCGGGGCGGAATTATCAATGGGCTTATTTGGAAGGCACGGCCAATGGTCCGAAAGCCAAACCGGCGAGCAATGATTTGATTGGAATCGAGCAAGGTCCGCTTTGGGAATACGGTCGTTCCGAGGGCGGCTGTGTCATCGGCGGCTTTGTTTATCGCGGCGTAGAATTTCCATCGCTGACCGGAAAATACATTTGCGTGGACAACGTTTCCGGCGCGATCTGGGCATTGAGTTCTTCGAATGGCGTGGACCTTACTTCGGTGGAGCGGATTGCGACGATGCCGCCCGGTTCGGTTTACGGAGGGACTTCGTCGTGCGGACGCGATGCGAATGGCGAGATTTATTTTCTCAAAGTCGGCGGCACCGGTGCGGGACGTATCTATAAACTGAAAGCGCAAACCACCATCATTTCGGATCCGCCAGCGCAACTTTCTCAACTCGGTGCCTTCACCAGTCTCGCGAGTTTAACGCCGGTAACCGGCTTTTATCCGTATGAAGTCAACACGCCGTTGTGGTCGGACAACGCGGGAAAACGTCGTTGGCTTGCAGTGCCGAACAACGGCACACACAACACACCCGGTGAACAGATTGCTTTTTCGCCGGATGATTCCTGGCGCTTTCCGGCTGGCATGGTGTTCATCAAACATTTTGATTTGCCGATCAACGACACGAATAGCGCTTTGGTGAAACGGCTCGAAACGCGGTTTCTCGTCATGGACGGAGAAGGCGGCGCGTATGGTTTGACTTACAAATGGCGTGATGACGAATCCGACGCCGATCTCCTGACTACGAGTGCCACGCAGGATTACGAGATCGTGAATGGGGATGGCACGATTCGCACGCAGACGTGGTACTTCCCGAGTCGATCGGACTGTATGAGTTGTCACACTGCCAATGCCGGTTACGTGTTGGGCGTGCGAACGCACCAGCTAAATTGTCCCACGACTTATCCGGCTACCGGCATCACCGACAATCAACTGCGCGCGTTGGGGCATATCGGTCTGTTGGGAACGAATTACAGCGAGGTGCAGCTACCGAATTATCTTAAGGCCTATTCCCTTACGAACGCCGCGGCGACATTGGAAGAGCGTGTACGTTCTTATCTCGATTCCAACTGTTCGCAATGTCATCGCCCGAACGGAGTGAACGCGTATTTCGATGCGCGTTACACAACGCCGTTGGCAGATCAGGGCATCATTCGCGGTCCAACGATTTTGTTCCTGAACAGTACGAATGACCGCGTGGTTGTGCCGCAGGATGTGGCGAGTTCGTTGTTGCACAATCGCGCGAATCGGGTCGGGCAATTTCAAATGCCGCCGCTTGCGAAGAACGTCGTGGACAGCAACGCGGTGGAGTTGATTGCTGCGTGGATTAACAGTTTGCCGATCGGACCGACGGCAACGTTGAGCGGTCCGGCCAATGTGAATGGTGCATTTTCGGTTATCGTGCAATTCAGTGCTGCGGTGACGGGTCTCACGGCAGGTGATTTTCAGGTGGAGAACGGTAGCGTGACGGGTTTCTCCGGTAGCGGCACAACGTACGCCGTCACGATTACACCGCTCGCGTATGGACCGGTGCGCGTGAAGTTACCGGCGAATCAAGCGCAGGACGGTTCGGCGCAAGGCAATTATGAATCGAATCTCCTGACGGTGAATTACAGCGATATTCCGGCCGGTCTCGTGCACCGTTGGAGTTTCAACGATGGAACGGATTCGATCGGTGGCGCGACGGCGAGCCTGACGGGTGCGGCTTCGATCAGTGGTGGAAAATTGCTGCTGCCGGGTGGTGGCGTCTTTATGGATTACGCGTCGGTCAACATCAGCAACACGTTGGCGACGAGTCCGACGATTTCCGTCGAAGCGTGGTTCCGCATGACGACGATTCAGAACTGGTCGAAACTCTGGATGTTCGGGCGCGACGCAGCAGGTGAGCCGGCTTTGTCTTACATCAATTTCACACCAAACACTGCGGGCGGTTATCCCAAATTGGATTTTGACACTGCGTTCGGTGGTGAATTGAACACAACGGCAGCGCCAAATCCGGGAGGGCTGAATGCAAACACTGATTATCATGTGGTCGCGGTGTTTGATTCCGGCTCGGACCTGATGTTGTTTTACATCAACGGAGAGTTGGTTGATTTGGCGTCGATGGGTGGCGGTGATATCACGCAGTTGAATGCTAATCTCGCGCGATTCGGAGCGGGCTTTTTCTGGGGTGACCCGGATCTGAGTGGTTCGATTGATGAACTCCGCATCTGGAATGTGGCGCTTTCCGATGAGACGATCGCCAACAGTTATGCCGCCGGGCCGGATAATCTTCCCGCGCCAGGACACGTCCCGCCGACGATTTCGAGCATTCCCAACCAGACGATCTTTACCAACACGTCAACCGGTCCGATTGCGTTTCAACTCACGCCCGGCAGTGTGCCGATTGAAAACGTCACGCTCAGCGGCAGTTCTTCCAGTCAAACGCTCGTGCCTGACGCCAACATCGTGATTGGCGGCAGCGGTTTGAATCGCACGGTCACCGTTACGCCTGCGCCGAATCAAAATGGGACGGTCACGATTACGATTTCTGCGTTCGATGGTGTGACTACGGTGCATCGCAATTTCCAACTCGCGGTGAACATCGTTCCGCCAGAGCCGGTGCTGTTGCATCGCTGGAGTTTCAACGGCAACACGAACGATGCGATCGGCAATGCGCACGCGTCGTTGCGCGGCGCTGCGACGATTTCCGGAAACGCATTGCAAATTCCCGGCGGGGCGCCGCGAGTCAACTGCGCTACGGTGGATCTTGCCAGCACGTTCGCGGCGAACGGCAGTGTCTCGATTGAGACATGGTTTACGGTCAATACGATGCAGGATTGGTCCAAGGTGTGGATGTTCGGTCGCAACACCGGCAGCCAGCCGTCGTTGTGCAACTTGAGTTTTACTCCGCGCATCGGGTCGGCAGGTAATTTTCCGAAGATTGAAATTGATCCCCCGACGTTGGGCGAAATCAGCACGGTCGGTGGTCCGTCCGATCCCGGCATGATGAGCGCGGGTGTTCTGTATCACGTGGTGACGGTGTATGACGCGTACAACGATACGATGTCGTTTTACATTAATGGCGTTTGGGCTGATGCCGCGAGCATGAGCGGATTCAATATCACCGATCTCAATATCAATGAGTGTTATTTTGGTGCGGCGGTTTTCTATAACGACCCGAATCTCAATGGCAGCATTGACGAAATGCGAATCTGGAACGGACCGTTGTCAGCGGAACGGATCGCGCAAAATTACGCGCTCGGACCGAACAGCATCGGTGGGCCGGGTTATGAACCGCCGACGCTTTCGGAGTTTGGTGATTTGATGACGACGCCCGGTGTGGTGACGTTGCCGCAGCCGTTCAACGTTACTCCAGGCTCGGTGCCAGCGGGTTCACTCAACATCAGCGCGGTGTCATCCAATCCAACGCTGATTCCGAACACAAACATCACGCTGGGCGGCAGCGGATTGAATCGTACGATCAGCGTGTTGCCGGTAGCGGGACAGCGGGGCACGGCGACGATTACGGTTTCGGTGAACGATGGTGTGGCGCAGGTGACTCGGAGTTTTTTGGTCGCGGTAACGGCGCCGCCGGTGGCGCATTATCGATTTGATGGTAATGCGCAGGACAGCAGCGGCAATGGCAATCACGGCACCGCGAATGGCGGTACGAGTTACACCGTCGGCAAAGTTGGTAGTCAGGCCATCTCGTTCAATGGTGTGAATGCTTACGTGGATATTCCGGTGGCGACGCGGACGAGCTTCTCAATTTTGTTCTGGGCGCGCACTACGGACACCGGTGCTACGGGCGGGTGGTTTGACGGCAAAGGTTTCGTGGATGGCGATGTTCCCGGCGCGACGACCGATTTCGGAACAGCGCTCGTGGGAGGGAAATTCGGCTTTGGTGTGGGTAATCCCAACACGACGATTACGTCCAGCACATCGGTCAACGATGGCCAATGGCATCTGCTCGCTGTGACGCGTTCATCAGCTTCCGGCGCAATGAACCTTTATGTGGATGGTCAGTTGGAAGCGACGGCGACTGGTCCGACGGGAACGCGCGCGGCACCAACGTTTTTACGCATCGGAGCAATCGCCAGCGGCGGTGGCACAAAATTTTTGAACGGCACGATGGATGATGTGCGGTTGTACGATTATGTGTTGTCGAGTGGAGAAATTGCCGCGCTGACAACTGTGCCGGAACCGCCGGTAATTACCGTTCCTCCTGCTAATCAATCGGTGGCGCTTGGCGGTGACGTTACTCTGGAAGTTACAGCGACCGGTAGCGCGCCGTTGAGTTATCAATGGCGGAAGAATGGAATCAATCTTGCCGGTGCAAACTTCGCTTCACTGGAGTTGAGCGAGGTGCAATTCAGTGACGCGGGTAATTACTCAGTGGTGGTCGCGAATAACGGCGGCAGTGTGACGAGCGTCGTTGCGATAGTGACAGTTTATAATCCACAAACTGTGCCGGGATTGTTGCATCGCTGGAGTTTCAATGATGGCACGGATTCCGTTGGCGGCGCTCACGCGGTATTGATCGGCAACGCAACTTATCTCAACGGCCAACTTCAACTGCCGAGCGGTGGCGTAGCAGCCGATTTCGCGACGGTCAATCTTGGCAGCACGCTGTCGAATTATCCGAGTGTTACGGTGGAAACCTGGTTCACGCTCAATCAACTCAATGATTGGAGCAAGGTGTGGATGTTCGGTCGCGACGCTGCCGCTCAGCCGGGTTTATCCTATATCAATTTCACGCCGCGTTCAGGCATTCCCGGCAATCCACCTAAGATTGATTTTGATCCGATTATGGATGGCGAACTCAATACGCTGGGCGGAGCGAATCCTCCGGCGTTGATCGCTGGATCGCCATATCACGTGGTCGCCGTCTTTGATGCAGCCAATGATCTGATGAGTTTTTATATCAATGGTGTACTCGCAGATTCCGCGGCGATGGGGGGTCGCAACATCACCAATTTGCAGGCGAACTTAGCGCGCTTCGGTGCGGGCTTCCACTATGCAGATCCGGATTTGAACGGCTCAATTGACGAACTGCGCATCTGGGCGGGTGCAATGAGCGCGGCGCAAGTGGCAACGAATTTTGCGAATGGACCGGAAATGATTTCGGCGATCGTGCCTCGACCGGCGATTGAAAGTTATGAATTGGTGGCCGGACCGGCGTTGCGACTGGGTGGCGCGGGTGTTGTGGGACAAACTTACGTGCTGCAGGCTGCAACGAGTCTGACGTCACCGATTCAATGGACTTCTATCGCTACGAATACGGTGGGAATCAGCGGGCAGTTCGAATTCCATGACTCGCAAGTCGCAAATCAGCCGCGACGGTTTTATCGAGTGGCGACGCAGTAGGAGCGTTGCTGCGAGAATCAATTCCAGCGCATGGCGGGACTGCGAAACACCGCCAAGGCTTCCTTGACGCCAAACGCTGTGCGCGCTGCCTCGTGCCAGATTTGCTGATAGCGTGCCCAGGCGTTTTTTTCCGCGTTGGTGGGCGTGTATGGCTTGGCGTGCGGAACGCGTTGGCCGATGAGCAGCGTCATGTAACCTTCCATGCCGAACGTGTTTGAGGAATGGATGAAACGCGTTGACGCGAGGTTGCTCGGGCCGTTCTCGCGGTAGTATTCCACAATCGGTTCGGCGCCGTGCAATTTCACTTCATGCCGACACGTCTGCCAGAACAACGTATCGAGGCGGGTGTTGAAGCGATAATGAATGGAAAGAAAATCGCGGATGCTGTCCCACGCGTTCGCGCCGTACGTGTTGTAGTGCGCAATCAACGAAGGAGGCGGCTCGCACAGACTGTCGCTCAATGCTTCGGCGAGCGTGACGCACTGACTGCTGATGATGTGCAGCGCGGTTGCTTCGAGTGGTTCGACGAAACCCACGGCGTTGCCGATGCCAACGACGTTTTTTACCCAGTTGGCGTGATAACGGCCGCTGCGAAATTTCACGACGCGCGGCTCGTTCGTAATCTTCGGATTTTTCTTCAGAAATTCCTGTTTGGCGGCGTCATCGCTGATGAACTGAGACGAATAGACATAGCCGCGATTGATGAAATGCTCGTGATCAATCCGCCAACACCAGCCGGCGTCCATCGTTTCCGCTGTTGTGTAAGGTTGAATGATGTCGTCGCCTCGTTCCCAACCACCGATGATCGCGCGGTCGCAGAACAGAGTGTCCGTGTAACTGATGAATTCCGAGCCGAGCGCGCGTCCGAGCAGTTCGCTGCGAAAACCTGAAGCGTCCACATAAAGATCGGCGGCGAACCGTGCGCCGGTTTCGCTGACGAGTGCGGCAATTCCCTCGGAGCCGGTTTCGGGAGTGACGGTGGCATCAATGATTTCGACCTTTAAATTGCGGGCGACGTTTTCAAGCCAGCCAACGAGTTTCTTGTTTTCAATGTGGAATGCGTGGCAGTTGTGGAACTGTAACGAGCCGTCAGGATTGCGCGGGAAAACTTTATTGCGCGGCATCATCGCGCTGGCGTAGCCGAGGCACGGTACATCGTCGCCAACGAAGAAACCGTTGTTGCGCGAGAGATGTTCGTAGCGTTGCAGATATTCAGCGGCGAACGTGTAATAAAATTCCCGGCGCGGTCCCCACAGGAAATGAATGCCCATTTTCCAAATGGGTTGGGCCTGCGCGTAAAAATCTTTGGCGGGCAACTTGAGCGTTTGAAAGAAGTGCGTAAGGAAAGTGGTGGACGTGCCTTCACCGACGCCGATGACGCCGATGTCGGGGCTGCGAATCACGCGGACGGAAAGTTGCGGAAGCTGCCGTTTGAGTGTGACGGCGGTCATCAAACCGGCGCTACCCGCGCCGAGGACCAGAACTGAATTGATGCGCACAGAGAATCGGTGGCTGTTGGGCTGCCGGGTTTCTGATCAAACGCCTAAGTTGAGATCGATCTTGATCCGCACTGATTGAGAATCGGGCTACGATTCGCCTTATCGGTGGTCAGGGATCAATGTTTTGTTCATTCGGCGGGATCGACCAGTTAAATTCGTAGTGTGGGAGATTGTCGTTGTTCCAGCGCGAGCGCCAATAAGTGTTGGACGGATTTATCACATCGCGCCGCTTTGGTGCTTCCGCATGTCCGTCAGCAAACATGAGAACGGTACGACGATTATGGCGATTGGAAGGGAATTCCTGCCCGTTTGAATTGCCACCGGTCGCCTTGGGATCAATGCTCCCGTCGAACGTGCCGTCCGGTTTGCTGTCGCCAATCATAATCATATCCGCAGGGCGTTTGACCTGAGAATCTTTAACTTCGCCGACGACATTAACGTCGCCGCCCAGACCGAGTTGAGGCGTGCCGGGATCTTTCAACCCCCAATCGTTATAGCCGTAAGAAAACCGGGTGGTGGAACTGATGCCCAAGGGATCAAAAGCTCCTGAAGGAGCGGTTGCGCCCAGACTGTTGTTTAAATTGGTGTCCCATGCTGAATTGGCGTTTGCAGAGGGGCAATAGAACATGGCCCGGTTGGTGCCAATTTCTGAAAAAAGACGGACCGGCCAGACAAAATAGAAAGAGGCATTCAACCAGAGGCAGCCGGGGTATTTCTGGTGATTGTTGACATACATCAGCGTGGCAATTCCGATTTGCCGAGCATTGTTCAGGCACGCTGTTTGTTTGGCTTTCGATTTCGCTTTGGCCAGCGCTGGTAACAGCATGGCCGCAAGAATGGCGATAATGGCAATCACCACCAACAATTCGATCAGGGTGAAAGCACGTCGCATGCGGTGAGGAACGCAGTGATTTTTGTCAGGTGGATATGTCATGGATGGTTGGGGCACGGGCTCAATGATTGGCGTAGGTGATTCTATAAATCACGGTAGCTTGATACCGCGTTGGGGCATGTCGCATGTTTGTGCGACAATTGCGGACAGATATCGCCGAGAAGAGAAGTGAGCGCGAGAACGTGAGATCGGTACGATGAAGCGGTTCGTTATTGGAGCGACGGGAGCGGCGAAGAAAATTATTTGTCCTTCGATTTATTGAAGTAATGCATCACGGCTTCGGTGCGGGAATGGACGTGCAGTTTTTCGTAGATGCGCCGGATGTAAGTCCGCGTGGTGTCGAGGCTGATCTGTAACTTCGCGCTGATCTGTTTGTAGGCGTGGCCTTCGGCAAGGAGTTGTAAAACTTCTCGTTCGCGAGTGGACAGACTTTCTGCGGGATGATCGTCTGCAGGCATTTCCTGAAAATATTTCACGACCTTCCGCGCGATGGACATGGACATCGGCGAGCCGCCCAGATAGACCTCGCGAATGGCTTCAACGAGTTTTTCCGGATTGGCGCGCTTCAGCAGATAGCCGCTTGCGCCGGCTTTCAAAGCGCGAAAGATCAGGTCCGCGTCTTCATAGACCGTCAGCATCAGGATGTGCAGTTTCGGTAGCGCAAGTTTGAGTTGTCGCGTGCATTCGATGCCGTCGATGACGGGCATGTTGATATCCATCAGGACAACATCGGGCGGAGACAGCGGGATTTGTTCAAGCGCTTTTCGGGCGGTGGAATAAGTGCCGAGACAGGTGAATTCCTTCTTGGCCTGAACATATTCGGCGATGCTGTCTCGCACGCCCGCGTCGTCATCCACAATCGAGAATGTGATATTCATCGGCTTGGTTTCCGAAGGGATGATGAACATGGGAACGTCACAGCGGGAGACTAATTTTATTCGAGTGAGGCGGCAATCTTCGTTTGGTGTCACCCAAAGATGCGACATGCACGGAATGAGAGCGGGATAGATAAGTTTACCGTCAACATTACCCAATATCATTTTGCGCAGGGCGGTTTTGTCTTCTGCCGCCGAGGGGCGCAATGCATTTGGGTAATTGGCACAACCTCGACAAAAAACCGACCGACATGAAAAACCAAACCCAACCCTGGAAAAATCGCCTCGGGAGAACCCTGGCAAAAATGACCGCTGGCGCTGCGGTGCTGGCCGCAGCACCCGCTGCCGACGCACAAACAATGCTTCATCGCTGGAGCTTTAACGGCGACGGAACGGATTCAATTGGCGGCGCAAACGCAACTCTGGTCGGTGCTGCCACATTCGGCCCGAGTGACTTGCAAGTGCCGGGCGGTGGACCTTTTGCCAATTACGCGGACGTCAACATTGCCAACACGCTTAACACGAATCCCAGTCTTACAGTGGAAAGCTGGTTCACATTGAACGCGCTTCAGGATTGGTCGAAGGTGTGGATGTTCGGGCAGGATACCAGTGGCGAGCCGTCCTTGTCTTACATCGGTCTGACGCCGCGAACCGGCTTGGGTGGTAATCCGCCCAAAGTAGATTTCAATCCGACGAATGCGAACGAGTTCAATACTTCCGGCGGAGTGAACCCTCCGGCATTAGCGTTGGGGGTCACGTATCAAGCGGTCGCCGTCC
>CALAYC010000203.1 GCA_937894935.1 uncultured Verrucomicrobiota bacterium
CTGGAAAGAACTCTTGCCGAAAATCTGCGGCTCGATGTGCGTGGGGAAACGGCATTCGATGATTTGGCCGTCGATGCGAGTCTGGCGCGCGCGTGCGCCGGCGCATTCTGCAATTGGATGCAAGACGCAAAAACCAATGCGATTGCGTCGAAACCGGCTGCGGGCCTGACCGGTAAATTCGTAGCGAATTTCTCCCGTCGCTGCTCCAGTGATTTTGCCGTGCCAGAGAAAATCAATGTTGCCTTGCTGATGCACCGAGGTGAACTCGATGTGGAACGAATCTTCATTGATCGTGGAAACCGTCTGATTGATGCGACCGAGAACCGTGCCCCAGTTCTCATCGCGGACCGCTGCGTAAATCCCGCGCAAAACTTCACGTGTTCCCAGTTTTATACTGCGAATGGTGCCGCTATGCGGATCGTATTGAAGCGTCAATGGGCCGGCGCGAAGTGGCAACAGTGCAACTGGCGGTTGTGGTTGACCAAAAATCTGAAAAGCGGAGTGCATGGCAGTAAGCGAAAAAGTTCAACGCACTGGTTGAAGCAACACACGTCCAAGCGTCAGATCGTCCAAACCAAATAACCGACTCGGGGTCGGACTGATTCCTGTGGGCCGGGCATCGTAAGCGCAATTTGGAGCGATGTTGGCCATGGAGTTCAGACTATTTTTTAACGACGTTAGCGCCCCACATCCGGGCTTTTTTGTCGGCCAGATTACCCTGATGAATTACAAAGCCCGGGTCGAGAATAACGGCGGGAACTTCTTTTTTCTCCATTTGATCCAGCAACGCCTGCACGCATTGTTCGGCTTCGAAATAAACGTCCTGCACGCCGGTGGCATCGAGATAACCATCCACCAACATCTGATACGCCGTGGCGTCACCATCAAATCCGCCGAGGATGACGTGGCCGGGCGTGCCGATTTTGTGATACTTGTTTGCCGATTTTAAAGCGGCTACGACCGACGGAAACAGAAAGTCCGAAGATGAGAAAATGAACGAGATGTCGGGATTCGCCTGCAACGCGTTGACGACGCCGGCGCGCGCTTTTTCCTGATTCCATTCCGACGGGACCTCGGCCACCACTTCCACGACGGATTCATTACCCTTCACTGCATCGTAGAATCCATCCTTGCGACCGATGGCATTGATGTCGCCCAAATCTCCGACGATCACCATGGCTTTATGTTTCGTTCCGGTCTTGCGCGCCTGTTCAATCATGAACTCCACGGTTTCGCGTGAGAGCTTGCGATTATCCGCAACGACGGCGACTGACTTTACGCCGGGAGCTTCGGCGGCGGGACGATTGAAAAGTGCGATAGGAATATTTGCTTCGTTCGCAGCTTTGATGGCCGGAAGACACGTCTTGGCATCTTTGGGAACGAGTATGATGCCGTCCACTTTGCGCGTGACGAAGGTGCGGATTTGTTGCAATTGGCGGTTGGCGTCGCCGTCGGCAATCGCTTCGACGACGTTCATATTGCGCTTTTTAAGTTCAGCCTTAATTGCTTCGAAACCGGCCACCCAATATTCGGTTTGCAGCGTTTCAAAAGCGACGCCGATGGTGAGTTGCTTCGGTTGATCGCCACCGGACGACTCAACTTTTTTGCCGCAACCCAATACGCACACTGCGGTGAAAACGCTGCACAGCAGATATTTTGCAAAAGATAAACTTGGTCGATTCATAACACTCCTTCCGAGGTTGGCGCGCACGAGGAAATCAACTTGGGCAAATTCCCCGCTCCAGAGGCAATCCGGGCGCGTGCTCGGTCAATGGTTTCGGCGAGAGTGTTGCCGGGCGACACGCAGGTTTCAAGAATGACATTGAAAAAGCGTGAAAATTTTTTGCGGTCGCCGAACAACGAAGGAGCGTTGAATCGCACTTGTCCGATGGGGCAATTTTCAAAAATGAATCCCCATGCTTGGACAAGGTATGAGCCAATCCCCGGCATCATAGCGATGATTAAGCGGACGGGAGTTCTCCGGAAACGATGGCGCGCACCTGTTGTTTGAGACTTTCAGAACTGAACAACGTTCGCCAATCCGGCTTGAGCAGATGTTCGTGTCCGAACCGGGCGATCAATTTCGCACCATCGCTGAACGGAAAATCCACCCGACCGAACGCGATGCCCAATTCCACTTTGATGTGACCGAACAAAAAATCTTCCGCGGCTTCGCGTGGCACCCCGCGTTTTACAGCTTCTTCCAAAGCATCGCGTAACGTCATCACGAGACAAATCGCGACGGTCTCGGCCATCGCCGGTTCGAGGATGGCCATCTGTTCGACAGTGATTCGATGCGAGCGCGTCACCGGTGCGTAAATGTCGCGAGCGATTCGGTCGCCGAGGGCGTAATGCTCTTCCGGCCCCTGCATCAATGCGCACACGATGGCCTGACGCGCCTGGATGCCGCCAAAGAAGTCGTTAATCTCCAGCTCCGTTTTGAAATGTTCAAAGACGCTGGGATGACAGGGATGACTGACGAAATAGGTAATGTCTGAGCGTTCGGGAAATTCACCGGCGTAAGCAGCGGCTGGGTCCAACGTAAATACCATCGTGCCGGTTTTCAGCTTTGGTACGATTTCGCGCGCGACCGGTCCGAGTACCCGGTCGGGCAAAGCGAGGATAACTACATTGGCCTGCGGTAGAGCCTCGTCCTGCCCGACCGGACTGATGCCGCGCTCTTGCAATTTGAGCAAGCCGCGCGAGCCGTTTTCGATGCACAAAACTGTGTAATCCGGATTGTCTTTCAGGTGGTCAATAATCCGACAGCCCATTTTGCCGCCAGCCCCAAACAGAGCGATGGTAATTTTGTCGGTCATAGGTCGGTTTCGGGTTTTGAGCCGGTCGGTACTGGATGACTTACGATGGTTGTTGTTGCTGAGAAATCGTTTTTGTTCTCATCGGGTGGAACGAGACACGGTGCCGGGCGGCGGGAAATTTTTCGCGGCGTCGTCCAACACTAAAACCCAGTCCAACATTTCACCCGGTGTCGGCGGCATGAATTCGCGTTCGCCTTTGGTGTTCTCAAAAGTGCCGATGAGTTCCGCCCGGCCATCGCGTGGATTGAACCACCACGCTTTGATTTTCGCGCCGGAGATTTTATCCAATCGCACTTTGAAGCTGCGTCCGACCGGCGCATAGACCATCGCGTAACTGCCGTTTTCGTCGCGTGTCGCACAGAAATGATACCGACCCGTTCCCGGCCAGGCGGTCGGGATGGCGTTGGTTGCCAGCACGCTGTTGTCCGGAATGCGAGTCAGGAATGGACGCGATTCCATCAATGCGCGGCCATGTTGCATTTGCGCGGCGCCGGGTTGAAGAATGGCTTCCTGCCAGGGCATCAGAGGGAAATTTCGAGGCGCCCGTTCCGGGGTCCACATTTGCCAGACGGAATGATGCCCGTATGTATGGCCGAAAGCGCCGCTGAACAGATTCCAATACAACGGCCGACGCACATCAGCGGCGACGGAGTGCCCAAGCTGCTTCGGATCAAACGAAACCGGGTGATCTTCATAAATCGGTTCGCCATCGAGAACCGGCTTAATGGGAGTGCGATCGTAGTCTTTGCGGGTTTGATCGTAGCGACCGGTGAATTCCGCGACGTGACCGTTTTGGCGCATGTTGAAATCGAGCCACGGTTCGTCATGAAACCATTGCGCTGAGCCGCTGCCGCCGGGAGGATGGAACGTAATCAAATGCGCGCCGCCGTCACCTTTGCGGATTCCTTTGGCCATCGCGCGAATGATTTCCCGATGCGTGTCGTTGGCGATAGGACGGTCACCGCCCAGAATCCAGATGAGGCTCGCATTCTTGTAACGGCGACCGAGCCATTCGCCATAAATTTCGGCATTCTGCGGTGTGAAATTAGCGTTCGTGCTGCGATGCCAATTGTTGCCCCAGGTGGGAAGGAAACCGACGTACATGCCGAGTGAATTGGCTTTGGCAACAATCCAATCCACATGACGGAAATAATCTTCGTCCGGTTGGGTGGGGTCCTTTTTGATCAACGGACGATGTCCATACGGATTCGGCACGCTCAATCCATCGAGTTCCGCGAGCGCCACCGCTTGAATGACGGTGTAGCGACGTTCCGCGCGGTTCTTGAGATATAACTCCGCTTCTTCGCGATTCAGGCGATGGAACAATTCCCACGCGGTATCTCCGAGCCAGAAGAACGGTTCGCCGGATTCGGTAACAAGAAAGCGTTTGTTTTCGCTGACCTTCAGTGCCGGCAACGGTGCCGCAGGCGCTGAGAGGGAGGTTGCGAACAGGGCTGCGAGAGCAAGATGGAGGAGTGGTTTGCGGAGAGACATTGGGTTTATGGTTGTTGTCCCGGAGTCGGGTATTTACGGGTGGCATCATCCAACACCAACACCCAGTCTTCGCCGGGAACGTCGGTTGGTGGAGTAAACTTCATTTCGTTTCGATTGCGAAATTTGCCCAACGATTTAACTGAACCATCGCGCGGGTTGAACCACCAGCCACGCAGATTGCGGGCATTGATTCGCGCGGTGTTCAACGTGGCTTCGGTGTGGCTGGGAAAATAAGCCATCAGATAGGAAGCATCGTTATTTTCCGGCGTGCCATCGCGCGTGGTTTGAATTCGCGTGAGGTTTTTCGTTTTGGGTGCAATGAGGATTGATTGATCGGGAATGCGGCTGACAAATGGCCGGCTCAACATCAGTTGTTTCAGATGACGCAACTGATTGGCGCCCGGTAAATCCAACGCCGCGTACCACGGAGTCACCACGTCCCAGCGAGGCAGGCGATTTTTGGTATTGTTCTTCTGCGGCCAACCGTCGTCGTACATCTGCCAAATCGGATGCGTGCCATAGGCGTGACCGAACGCCCCGGCAAACACCGCCCAATAAGCGTTGCGACGAATCTGCACCGCGCCGACCGGGCGTTTATCGGGAATCGCATCCGGCGGGTATTCGTAAGCAGGCTCGGCGTCCAGACAGGGTTTAGGCGGTTGCAAAGCGTAGTCGTGTTCAATCGGAAGGAAATTGGTGCTCTCGGGCGAGTGCCCGCTTTGAATCATGTTGAAGTCCAACCAATCGGCCTGATGATAAAATTCCGACGACGCGTGGCGCGGATGATAGCTGATGAGCTGATTCTTTCCCACGCGGTCGCGAATGCCGGCGGCAAGTTGCGGCCAGAGCGCGAGACTTTTTTCCGCAGAACGATCGCCACCGAGAATCCAGATAATCGGCTTATCGGCATATCGCGCTCCGAGAAAACGTCCGTAGTTCCGGGCGTTTTCGACGTTGATGAAATTATTGTTGTTGCGGCCCTCGTCGTTGCCGCCAGCCCAACGTCCCCACGTCGGTAACATGCCGATGTAAAGTCCGAGTTCGGCCGCCCGATTCACGATCCAATCCACATGCGCAAAATAATGTTCATTGGGTTTGGTCGGATCCATGTCAACGAACGGTGTTTCCCCATAAGCGTTCGGCGTTTTCAGACCATCAATCTCAGCGATGACCACCGCCTGAATGACCGTGAAACCGCGGGCCGCGCGGTCGCGGAGATAGAGATCCGCTTCGGCGCGATTCAAACGATGAAACAATTCCCAGGCGGTGTCGGCCAGATAGAAGAATGGCTGGTTATCAACAGTGACCAGATAACGCTGATTCTCGCTGACCTTGAGTCGCGGCAGAGAATGAGCTTCGACTGGTTGAGTGACAAACAGCAGTGCGCCAGCAAGGCCGACGATCAATCCAGTGAGTTTATTTCCGGTCATAGCAATTCTAAATCGTCAGCGACTAACGCGTTCTAAAAGTTCGAGGAAAAATGAATCGCGACCGACCTGGCCGCCTTTGAAAACAACTTCGCAGCCATGCGAAACTGGATTGGTCGAATGAATCCGGCAAAGCGGTCCGCCGGGAGCGAGGGGCGCGACGAATTCCAGAGCTTCCACGCCGAGGCTGCGCGCGACGTGGGTCGAGGTGTCGCCACCGCACACGACGATGTGGCGGCAATCCGTGTCCCGCAGCGCATAATGCAGAATCATCGCCAAGCCGTGACCGAGACTTGTCCCGGCGGCAGCCAGTTTTTCCGTTGTCGTTGCGCCGCGATATTTTTTAGCGGCCCGTTCGAATTTTTTCCGGCGCGAATCAGCCGGCCCGCGCGCGGTGTGGAAGATGACGTTTTGCCCCGCTTTCAGAGCGGGTTGCGCTTTGGCCAACGCCTGTTTAACGCCGGTGAGACAGGTTTTCTCGTCAGCCAACAAATGGCTGTCGCACGCCACCTCAACAAAACCGGCGGCGAGCGCGCGACTGATTTGCCGGTCGGTGACGGGAGAACAACTTCCCGACACCGTGATGATCTGGGCTGCGGAAGGTCGGCGCTTCACTGGAACAGCAGGAGAGAAACCTGTCGCGTCAGCAAGCCGTCCAACCTTCCGCCAAAATGCTACCAAGGCGTATTCGATTCCGCTCGAACCGGCACAGAAAAGTTGTCCGCCTTTGGGAATACTGTCGTTAATCTGCCGTCCGATGACCGGCAATTCACCGTCATCGAGCGTGTCGAACAGCGTGATGGGCGGAATTTTTGTTGCGCGCGAAGTTTTTTGTGAGCGACGTTTGCTCGTCACTTCCTTTTCCAACGCTCGAAGTTTCAAAACGTCCACGAGCTCCATCGGCAACTTCGTTTGCCTGGCCAGATGAAGGCGGATATCGGCTTCGTCCATCGGGGTTACTGGATGCCGGCTCATCGTGGGATGCCGATCCAATCGGGTCGGTTCGGTATCGAGGCCCGAGCGCGCAAACAGATTTCCGAAGACGACGTAGCGGCCGAGGACAGGAACGCCAACGACGAGAGGCGTTGGGGTCTGGCCGAAAACTTTGCGACCGAGTTCAATCGCTTTGCCGATCGAGCCGACGGTTGGTGAAGAGTCAAACGTGGAGCAGGTTTTGTAGTGAACAATGGGCGCACCGCTGGCTTTCAGTGCTTTGAAAGCGCGTGGTAATTCGCGTTCCATCTGGGCGGGCGACATGGTTCGTGATCCGCCCGCGATGCCGATTGCCTGCAAGCCGGGAAACTTTGCCAGTTGCGCTGGAGTGGGCGGCTCGAGAAATAACACGGTGCGGATGCCGGCGCGCGCCAGAGATTCCATCACATCGGTTGAACCCGTGAAGTCATCACCATAGTAGGCCAGCCACAACGAATTTTTTCTGCGAGATTTCATGAACGAAGCTTTCCGAACGTGTCGATGGTGGCGCGTAGCTCAGGATGTGTGGCAGCATGAGTTTCCAAAGGAATGTTGCGCACGGCTGCGTCCCAGGCCTGTTGTAATCCGCGCAATCCCGCGGCCGGGCCCATCGGATGAGCCATGATGCCGCCGCCAGCGACGTAAATCAGATCGGTCGTGCCTGCTTGCCGGAAGGTTTCCGGTGCTTGACCGCCCCATTGGCCGGAACTGATGACCGGCATGGCAATGTCATCGGGACGAAAGATTGGAGTAAGGCAACTCTTGATGCTGCGAACCACCGAGTCATCCGGTTCCCAGAACTTGTTTTGCAGACCATTCACGTGCAGATGATCGGCACCAGCCAGCCGCCACAGTTTTTGCCACGCGGGATAGGCCACGCCCAACAGCGGATGACGGCCATACATGCCCCAACCGTTGCGATGTCCGTGAATAGGAAGCTGACAATGTTTGCGGAACTCGGCCAATGCGGCGAAACCGATGCTATGCAAACTCACCATGACGCACGTTCCGCCCGCCGCAACGACCGTATCGTGATGCCGTCGCATCGCTTCGAGGTCATCAGTGAGGTTGAAGGCGTACATGATTTTCTTCCCGGTGCGATCCGCCAGCTCGTTGATGACATTCATCACGGCCAGAACCCGGTCTTTAAAAGGACAACTCGGAGCGTCGGCCTGCAATTCGTCGTCTTTGATAAAATCAATTCCAGCTTCACCGAGAGTGCGCACGAGTTCGGCAGTTTGGTGTGCTGTCAATCCGACGCTGGGTTTGATGATTGTGCCGATCAACGGACGGTCGTTGACTCCAGCAAGGCGACGCGTGCCGGTGATGCCGAATTGCGGTCCGGGATAGCGGGTGGCAAAGGCATTCGGTAATTCGACATCCAGTAATTTAACGCCTGAGAGTTCGGACAATTCGTAGAGGTTGCCGCAAATCGTGGCAATGAGCGTGGGAAGATTCGCGCCGATGTTATCGAACGGAAATTCGATCGTGATTTCTGCGCGCTGATATTCCGCCGCGCCGGAGTGGTTTTTCGGCAGACGCGCTCCGGGCAGGCTGGGCGTAGGGACGGATTCCAGTTTGATAATCTTGACTACTTTGGCGCGGGCGCGGGCTTTCAACGCTTCAGTCTCGCCCGGGATTGCGATGAAAGTGCCGGAGGACTGTTCGCCGGCAATCATTTCGGCCGCACGCTCAATGGAGTGCGGGGTTTCAATCAGATATTTGGCAATAATAGGTGGCGTCATGGATTCAATCGAATGATGGTTCCGGCGGCCACGCTCTGGTAAGCGGCATAGACAAGTTTCAACGTTTTCAAATTATCTTCCCCGGTCGTTTCCGCGTGGCCGCCGTTGCGCAAAGCCTGTAGCAAATCGCGCTGACAGTCCACAATGCTGGAATGAACCACTTCGTAGCGGGAATCTGCCCACGGATAGAATTGCGGTGGATAGCGCCGCGCCATTGTTCCTTCGCGCGTCGTGATGCGAATCCAATAATCCGGGCCCAGTGCAACTGAGCCTTCGCTGCCTTCCACCAGAACGAACGTTTCGGGAAATTTATCGTGCTCGACGCGGCTCGCGTAACTCATGTTGCAAACCACTGTTGCGCCGCTGCGCATTTGCATCATCGTGGTGGCAACATCTTCACCTTTGATATCGCGATGTACGCGGTGGGTCTGACAACAAAGCCACGCGGCTTCACCAAACAAAAATCTTGTGGCATCAAAAATATGACTGCCGATGTCCGTCAGGATGAAGCGTTCGACATTTTTCAAAAATGGCTGGTTGTCGAAAACCGGATAACTGTTGCAGTAATCAATTCGAGCCCGAAAAACGTTACCGATTTTTCCCGAATCGAGAATGCGTTTGAGTTCACGCAGAGGCGTTTGCCAGCGCCAGTTCTCATTGATCAGAAGTGGAACGCCGGCTTGCCGACAGGTTTGCACCATGCTTTCCGCATCAGCCAGCGAGGCCGCCATGGGTTTCTGACAGATGACCGGAATTTTGTGTTGTGCCGCCAGTTCCACAAACTGGCGATGTGTCTCCGGATTCGTAATTACATCAATAAAATCAGGGCGAATCTCTTCGATGAGTCGGTCGGGATTATCGTAAACCGAAGGAATGCCGTTGCTGAGGGCGAACGTTTCGGCTTTGGCGCGGGTGCGATTGTAAACGGCCACACACTTCACGCCCGGCAGTTCACGCCAACCAGCCAATTGGTAGCGTGACCAGAATCCTGTGCCAAAGATAGCGAAACGAAGTTCGGGCATTTTGCTTCGCAGCAATGTATTGAGGTTCAGAAGTCATGGCCTAGTAAGATACGATTCAAGATTTGGACGAATTTCCAGTTGGCGTGAAAACACTTCAGATAATGATGTGTTCCAGTTTCAGAAATGCATTGGTGCGAGGGCGGAATGCACCGATAATTCTGTCTCATAATTTGAGCAGTTATTCCTAGCCGGATGGCGGTAGATTTCATTTCAATCAGGACTACCCAACATGAAGTGCCATCACATTCGAACTCTCGTTCTGACCGTTTTTCTTGCCAGTGCATTGACGGCAGTAACGGAATCGCGTGCTTCATGGGTAACGGTGCGTCCGGCGGATACGGGTGAAGCGTTGATAAATCCAAGCATGGGATGGACGCTGCATTTTTATTCCAACCTGATTGAAAATTATGGTTCGCGATTGGAGCCGTCGGACACGCTGGATGATTGGCCGGGCATTTCCGTGATTTACCTGCGCGTTCCGTGGTCATTTCTCGAACCGAAAGAAGGTGAATTCAATTGGTCGCTGTTTGACACGCCGGCCCAACGCTGGATTGCCAAAGGTAAACAAATCGCCATCCGGGTCAGTTGTTGCGAAAGTTGGTTGCGATACGCCACGCCGAAGTGGGTTCAGGATGCGGGCGCTAAGGGAGTTGATTTTGATGAGGGTAAAGGACCAACGCCCGGAGGCGCGCTTTGGGAGCCCGATTATCAAGATCCTGTCTTCTTGGAGAAGCTGGAAAATTTCCTCGCCGCCATGGCGCGGCGCTACGACGGAAATCCCAATGTTGCTTTCATTGATGTCGGGTCATTCGGAATGTGGGGCGAGGCGCACACGGTTTTCAGCAGCAAACTTTCTCCGGAAAAATCCCTCGAAATTGTTAAACAACACATTGATCTCCACACGAAACATTTCAAAAAGACATTGCTCGCGATCAGCGATGACGCGGCCGGGGCAAGCAAGCCGGGCTTTCATTTGCCGGCGACAGATTACGCACTTTCCCAAGGCGTGACGCTTCGTGATGACAGCATTCTCGTCTCGATGAAAGTGCCGTGGTATCACGCCGATCTGGCGCAGGCGTTCTGGCCCAAATTTCCGGTGATTCTTGAGCACGAGCATTTCGGCGGAGTCAGACATCGCAAACGTTGGGATGGTGATACGTTGCTCGCATCGGTGGAGGCATATCGCGCCAGTTACATGTCCATTCACGGTTGGCCGCGAGAAATATTGGCAGAATGGCGAGAGCCGATTGATCGCATCAACCGTCGCCTGGGTTATCGAATTCAATTACAGGAAATCAGTTGGCCCAAAGAAGTCCGATTGGGAGAGCCGTTCATCGTTAAAACCAAATGGGCCAATGCGGGAGTCGCGCCGTGTTATCCCGGAGGTTTCTGGTCGTTGACGTTGCGGGATCAAAAAGGCGGGCTGGCTTCGGCGCATGTGGATGAGCATTTCGATTTCCGCGATCTTCAACCGGCCAACACGAATCAGGTGTTTCCCAAAGAACTCGAATCGAAATTCACGGTGGCGATGCAGTTTGCCGGACAAAACCGAAATCACACGCCACCGACCAAACCGGGAACTTACGACATTTACGTATCCATCGGCACGCGTGACGGCACGCCGAAGATTGCGTTACCGCTGGCCGAGCACGATGGGCAGCGCCGCTATAAGGTTGGACAAATTCAACTGTTGGAACGGAAATAACCGATTGACGCGTATGACGAACTGGCCGCGCCGGCAATTTTTGAAAACCGGTCTTCAGAGTCTTGCAACTGTTCCGTTGCTGGTTTCCTGTCGGCTTCCTCGCCGTTCGACTTCCGAAGGGAAAATATTTCCAGGGGCGGAATGGACTTTCTGTGCTCCTGAAGAAATGGAGATGGATAGTCGCTTGATGCAGGCGGCGCGGGATTGGATTTGGGACAAAGCCGGAACGGCGCCGCATAGCGCGGTCATTGTGAGACGCGGACGAATCGTGGCGGAATGGTACAAGGACACGAAGCCGGAGAAGAAATATTCCATGGCATCGGTTTGCAAAAGTGTTTTCTGCTCGATGCTCGGGATTGCGGTAGCGGAGGGAAAGATTCGGTCTTTGGATGATCGGCTCATTGATTATTATCCGGAATTTTTGGAATGCACCAAGGCATTCGGCGCTAATGACAAGCAATACGTTACCGAAAAAGATCGCGAGGTGACGTTCCGACAAATTGCCGCGCAAACCAGCGGTTACATGGAGCCGAATGAACCGACCGGAAAGGTTTTTCATTACCAGACCTTCGCCATGGCCACCATGATGCACGCCATCTCCAAGCAATACGGTTATTACAATCCGCATGCGCCGGAGAGCTGTCCGGGGGATGGCGAATTGATCGCGCAGAAGTTGCGTGATCCGATTGGCGGCACATGGAAATGGCGGTACATGAACTTTCCATTTCCCGATCAGGCGAAGAAGGAGATTTTCATGAACTATCCGCAGCTCTTGCTGACCACGCGGGATATGGCGCGGTTGGGATTGCTTTGGCTGAACGAAGGGCAGTGGGCTGGAAGACAGATTATTCCGCGCGATTTTCAACGTGAAGCGGTTCGCGTTCCGTCAGCGACTCGAGCGAATGTGCCCTCTACGGATTGGAAATATGGCTACGGTTTGTGGGTGAATGAGTTTGGGTTGCTCTGGCCGAATCTGCCGCGCGACAGTTACGCGGCGGCGGGTGCGGGAGGACGGTTAATCTGGGTGTGTCCCAGTCTTGATTTGTTGGTGGTTCAGAATCCGGCGGTGCTGGAGAAAAACTTCATGGAGTTGGTTCTGCAAAGCGATTTGCCGGAACGAATCACGGCGGCGTGCCGGGGCTGAGTCGCAAGAGAAACATCTGTCGCGTTCCATCCTTGGCGATGGCCGGAAAAACAACCTCGCGATTATTTCGATTCCAACAAGGCGCCGGGTCGCAGCGGAGATCGCCAAAACTCCAGCCCTGAACATCAAATCCCTGTGATCGCGTCCACGCGCCATCCGCGCGCCGGAAGAATGTATAATAATTTATCGCGCCGTCGCGGTGACCATTAATCAGCCATTTCCCATCCGGAGAAAGCGCGACATCTCCGCCGGGTGTCGGGAAGATTTCGCGTGTTCCGAGTGTGCCGACGATTTCCTGTCGGTCGGTATCATAAATGATTTGCCGTCCATCAACGTCGCCAATCATGCGCGGACCGGATTCCCATTCCGGATGACCGCCGATGAATTGTTTCATGGGGGTCAGTCCAGTGCCGTCGGGGCGGATGATGAATCCTTGATTGATGCGATTGGCTTTGTCATCGAAGTTTCCGCGGACAAAAAAGAAAATCCGATCACTCTCACGATTGTTCAGCGTGTGATTGATGAACAGGTCCACCTGATCCACATCGGGACGTTGGGGGCGAATAAAATCAGCGAGTTGCTTGAAGGAAACGAGCAGGCGCTTGCGACCGGTGTGGATATCAACGAGAAACACACCGTCGTCCGTTGGATGTTTTACACCTTTCGTCCAATCGTAAGTTTCCGGGTAGCCGGTGACCGCACGCAATCGTGCGAGGCGGGCGTAATTGATGGCCGCAAACCAGCCGCCTTTTTGTGCCACGCCGCTGTTTCCTATGGGAGTATCGTCAAAACGAAATTCCCGAATGCGTTTTCCACCGTTTCCAGCGGTGATGTCGAATAGGACACAAAAAATTTTTCCGGTTTTGGGATCGCGATCATTGAAGAAAAACTGCGTCTCTGGTGCATCGGGATTCCAATACAACATTGTCCCTTGCTGAGGATTCCAGGCGCGAGTTTCCGCGACTACTCGCGCGGCGTAATTGCTGCGAGTGTCCAACAATACGATTTCCGCCGCTTCATGCGCTTGGGGCAGATGGTCCTGAAAGCTGGTGCGCAGGGCGACGAGATAGCGTCCGCTTTGATTCCACGGAATGTTCTGCACATGGCCGATGTAACCGTAGAAATGATGCTTCGGTCCGAACGTGATTTGTTGGGTTTCCAACTTCAGTTCCGCGCGAACAGCGGCAGTGCTCCATGCGAGCAAAAGAACAAGTAAAGCACCGCAATATTTTTGTACCAGAATCAAATTCAGCATGGCGATTGGGAAAAGCATGAACTGCGGAACGGTGTCGGGCCTAGAATGAAAATCCAGATTTTTTGGACTATTTGCCTGGAACGTTTGCCGGATGCCTAAATACAACTGATTGCCAGTCTTAGAGAAATTTTGTCCAAGGTTTTGAGGGGTTCGTTCTAGGTGCGGCGCAGGGGCGCTCTCTATTTTGTCAGCAGAATTGTCCCCAAACATGACGTTGGCCTTATTCAACCAGACGCTGCGACAAAAGCTGCGATGGTATCACTCTGCTCAACGTGCGTTTACTCTCATTGAGTTGCTGGTGGTAATCGCTATCATTGCCATTTTAGCGGCGATGTTATTGCCTGCACTCGGCAAAGCCAAAGAGCGCGCCCGCACGACGCAATGTCTGAATCAACTGCGTCAGTTGGGGCAGGCGATGGTGATGTACGGAGACGATGCGAACAATCTGTTGCCTCCGGCCGAACGAAGCGTTTCGTGGAACAGCACCAATCCCATCCCGTGGATGCGGCCATTGGTAGAATATTATCGCGACACCAATATTCTGCGATGTCCCGGCATGAGCCTCGCTCACAACAAGTCGCCTTACAGTTACTTCATGGGCAGTCGGGTGGTTGTGGTGGAAAGTGGCGTGTTCGGCAGTCTGCGCCTGAATCGGATTCAATATCCAACCCAATACATTTTATCGGGCGACTGTAATTTTCCCTTTGAAGCTGATGACGCCGATCCGGATAACTATTCGGTGGACACCTTGTTCCAGTTGCCGTCACCGGCGCATAGCGGCGCGGTGAACGTGTTGTTTGCGGACAATCACGTGGGTGGTTATCGGAAGTTCAAACAAGGCGAAATGACCTTTGCCTATAACCAGCCGGGAATTGATTTCGGCGAAGAATAGATTGAGAGTACACGCATGAATCAATGGATCGTGGATTATATCGCAGCTCAAAAAGCTGCACTGGATTCGATCTCTGTGCCTGAGGTGGCGCGGCTGATTGAAGTGATGCGACAGGCCGTTCAGGCGGACCGGCAGATTTTTGTTTTTGGCAACGGTGGTAGCGCGGCCAATGCGTCCCATTTCGCCACTGACCTCGGCAAAGGTGCGTCGGACAAGTTGGGACGCCGCTTTCGGGTGTTGTCGTTGAACGACAATGTCAGTTGGTTCAGTGCAATTGGTAACGATTACGCCTACGAAGATGTTTTTGTGCGACAGTTGCAGAACTACGCGCGAGCTGGCGACATCGCTTTAGGTATCAGTGTTAGCGGCAATTCGCCGAATTGCATTCGAGCGATCGAGTGGGCGAACCAACAAGGCCTCACCTCAATCGCTCTGGTTGGCGCCAAGCGCGGTCGCATGGCGGAAATTGCGCACCAGGTCGTCGTCGTCAACGACACTCACTATGGCCGGGTCGAAGATGCGCAGATGGGCATTTGTCATGTGTTGTGTTACGCCTTCATGGAAAATCCGGAATACGTCAAATGAAGGCCGAAACATCTCCAACCTTTTCCGGTCTGGTGGAATTTGCGCCGACGTTCGCCGGTCGTCCGCACATCAGTCATGTTCTGTTTGATTTCGATGGGACGCTTTCGCTGATTCGCGAAGGTTGGCCGCAAGTCATGGTGCCCATGTTTGTGGAGATGTTGCCGCCGCTGCCGGGCGAATCGGAGGAAGCGCGACAACAACTCTGCTGGGAAGATATCATGCGGCTTAACGGTAAGCAGACGATTTACCAGATGATTCAACTGGCCGAACGCATCAAAGAACGCGGCGGTCAACCGCAGGAGCCGCTGTGGTACAAGCATGAATATCTGCGTCGCCTGCACGAAAGAATTCAGGGACGGATTGCGGATTTACAAAATGGCGTAAAACAGCCGGATGATTTCCTCGTTTATGGTGCGCGACGTTTGTTGGAGTTGCTGCAAGCGCGTGGCGTGACGGTTTATCTCGCCAGCGGTACGGATGAAGTTTTTGTAAAGCAGGAAGCGGAATTGCTCGGCCTGACTTCGTTTTTCGGAACGCACATTTACGGTGCGCAGGATGACTACAAGCAGTTCTCGAAGAAGATGGTCATCGAACGGATTCTTCGACAAAACGAGATTCCCGGCGCGCAACTTTTGTCGTTTGGTGATGGCTTTGTCGAGATTCAAAACACCAAGGAGGTGGGGGGGCTCGCGGTCGCGGTGGCGAGCGATGAAGCTCACAATGGTTCGGGGAGACTTGATGAGTGGAAGCGCGCGCGGCTTTTGGGGGTGGGCGCGGATGTCGTGATTCCGGATTATCGCGATGCTGCGCCGTTGCTGGAAAAAATCTTCGCGATATGAAACCGGCGCCGTTGAACCCCAAAAGACTTCAGGTCTTCCCGGTCAGTCAACGTGAGAGTCTTTCTTCGGTGGAGAAGATTCTCGTTCAACCGGGAACTCCGCCTCCGCCGTTACCGTTGGCGGTTGCGAGATCAGTAGCCGAATGCGCTACCAGAATTAAAGCCGCGCGCGCGCGTGGCGCTGGAGTGTTGTTGATTTACGGAGCACACCTCTTGCGTAATGGCGCTGCTTTGATGTTGGGCGACATGATGGAACGCAAGCTCGTTACTCATCTGGCAACGAACGGCGCGGGAACTATTCATGATTGGGAATACGCGTGGCTGGGGCGTTCGCTGGAAGGCGTGGAAAAGAATGTGGCGCAGGGAACGTTTGGTACGTGGGACGAAACCAGTCGCAACATTCATCTCGCCTTGCTCGCGGGAGGATTGAAGGGAGAAGGTTATGGAACAGCGTTGGGCCGATTCATCTGGGAAGATGGCACGACGCTACCTCACCCTGACGAACTCGCGGAATCGCTTCGCACCGACCCAACTCATCCGTTAGCGCCGGCGCGCGCGGATTTGTTGCAGACCATGCATGAACATCGGATTGCAGGCGGGCGCATCGAAGTTCAGCACCGTTGGAAACACGCTTCCATTCTCGCGCAGGCATTTCGTCATGACGTTGGGCTGACGGTGCATCCTGGTATTGGGTACGACATTATTTCCAATCACCCGATGTTTAACGGCGCGGTTATTGGTCGTGCGGCAACGTTAGATTTTTACCGGATCGGCGGTGCAATCGACACTTTGGATAATGGCGTCGTGCTTTCCATCGGGTCGGCAACGATGGGCCCGCAGGTTTTTGAAAAGAGTCTGAGTTGTGTTCACAACATCCGGAAACAGGAAGGACGCGAAAATCTCCAGGGGCACACCATTTACGTCGTGGATTTGCAGGATGGTGGTAACTGGGATTGGTCGCGAGGTGAGCCGCAGAAGAATCATCCGGCTTATTATCTGAGATTCTGCAAAAGCTTTTCCCGCATGGGCGGCGAGATGCGCTACTTGCAGTGCGACAATCTCGCCTTCCTCCATAACCTCTATCATCTTCTGAGGGCATGACTCCGGTGCGTTTCAAGGCGATCACTGGGCAATACGCGCGTTTGCGGGTGGCTGTCGTGGGGGACTTTACGCTGGATCGTTATCTTGAAATCGATCCGGCGCTTCGCGAGAACTCCATCGAAACCGGCCTGCCGGTTTACAACGTTTCAAACGTCCGCTCATTGCCAGGCTGCGCCGGTACAATTTTGAACAATCTCTGTGCTTTGGGCGTGGGCACGATTTATCCCGTCGGCTTTTGCGGTATGGACGGGGAAGGTTTCGAGTTGCTGCGCGCGCTCGATCGATGTCCTGGCGTGGTGCGAGATCATTTTCTTCAGACCGAAGCGCGACGGACATTTACCTATTGCAAACCATTGATGCGATATCCCGATGCCGCGCCGCAGGAATTGAATCGACTCGATACCAAGAACTGGTCGCCGACTCCGTCCGCTGTTGAAGATCTGTTGATCCGTTCCATCCGGTCTTTGGCTTTGCAAGTGGATGCCATCATTCTGATGGATCAGGTGGAAGTGCCGGAAACCGGTGTGATCACTACGCGAGTGCGTGAGACCATTCGTTCTGTTCGTCGCGAATATCCCAAACTGCTTATCAGCGCCGATAGTCGTCGCGGATTGCGCGGCTTTCCTCCGGTCATTTTCAAAATGAACGCGCACGAGTTGAGTGTCTTGACCGGTGCGCCCGCGCATCTGGATTTGGCGGAAATCCAACAATCTGCTTTGACTTTGGCGCGCGCAAATCAGCAACGGGTTTTCATTACTCTCGCGGAACGGGGGATGATTGGCGTTACTCCTGATGGGGAGATGAAACATGTTCCCGCGTGGCCCCTGCGAGGTGATATTGATGTCGTCGGCGCGGGCGATGCGGTGACCGCGAATCTGATGTGTGCGTTGGCGGCCGGCGCAGAGTTGAGTGAGACATTGGAGTTGGCGAGTGCGGCTGCGTCCATTGTGATTCATCAGGTAGGCACGACCGGGACGGCAACCGTATCTCAATTGCAGGAATTGCTTTGTCATCCGGCTGCGGTGGCAGATTGATTCTCAGCGCGACGATGAATAGGCTGGCGGTGATGATCCCATCGCGTGCCCACTGGCCCATATTTTGTGCGTGGCTGGTCTTGTCTTTGTGCTTTATCGCCTTGGCGTCGCGAAGTGTTTCGCAAACGGGCCTGGACTATGATGAGGCGGTTTATGGTCATCTCGCGAAAGATTTCCTGAGAGGGCAGTCCTGTCCGCAACACATGCCGGGCAGTGAAAGCGTCGAGATTGCGGGGCGACCATTTCCACTCTTCGTGCAAGGCTATCTCGGCGCGCTCAAATGCTGGATGCTGATTCCGAGTTTCGCGCTGTGCGGTGAATCCATTGCGGTCATGCGATGGACAATGATTGGCGCGGGTTTGATCGGGTTGCTTTGTTTGATGCTCTGGGTGCGTCGTGTGAGTTGTTTTGTAACCGCGGTGCTGAGCGGAGTTCTGGTTGCGTTTGATCCGGCTTTCTTCTTTCCCACAGTTTGTGAATGGGGCGCGTTTGTGCCGTCGTTTATTTGCCGCTGCGCAGGTTTGCTGTTTTTAACGCTGTGGTGGCAGAAGCGACAGGTGGTTTGGATGATTCTGGCAGGCGTGGCGTTGGGATTGGGATTTTTTAACAAGATTGATTTCGTTGTTGTTCTCGCGGCGATTGGAATTGCAGCGATTGTTTCATGGCCGCGCGAGTTGCTTGAACGCGGACGGCAAAGTTGGAAGCAATGCAGTCTGGGAGTTCTTGCCTTCGTGCTCAGCAGCGCGCCGATGATTTGGAATTCGTTGCGTTGGTTGAAATCCATCATCGCCATGCAAGACGGGGAGCGGAGCGGCGAGGCGGAGACAAAATTCAACATCGTAAAGGCGGCGCTGGACGGCAGTTATTTTTATCGGCTGATGGAGACCGACGGATTGTTTCATCGGATGTTTGAAGTTCCACCAACGCTGAAGAATTTCTTTTTGATTACGTTTGGGATTGCGTTGCTGGTGTTGGTTGTTTTCGCGATTCGAAAACGGCAAGAACGTTGGTCGCGATTTTTACTGGTCGGTTTTTTGATCAGCGTGATTGGCTTTTTTTTAATGCCTGAGGCATTGCGGATTCATCACTTCCTTCTGATTTATCCATTCCCTCAATTGATTGTTGCCGGCGCTGCGGTCGGGTTGTGGCGACAGACAAAATCAATCGGGAAAGCGGTAGCGGTGATAATGGTCGGAGGTGTGATGCTGACACACATCAGTAACGTGTGGCGGACGCAGGAGTTCATCGCGACGACCGGCGGGCGCGGGCAATGGAGCAGGGCGCTGGTGGAGTTTGCGGAATCCATGCGCAATCGGGATGATGTGATGCTGGTGAGCTTGGATTGGGGCTTTCACGAGCAGCTAAGTTTTTTGACAGATAAGCCAAAACGTTTCGAGCCCACGTGGAATTTGCAGGCGGGGCAACCGGTCAACCTCCTGCCTGATCCGAGATGCTACTATCTGATTCACCCGCCGGAATTCAGTTTGTTTCCGTACGGCGCGCATTACTTGCAACAAGCGCAGCAAAGCGGTTTGCCGTTGGAAATTGTTTCCTTCACCAATCGCGAAGCAGCGGTGGTTTTCCAATACTTCCGGTTCAAAGGGGCGCAGTAATCGCCTTCAATACTCTTCCAGTTTTCGGTCCGGGCGAGTCAGCATCCAGGCGACGATGGCGAGAAAATTCAAACCCGCGCCCACATAGAAGAACGCTGTGTGCGAGCCGGTCCATTTGACGAGATATGGAAACGCCAACGCAGTGACGAATGAACCGAGATTTCCCGCCATGTTCATCGTGCCCGATACCGTGCCAGAATGTTTGCGTCCGATGTCAATGCACACCGACCAGGATGGCGACAACGTCATGTCCGCGCCAAAAACGGCAATCGACAAACAGATGATTGCGCCGAGGGCAGTTTCCATTTGCAGACTTACCAGCAATCCAGACATCGCGAGGAAGAAACCGAACATTGCCGGCCAGCGACGCGATGCAGTCCATTTGCCGCGTCGGTAAATGACGTCAATCAGAGCGCCAGCAGCCCAGTTGCCCAACGCACCGGCCAAGGGCGGAAGAGCAGCGTAAAAGCCGGCCTCGACCATTCCCAGCGAGTAACGATTTTTCAAATAGGGAAAGAGCCAGGTCAGACAAAAGAAGAAGGTGAAATTGGACGCAAAGTATTGCCCCATCAGTAACCAGACATTTCGCGACGCGAACAAGCGATGCGCCGTGAGTGGTGGAGTTTCTGCCTCGCCGGTGACTGCTTGTTGGCGGGAGGTTAAAATCAGTTTCCGTTCATCTTCCGAAAGGTTCGGATGAGTTTGCGGGTCATCGCGAAACCAGAAGAACCAGAAAACGGCCCACAGTACTCCGATGCCGCCCATGATGACAAAGGTCCAGCGCCAGCCCAGATGCCCCACCATCCACGCAACGAGAGGCAGAGTGAAAGCAGCGCCAAAACGTGCTCCGGAAAACATCGCGCCCTGGACGAGGCCGCGTTCGGACATCGGAATCCACGAATAAACGGCGCGCGCGCAACCCGGATAAGCTCCCGCTTCGCCCAGTCCAAACAGGAAGCGATAGATCAACATGGAGATGTAACCGGTCGCCGCTGCGGTCAGCGCGGTAAAGATGGACCAGAAGGAGACAACCGACGTCAGGATGATGCGCGGGCCATAGCGATCCGCCAAAATTCCGCTGGGCACCTGGAAAATGGCGTAACCCAGCGCGAAGATCGACAGCACCCAGCCCATTTGCGTATCGGTGAATTTGAAATCCGCGGCGATGCTTTCTTTAGCCGAGGAAATGCAAACCCGATCCACGTAAAGCAACATGGACAGCAGGAACATTCCGAACACGAGCCAATATCGTGTCGGAATGCGTCGCGTTGACGGAGTGGGAGACGGAGAAACGCTCACGGATAAGACGGATTATCTTTTCCGTTTGGACGCCGCGTCAAGCAGCCGTCGCGCTTCAGCGAGACCGGAATGCCCCACTTGTAACACGGGAACGCCGGGACGATGCTTGATTTGAGCGAGGCTGATTTGACCGAGAACGAGGACGTCCACCTTCGGCGCGAGTTTATCCATTTCGCGATGGACGAGTTCATTGTGTTTTTCGATCTGACCTTTTTGCAGATAGGCGAATGCTTTTTCATTCACGGCGATCTGAATGCTGATATCAACGCCTGCTTCTTCTGCGGCCAATTCCAGTTGTCGCTTTGTTGCGGCCGGACTGGTAGGGACCGTGGCAATAATTCCGAGCCGTCTGCCTTTGCTGACGGCTTCATGCGCCATCGGTTCATCAATGTTGAATACCGGAATGGAGGTGTACTTGCGCGCGATGCGGGTCGCTTCGCCGACAGTTGTGCAACTGCACATCGCAACCTGCGCTCCCATGGCTTCGGCTGCCAGCGCGTAGAATTGAATGCGCTTGATCACGGCTTTCGTGGCGCGACCATTGGTGAGGCTTTCACAAAGGAGCGAGTCATCCATGATGTTGAAGACTTGAACATCCGGATTCTTTTTCAACCAGGGATCGACAAAGGGAGCGTTGACGGATTTCTGATACCAACTGACGGTGTGAATTAAAGCGAGGGTTTTCATTGCGGAAATTTTTAAGTTCAAACGGAAGGGGTGAGAGTGGGTTGTAATCCAATAATTTCTCGTGCGCGATCGGCCCGAACAACTTTACGACCGGCACGTTCAGCTTCTCGCACGGCATCTTCGACTAACTCAACGTTGGTGCGAGCGCGCTGACCATTGCTGAGGAACGGACTGTCTTCGTAGCCCACACGAAGATGACCGCCGAGTTCCATCACACGTCGCAAATCGGCTGCGCCGCGTTGATGATGCCGCACGCAAAACCAGATCGCATTCGGCGGCAGGTGATCAACGAACAAATCCAGGTAGCGGTCGGTGTAGGGCAAGGCGTACGGAACATCGAACACGAATTCAAAAACGTACGGCGGTTGCAATTCGCCATCATCAAGCAGCCGTTGATAATTGATCAGGTGAGACAGATCAAATATCGGCATCGTGGGAACGATGTTTCCTTCCCGTAACTTACGCGTGTAAAAAATGATGTCCTCGTATTTATTCTGGTACACTCCGTCAAACATATTGATGGAGCCCAGATTCAGTGAACCCATCTCTACTCCGGGAACAGTGAAAGTAACGCAACGTTGATCGAGGGTATGTTCCGGCGCTCCGCCAGTAGAGCCTTCGATGATCATTGGACAGGCTTCGCGTACTTGGCGGACATGAGTAGCGAAAGGTTCACGCTCGATACTTTGCAAAAGATTCTCGTCGCGAGCGTGAATATGTCCAATTGCCGCACCGGCGGCTTCACATCGAATCAACTCAGCAGGAACATCAAGAGGGCCGGGAAATTTTTCCTCCTGTTTTTCGCCAGGCACCGGGGCGACACAGATGATGAGTTCGTTTTTCGAAATGGGCTTCATTTGCCGGAGAATCTATTGCTGGCGAGGCAGAACAAAATAGCAGGAATCCATCAATTAATCGGACGAAATTCTCTGAGTTACTAAATGCTCAGAATCAAATGTTAGTGTCCGACTTGTGATTTAGCGCGGTTCTTTCGTGCTTTGCTTCGATGAAGCGAGCTTCAAAGAGAAAATTATCCAATTAAATAATGAATTCCTACAAGGCAGCCTTGTGGGCGGGTGTTAATTTTCTAACATGTCAGCCATCTCCAGCCATCGCGGTATCATTTACTTGCCGCACTGTTTTGTACGTTGGTTGGGATTTGGTCTAAAGCAGATAAGGACTGCAGGGAGGGTGAGTCATTGAGGCGGCTGACGATGAATCGTTGTTGAAACCCAATCCAAAACCCGAGACATGAAATATGATTTAAATCCGAAAGACGTATCGGTGTCTTTCTTCCCGCAATTCCCACGCTTCTCGCGTCGGGCGTTTACTTTGATCGAACTGCTGGTGGTTATTGCCATCATTGCCATTCTGGCGGCGATGCTTCTGCCGGCACTTTCCCGGGCCAAGAGTAAGGCGATGGCAATTTCCTGCATGAACAACGGAAGGCAGTTGGGCTTGGCTTATATCATGTATGCGACGGATAATAATGATCACGCTTTGAACTCTTTCGAGTGGTGTGGTGGAAGTGTTGCGGCTGCACCCGAGGCGGTTGATGAAGATATTATCAAAAACAGTCCGACGTACCCGAATATCAACTCAACCAAAGCGTTTCGTTGTCCGACGGATAAAGCCGGTTTGCTTTACGCCGGGCAGGTTCGTCCCCGTAACCGTAGCTATTCTCACAATGCGGGAGTAGGGACGGCATCGCTCTATTCGGCGGCCAATATCAGCAACGGTACGTACCGTGAGGTAAAGAAAATGTCTTCGATCACTGCGCCAGGACCGGGAGCGGTGTTCCTCTTTATTGATGAGCATGAAAACAGCATTAACGACTCGCACTTTTATGCTTTTAAGGATATGTCGCGCTTTGCCGGGGAAAAATGGCTTGATGCGCCTTCCGGACGACATGGAAACGCTACTGGTTTCACGTTTGCGGATGGGCATTCGGAAATTGTTAAGTGGTCGTCCGACGTCCAACGAGTGCAAATCAGCGGCGGCATCGTCAGCCCCAATACGCATTCCTCGTTTCTTCCAAATCCTTCCGCGCGTGATCACGCGTGGTTTACCAATCATACCGGCGTTTTCAAATAAAGCATTGCCAATCGCATAATTAAACAACCCCAGAAAATACAACCTCAGAATCCTATGAAACTCCCATTCTGCACGAATAGTCACATACGGCGGCAACGTTCCCGGCGTGTGTCGTGGGCTATGGCACTCGGTATCGCAGTGGCGAATGTGACAGCCCAGGCTGCCGTTCCGCCTGATCCGACGGTTGAAATGCGTTTTCCGGAAGGACCTGCAGATGCAGGCGGTTCGGGTGTAATGACAACCAACTCCGGTACGTTGGGAGGATTGGCGATGTTTGTTCAACCGTTTGATCCGGATTGGGAGACAAATCTTTACCCTGCTTTTTCCACCAATGTGCCCGTGGGAGATTATGTACCGAATGACAACGAGTTTTCCGTTTATTTCGGTCCCATTGTCGGCAACTCACTTGGTGGCAGCCATGGTCGAGCGATTGATCTGATGCCGGAATTCAGTCCCGGCTTCAACAGCATCGGAGCTTATCCGCAACTGACCGTCTGCGGCTGGGTGAATGCCAGCGGTGTCAGCACCGGGAACGGCGGAAATCGCATCGCCTTCGCGCTGGAAACTCCCGGTGGTTTGGGCTTTGATCTCGTTCAACGCGCGAGCGGTCAGCTCTCGCTGATTATCAATCAATACAATGATGGATCGCCGGAGTCTTCTCCTGGAATGGTCACCTTTGATCCCGCGCTGGGAACAAACAACTGGGTATTCTTTGCGGTGACTTACGATCCGAGTCTGCCCTCGCAACAGGTGAAATATTATTTCGGTCGTCCGGACAAGTTGGCAGCACTGGATGTTGCGAGAGATTACACGCCGCCGATTACAGAGATTGAATACACCGGGCAGCTTACTCTGGGTAATTTCGGTTCCGTTGAAGGTGCGCGCGATGCCGCCTTGGGTGGAAACAGTCGTATTTTCCGCGGTCTGATGGATGAAATAAAAGTTTACACAAACGCTTTGAGTCTCGATGAAATTCAACAGGCGCAACTTAATCGCCTGGTCACACCGGTTGTGCCTTCCATTCTTAAACAGCCCGCGAACGCTGTGGCGATCGAAGGACAGAATCCGATGTTTACTGTGGAAGCCTCCGGCTCTGGCCTCTTGACGTATCAATGGAAAACCAATGACGTCAATGTGCCGGGTGCTAACGGACCGACGTTCACAGTCGCGAATGCTACGACCGCGCAAGATGGTACCACCATTCAAGTTGGCATTTCCAATTCCGTGGGCGGTGTTTTGAGCTCGATCGCGACGCTGACCGTTTTGCCGGCCAATCCGTTGCTCGTTGCGACGTCATTCTCCGAAGGTGGAAATGCTGCGGCTACCACGAATACCGGTGCCATCGGCGGCTACGGACGTTTTCAACGCAATTCCGGAATGCCCGGATTCGTTACCACCAATCTACCCAGCGGTCCTTATGCGCCGAGCCCGACGCATAATCGAACCGCTATTCTCTATAGTTTCCCTGACGGAGGAAATCGTGCGATTGATCTGACCAACAATGTAATCAGCGAGGCCGGAGAATTAGGTAGCCTCGAAGCAGTGACGATTTGTGGTTGGATTAATTCGGCCAATCACACGTTCCGAACCACCAGCACGGGGCGTGGCGCGGGTGTGGTCAGTGCGACACGTGGCGGTAACTCCGGCGGCTTTTTGTTGAATTATCGTCCTGATGACCTGGGGGCCACCTACGGTCAGAATGGACGACTTCAGTTCCACGTGAACGAATTTGCGCCGGACACAGAAGGCCACATCAGTTCGCCGGGCACAGTCCCGCTCGATACCAATTTGCCTCCGGCGAATTGGATCTTCTTTGCGGTGACTTATGACGGTAAATCCGATTCCGACAATCTGTCGTTCTACTTCGGAAATGCCAATACACCGGCGGCGTTGGATGCAACGATGACCTACGCGAAAGGTATCATGCCGGTGACCGGCCAACTGACGATTGGAAATTATCAATCGGCTGCCGGCAATCCGACCGGTCGCACCACGAGTGGAGCGAATGGTGCGGCGTTCCGTGGTTTGATTGATGAAGTCAAAATTTTCAACAAGGTGCTGACGTTGACGGAAATTCGAGAACAGCAGATTACTCCGGCGCAGCCGACCCTGTTGCATCACGTTGACCTGGGCAACAGTCTGGAGTTCTCGTGGGAAGCTCTGACGAGTACGCCATTCAAACTTCAGTCACGGACCAGTTTGACGACCGGCAGTTGGACGGATGTTCTCAATCCGGAAACTGTGTCTGGAAACGTTCATAAGGTGACCGTGCCGAAAGACAAAGAAACAGAGTTTTTCCGGATTCAGCGACAATAATCCGGAGTGTGGTCCGATTAGGGGGCGTTGAAGGCAGGAGCGGTTTTGGGGAAAGCCGCTCCTGCCATTTTTTCTTAGGCCGGCTTCGACGTTTATTGCTTTGTCACTTCCGCATTCGGTGGCAGTAGCATAAACGCAGGTTTATTTCAAAATACGAAATCTTAAAAACGGGATGCGAAATTTAAAAAATCTTCATCGCGCCGAATAATCCCTTCTTGCTATCGTCCGAGCCCCGATGAGGTTGATATCGTGTCGCTTATTTTGTCTGTCAGCTACGCTGACATTGGTGCTGATTCTGTTTGGTCGTCCAGCGATGGCTGCGCCGCCATCGGGAGTTAAACATGTCTTTGTCATCAGTTTCGATCAGGGGAATCCCGATTTGATTCGGCGCATTGCAATGCCGGCGTTCCAGCAAATGGCGGCTGCTGGTGCTCGCTCGTGGGAAGCCTACACCATCGTGCCGAGTATCACGTTGCCGTCTCACGTCTCCATGTTGACCGGAGTTGGAATTCAAAAGCATCAGGTGACCTGGAATGATTATCAGCCGGACAAGGGATTTGTGAATGTGCCGACGGTATTCAGTCTTGCGAAAGAGCGAGGATTGAAAACCGCCATGTTCGTTGCCAAAGAAAAGTTCAAGCATTTGAACCTTCCGAATACGGTTGATGTGTTGATTTGGCCGCAGCCGAATGACGATGCCAAATCGGTTGCCAGCGCGTTTGCGGCGGAGTTCGGCAAACTCAAGCCGAACCTTGTGTTCATTCATTTCCGCGATCCGGATACCGTTGGTCATCGAACCGGTGCTTATTCACCGGAGAAAATTCAGGCGCTCAAAGATTGCGATGAAGCGTTGCAAACGATCAAAGATGCGGTCGCGGCGGCGGGGGTGTTGCAGAACAGCGTGTTTATTCTGACTGCCGATCATGGTTCTCACGATTCGAAGAATCGCGAAGGCAAAACGGTTGGCAGTCACGGAGATTCCCGACCGGAAGATGTGATGATTCCCTGGGTCGCGTGGGGCAAAGGAGTAAAGAAAGATTTCACCATCACTGCGCCGGTGGTCCAATATGACACTGCAGCGACTGCGCTTTGGTTGCTCAAAGTGCCGTTGCCCGAGCATTTCTGGGGTCGCCCGGTGACCAGCGCATTTAAGTAAGTTAAGTAAGCAGGGCAGTTGGTGCGCCAAGTTTTCACCCGACAATCACGATCGGGGTTCCGAGACGAGGCGGGGGAGGTTGGTGGTGGCAAAATCGACAAAGGCCCTGACCCGTTCCGGCAGATGACGGCTGGTGGGAAACACAACGTTCACATCCGCCGGCGGCATGTTCCATTCGGGCAACACACGCACCAGCTTCCGGCTGGTGAGGCTATCACCTAGCAACCATTCCGGCAGCACCGTGAGCGCCGCGCCGGCAATAGTTGCTTCCCGCAAAGCCGTCACGCTATCGAGCAACAGCACCGGGGCGAGTTTTACCGTGCTATGTTCCTTGCCGCGCATCAGCGTAATCTGGTCGCGCAGGTAAAAGTGTGGTTGCACCAGGCCCATCCACGGCAGGCGCTTCAGGTCAGCAGGCGTGCGGATCGGGCCGTGTTCCTTCAACAGGCGAGGGGAAGCGACGAGCAGCCGATTCAACTCCATCGCCCGCCGCGCGGTGACGGAGATATCCGTGATGCGACCGGCCATCACGCCGCAATCGAAGCCTTCCTCGATGAAATTGCACGGGCGGTTGATGAGATGCAGTTCGGCGGTGATGTGCGGATGCTTCTGCTGAAACGATGCGAGCAATCGGGAAACGATCCATTGTCCCAGGTCCACCACGGCCACGACCCGCAGATGACCGCGCGGAGTGTTTTTTTCATCGTGCAGGCGCTGGCTTGCCTGTTCGGCAAACTCGAGAATCTGTCGCGCGTCCTCGAACAATTGTCGCCCGGCGTCGGTGAGATTCATCGTGCGGGTGTCGCGCCGCAGCAGGGGAACACCTGTGGCGCGTTCGAGTTGGTGAAGCTGGCGGCTCAATGTCGGCTGGGTGGTGCCGAGCGTGCGCGCCGCCGCCGAAATGCTGCCGCATTCGACGATGCGTACGAAAGCGCGCAGTCGTTGTAGGTCCTCCAGGCCATTCATGCGCGGCAGGTATAAGCGATATTCGCGGACGCGTCTATGCAAAGCCCAAAGTGCCGCTATGATGCTTTGAATTAAGAGAAGGAATGATGCCTGCAATCCTCATGATGAAAATATATCGAACGGTAGGTTTGACTCTGCTCCTGGCCGCCGCCCTCGCCGGTTGCGGCAAACCGGTGGCCAAAAATAACGCCGCCACTGCTCCGACCGTCTCGGTCGCGCACCCCATCAAGCGTATGGTCAAGGAATGGGACGAATTCACCGGTCGGCTCGCCTCGCCCGAAACGGTGGAAGTTCGCGCGCGAGTGTCAGGCTACATCGAACAGGTCCACTTCAAGGAAGGCCACGATGTGAAACAGGGCGAGCTGCTCTTCACGATTGATCCACGTCCTTATCAAGCGGTCGTGGATCGCGCCAAGGCAGAACTCGCCGCCGCCCGTGCCCGCGCCGAACTGGCCGCCGGCGAAGCGAAACGGGCCGAGGGGCTCGTCGCGAACAAGGCCATCTCCACCGATACGTTCGAGACGCGTATGAAATCCGCCACCGAAGCCAACGCCGTCGTGCGCTCGGCGGAAGCAGCATTGACCGCGGCGGAACTCGATCTGGAATTCACCCAGGTCCGCGCGCCGATTTCCGGTCGCATCAGTAATGCCCGCGTCACCGCTGGCAATCTCGTTACCGGTGGCAACACCGCCGGCGCAACGCTGCTCACCACTATCGTCTCACTCGACCCGATCTATTGTTACATTGATGCCGACGAAGCTTCCGTCCTGAAGTACCGCCAGATGCAGCGCGATGGCGTCCGCAGCATTCCGCTGATCGAACCGGTCGCCGCGGAAATGGCACTCGGTAACGAAACCGGTTTTCCGCACAAAGGCCAGATTGATTTCGTGGACAATCAGCTTAACGCCGCCAGCGGTACGATTCGCGCCCGGGCCGTATTTCCGAATCCAGACAAATTGATGTCGCCCGGATTTTTCGCGCGCGTCCGTGTTCCCGGTCCGGGCGAATATCCGGCGGTGCTCGTCCGCGACAGCGCCATCAGCAGCGATCAGGGGCGTCCGTATGTGTTGCTCGTGGACGACAATAACACCGTGGTTTATCGCGCCGTCAGCACTGGCCCACTTGTGGACGGCTTGCGGGTCATCCGCGACGGTCTCAAGGAAACCGACCGTGTCATCGTCACGGGTTTGATGAACGCGCGACTGGGTTTAACGGTGCAACCGCAACTCGTTGACATGCACACGAACACGGTGGCCATGGTCAGTACTAATTCCGCCCGATGAACATCCCGCGTTTCTTCGTGGATCGTCCGATCTTCGCGGCGGTCTTGAGCATTGTCATCACGCTCGTGGGCGGGCTGGCCTATCTCGCCTTGCCCGTCGCGCAATATCCCGACGTCATTCCGCCGACAGTCATCGTCTCTGCGTCGTATCCCGGCGCGGATGCGCAGACGCTCGCCGAAACCGTCTCCACGCCGCTCGAACAGGAAATCAACGGCGTCGAGGGCATGCTCTACATGTCGTCCTCCAGCACGAGCGACGGCAAGGTGCAAATCACGATTACGTTCCAGCTCGGCACGGACCTCGACGAAGCACAGGTGCAGGTGCAGAACCGCGTGAACACGGCGTTGCCGCGTTTGCCGGAAGACGTGCGACGCGTCGGTGTCACAGCGAAGAAACAATCGCCCGACCTGACGCTGGCGGCGCAGTTCTACAGTCCGGATGGCTCGCGTGATGTTTCGTATCTCGCCAACTTCGTCACGCTTCAGGTTCGCGACCGCATCGCGCGCATTAATGGCGTGGCCGATGCCAATTCGCTCGGCGGTCAGGATTTCACGATGCGCATCTGGCTCGACCCGGAAAAACTTTCCGCCCGCAATCTGACGGCTGGAGATGTCACCCGCGCCTTGCGAGAACAGAACTTGCAGATTGCTGCCGGTTCGCTGGGTCAGCCGCCCGTACCGTCTGGAACAGAATTTCAATACACACTCGTTGCCCAAGGTCGCCTGCTGACTGTGGACCAGTTCGGGGACGTCGTTGTGAAGACTGGTCCGGATGGCGAAGTGACCCGTGTCCGTGACGTGGCCCGCGTGGAACTCGGCGCGCGCGATTATTCCACGAAAACCTACATGGACGGTTACAACGCCGTGTCGTTGCGGGTCTTTCAGTTGCCCGGCAGCAACTCGCTGAAAACCGCCGACAAGATTTACGCCGCGCTGGCCGAGATGAAAAAGAGCTTCCCGCCGGGCGTGGATTACCGCATCAACTACGACCCGACCCAGTTCATCCGTGCGTCGGTCAAAGCGGTGTTGCACACGCTCATCGAGGCCATTCTGCTCGTCGTCATCGTGGTCGTCGTGTTCCTGCAAACGTGGCGCGCGTCCATCATTCCACTCATTGCCGTGCCGGTGTCACTCATCGGCACGCTGGCGGTGATGCAGGTATTCGGTTTCTCACTGAACAACCTTTCGCTGTTCGGCATCGTGCTCGCCATCGGCATCGTGGTGGATGACGCCATCGTGGTCGTGGAAAACGTCGAACGCTTCATCTCGCTGGGCTACAAACCGCGCGAAGCCACCATCAAAGCGATGGGTGAAGTAACCGGCCCGGTCATCGCAGTTGCACTTGTGCTCTGCGCGGTGTTCGTGCCGACGGCATTCATCAGCGGTATCTCGGGAAAATTCTACCAGCAGTTCGCGCTGACCATCGCGGTTTCCACGGTGATCTCCGCGTTCAACTCGCTCACACTCAGCCCGGCGCTATGCGCGTTGTTGCTGCCTGAACACGGTGCGCCGAAAGACAAACTCACCAGACTTCTCGATGCGGTCTTTGGCTGGTTCTTCCGTGGCTTCAATAGCGTGTTCCAACGTGCGGGTGACGCCTATGCCAACCTGGTGCGGCGCCTGATTCGTGTCGCGGTGGCGGTGCTGGTGATATACGCCGGCCTGGTCGGACTCGGTCTGTTCACGTTTGCCAAAGTGCCGACGGGTTTCATTCCCGCGCAGGACATGGGCTATCTCATCGTCGTCGTGCAATTGCCGGACGCCGCATCGTTCGAGCGCACGGATGCGACCGTGCGGCGCGTGGACGAAATCGCGCGCAAGATTCCGGGCGTGGCGCACACGTTTGCCATCTCGGGTTATTCGTCCGTGTTGCAGGCGAATCAACCGAACGTCGGCGCGGCGTTCCTCGTCCTGGATAAGTTCGAGAACCGCAAAGACCCGAAGCTGCGGGGTGAGAAATTGCTCGCGACGATTCGCAAGGAATTGTCCGTCGTCCAGGAAGGTCGCGTGTTGGTGCTGCCGCCGCCGCCGTTGCGTGGTTTGGGCAATGCGGGTGGGTTCAAAATCCAGGTGCAGGACCTGAACAATGCCGGTCTCGTGGCGTTGGAAGGCGCAACGCGACAGTTGATTGATGCGCTGTCGAAAGAGCCGGAGTTCACCTCGCTGATTTCCGGCTACCGCGCCAACGTGCCGCAGTTTCGTGTGGAGATTGATCGCCAGAAAGCCAAGAGCATGGGGGTGAGCATGGCGGATATCGGCGAGACGTTGCAGACGTACCTCGGCTCGGTGTACGTGAATGACTTCAACCTGTTCGGTCGCACATGGCAGGTTTACGCGCAGGCCGAGCCGCAGTTCCGCATCAACCCCGACAGCGTCGGCCAGCTCAAGACTCGCAACAGCAACGGTGAAATGGTCCCCATCGGTGCGCTGGCGACTGTGAAGAAGATCGGTGGGGTGGACCGGTTGCAACGCTACAACCTGTTTTATTCTGCCGATATCAGTGGCAGTACCATTCCGGGCGTCAGTTCCGGCCAGATGATTAAGAAGGTCGAACGCCTCGCGAAAGAACATCTGCCGGAAGGCTTCGCCATCGAATGGACCGACCTGACGTATCAGCAGATTCTCGCGGGCAACACCATTGTGTTCATCTTCCCGCTCTGTGTCATCTTCGTGTTCCTCGTGCTCTCAGCCCAATACGAGAGCTGGGGTTTGCCGCTGGCGGTGATTCTCATTGTGCCGATGTGTCTGCTCAGTGCTATCGGCGGCGTGTGGCTCGTCGGACGCGACAACGACATCTTCACGCAGATCGGTCTTGTGGTGCTCGTCGGTCTCGCAGCGAAGAACGCGATTCTCATCGTGGAATTTGCCCGTCAACGTCAAGACGCGGGCTTGAATCGCTTCGATGCGGCTGTGGAGGCGTGTCGCCTGCGGCTGCGGCCCATTTTGATGACGAGCTTCGCTTTCATCCTCGGCGTGGTGCCGTTGGTGCTGGCTACCGGAGCGGGCGCGGAAATGCGTCGCGCGCTCGGAACAGCGGTGTTTTACGGCATGTTGGGCGTGACATTCTTCGGCCTGCTATTCACGCCGGTGTTTTACACCAGTATTCGCGGCTTCACGGAAAAGTACTTCAAACGCAAACCCGTGACCGCACCAACCCATTCCCATCCAGTGGACGGAGGTCACCAATGAATTTGAAACTGCTGCTCTCAACCTTGGTCGCCGTTGCGTTGGCGGGCTGTGCCGTTGGACCGGATTATCGTCGGCCGGCAACGTCTGAGCCCGCCGCGTTTGCCAACGCAGCTAACAACGATACCAACGCGCCCATCGCCACCAACTGGTGGCGACTCTTCAACGATCCGACGCTTGAACGGCTCGTGATAATGGCGTCCACCAACAATCACGATTTGCGATTGGCGCAGGCGCGATTGCAGGAAGCCCGTGCACTGTGGACGGCGGCGCGTTTCGATTACGCCCCCACGGTTATCAACGACAATTTTTACCAGAACAATATGGCGAGCATCGCGACGCAGCCGAACAAGTCACGCCGCGAGCGCGGCATCGAGTTGTATCAGGTCGGGTTCGATGCGACCTGGGAGCTGGATTTGTGGGGAAAAACACGTCGGAACGTCGAAGCCGCCCGCGCCACCGTTGAGGCCGTGGCGGCTTCGCGTGACGACATCCTTGTCAGCTTGCGCGCGGAAGTTGCCGCGAACTATCTCCAACTGCGCGGTACTCAGGCGCAACTCGACGTGGCGCATCGCAATGCCGCCAATCAAGCCGACATCGTGAAGCTCGCCGAAGTTCTGCGCGACGGCGGCCAGGGCACGCAACTCGATGTCGCCCGCGCTCGCTCGTTGATGAACGAAACGCTGGCCACAATTCCGCCGCTGGAAACGGCACAGGAACAGGCGATTCACCGACTCTCCGTATTGTGCGGCCAACCGCCGTCGGCGTTGCGCGCGGAATTGATTACTCCGCAACCCCTGCCCACCGGTCCGGCCGAGGTGGCCATTGACAATCCTGCTTCTCTGCTGCGGCGCCGACCAGACATTCGCGCGGCGGAACGTTCTCTCGCTGCTGCTACTGCCCACATCGGTGTGAATGTGGCGGGCTTGTTTCCTGCACTGACCTTCGTGGGCAGTATCGGTTTGCAGGCGAATCATCCTGGTGATATCGGCAAATCCGGTACGGCCACGTGGGGCTTCGGACCGCATTTGACCTGGGCCGCGTTCGATCTCGGTCGCGTGCGCCAACGCATCAAGGCTTCGGACGCCCGAGCGCTCGGCAGTGTGGCTGTTTACGAAAAAACCGTTCTCCTCGCCCTCGAAGAAACGGAGAACAGTCTCGTGGCCTTCGGCCGCGGCCAGCAACGGCTGGCGTTCTTGCAAGAATCCGAACGCGCCGCGCAGGAAGCCGTCGAACTGGCCCGCCAGCGTTATCGCGATGGCGTCACGGATTTCCTCAGCGTGCTGGATGCGGAGCGGACATTGTTGAGCCTGCAAGAACAGGTCGTTCTGAATCAGACGCGCACGGCCACAAGCCTGGTGGCAGTTTACAAAGCGTTAGGCGGTGGAGTGGAAGTAGATCGCTGAACCGGTCCAGGTCAGGATCGTTGGTATAGCGTTACGCTGATTTTGAAAGTTCTCAACGCCGGGTTAACGGCCAAGCACTGGCATCTTTTTGAAACGGGCCAGCGGATCGTTGGACGTTTCAGTTGGCGCGAGCGATTCTGGTGTTGCAACCGGCTTTGATTCAACTGGCGATGCTGCCGAAGCAAGCGGAGCGGCGATCGGTTGTGCTGAAGCAAGTGAAGGCTCTTCTTTGTGTTCAACTTCTTTCCGCTCAAAGAATGAACTCGTGGTAAACGCAGATGTTTGCGGCGCGGGAGTTGCAGTGACCGGCGCGATAGCAGCCGTTGGTGACGTCTGCACGGCCGGCTCGGGTTCGCTCTGTTCCAGTCGCCAACACAATCGCACTGAAGGAATCGGACCGATGCCGACGATGACTTCGTTGTAAACCAATTCTCCCAGTTCCACCGTCTCGGCCATTTGCTTCGCTTGCAACAGCGACGACAAAATGGCGCGCGTCGTGCGACGATGCTGATTCGCCTGGATCAATGAGCGCAGCACCGAGGTGTGGACGTCTTCAACGCGCAGCAAATGCACCAGCGCGCGCTGCACGGGGCTGATTTCGATGTCCACGCCATCGAGCACGAATCCGGCCTTGGCGAAAACGTCCGCGCTGTCATTGATTTCCTGCAACGCTTCGCTTAGCGACGTTTCATGATCGGCTTTCAAATCGGCGACGCTGTACTGAATTTCCGACTTCAATTGTTGCAACTGCCCGGTCGTCGCAGCGACGGCTTCCCGGATTTCAGCGACCTTTGGCGGCACTTGTTGCATCGCTGCTTTCAGTTCCGCCGCTTTCTGACTCAGGTTTTGCACCTTGCTGACGAATCGTTTCATAAGCGTCTCCGTTTCGTTGTTAAATCGTCGCCACCAACCCGCAGCGTTCCACCGAAATTACGACACGTCCGTCGGTTTCGGATTTTCGCCCGTTGCCTCGCGATGCTTTTGTGCTTCAGCAATCGCTTTCTGAAAATGCTCCAGAAATGCCGCTTCGTTGCTCAACATTTCCTGGGTGACATCGATCTCGACCGCGCCTTGCTTCGCGCGAGTTTCCAGCAATTCCTGCGACCTGATCAGATGATCGCGTTGCCGCGCCGCCATGTCTTTCAAGGTCGCGAGGGTGCTATGAACCATCTCCATTTCATGCTCCATGCGTTTCATGGCTTCGGCCATGGAACTCGCCTGAGCCGCCACAACTGCGCGACTTAAATCTTTCCGCAACGTTTCCAATCCTTCAGTCAATTTCGTCGCCAACAACGCCGCGTCGCTATCTCTGCTCGTTGTTTTAGCGTGTTGCGACAATCGTTGATCCACCGTGTTGCGTAATGCTTCGAGATGTTGCGCCAACGGACCGAGATCAATGGATACCGGTTGCGGCGTGGTCTGAGGTTGCGTGGATTGTTTTGCCAATGTCGCTTGTAGTGCTTCCAGACCTTTACCGACTGGAGTCATATCCACGATAACTTGCGGCGCAGGCGGAGGTGGCGGCAGCGGTTTGGATAACTGATCGGCGATAACTTTCTGAATGCCTTCCAGACCGGCTTGGAATCCACTCAATTGCGCGACGATGCGACCCGCAGGATCGTTGTCGCCGCCAGCACCGCGCGCGGCGTTGTTGCGCTTGAACGTTTGCTTGATGTCTTCCCAGCGCCCTTTTTCTTCGGGTGTCAGCGCGCCGATGAGTTCTTTGAACTTGAGCAGGTTTGCTTCTGCGCCAGTGGTCAACGTCTGTGATTCGCCGCGATAGTGATCGATGATCAGCGCGCGCACTTCGTCGTCGTTCATAATGGCGACGACTTTTTCCGCGAGCCGGTTCATGTTGCGATACGAACCCTGCAACCGGAACGGCGGTTCAACCCGAAACTCGTCGGCCTGTGCGGCGGAATAAATGTATTCCTGATTCACGCGCAGTACGACCTCGCGAATCATCACCAGCTTCTTCATCACGGAAAGGATTTCCTCCACCTCCTGCGATGAATAGCTGCCCTCGAAACCTTCCGCCTCGCGCTCGCCGGATTCCGCCATACGGATGAACGAGCGAATGTCCTTCTGGCTCTTGTTCGCCAGCGGTGCGAGCACGGCATTCGACGTGACCGCGTTTTCCAGATAGCTCGCTTTGAAGTAATCCGCGCTGCCGCCAATGATGTCGCCAAGGTTATAGGTGTCAGCGCGGTTCGCGAGCATGTCCGGGATTTGGAACTTCTGCCCGCTCTCGGTGTAAGGATTGCCTGCCATCACCACGACGACCTTGCGTCCGCGCAGATCGTACGTGCGCGGCTTCCCGCGCCAGACACCCTCGATCTTCCGCTGACCGTCGCAAAGCGAAATGAACTTCTGCAAGAACTCCGGGTCGCAATGCTGAATATCGTCCAGGCAGATGAGCGCGTTGTCACCCATCTCCAGCGCGAGGTTCAGCTTGTTGATTTCTTCACGCGCGGCGGCGTTTGGCGCTTCCTCGGGGTCGAGCGACACGACGTTGTGCCCGAGCGCCGGCCCATTGATTTTGATGAAGACGATACCCAGTCGGCTCGCGACATATTCCATCAATGTCGTTTTGCCGTAACCCGGCGGCGAAATCACGAGCAACAGGCCCATCAAATCTGTGCGTTTCGCCGCGCCTGCCGCGCCGATTTGTTTCGCGAGATTGTCGCCAACGAGCGGGAGATAAACCTGGTCAATGAGCTGATTGCGCACGAACGACGTCAGCACCTTGGGCTTGAATTCGTCCAGACGCAGCCGGGCGCGTTCGCGCTCGATCAACTCCTGCTTGAGCGCGTGGAACTTTTCAAACCGCGGCACGACGTCGCGCTCGAAGCGCTGCAAACGTTCTTGAAAATTCAGGTAATCAAAGTGGTATTTGTTGCCCTGAATCAACGCGTGACTGCCCTTCATGCCGTCGATAACGCGCGATGTCGCAGCTTTTACGACGGAGCGCTTGAGTGCGCTGCCACAAAACAGGATGGCCGAAACTTCTTCGAGATAGCGAAACTCGTCCGAAGCCGCCGACGGGTGGAGGCGGACATCTTTCGCTGCATCCGCCTCGTGACCTCGGCGGCTACTGGAAATCAGAAATCCTCGCACCCAATCGCGCACCAGGTCCAGTTCACTGCCCGGATGCGCGGCGAGCGCTTTCCGGCGCTGCTCAAAAGTTTTCTCACTGCCTTTGCTGGACAGATGACGATCGAATGAAGCGACCAACTGATCAGCTTCCTGACTGACAGAAATCGCACCGCCGCTGATGAGTTCGTTGAACAGGTATTCGCCCGCTTCATCAGCGATCTCAGTGGGATAAAGTTTTGTCTGCTCGACAAATTCGCGGACCAACGTTTGCAGCGCGACGATGTAGTTTTGTTGGGTCGGGTCGCCGGGGAACAGTTTGTTGCGCTCGGCGAAGCCATTGAGCTTCGCAGTCCAGAGCGTTTTGGTTTCCGCAGGACAAAAACGATGCCAGTAAACCACGGCGCAGGCACGCGCGATCGGACTGAAACGCGCAAGTTGCAGTGCCTGATGCGTGCTCAGCAACGCATGAAAAATCTTCGCGCCGTCGAGATCGTGAATGCCCTTGGCGTAGCCTTCCTGGTAACGCGCACCCATGAATTCCTGAACAAAGGCGAGGCGCTCTTCTTCGGTTGTAGCCGCCGACGTGAGGCGGCGGAGTTTCTCAGCTAAATCCGAATCCGCCTCGTTGCCTCGGCGGCTACCATTCAGACTCGTCGGCCCGGAGGCCGGTGTTTCAAGCGCCTTCAACATCTGCCACGCCAGATATTCCGCGCGATAAACGTCGCGATTCTCGGAAACCACTTCCTGATCCCACACATCGCGCGTGGCGAGAAATGCCTCGTCCGTGATTGGCTCGAAATATTTCGTGCTCGTCAGGTGCAGATATTGCACGCCGTCGCGATTGACGATCGTCAGGTCGAGCGGCTGCGTGTTGACGTTGAAATGATGCTTGCCGAGCTTGATGACGTTTTCGCCACCAACAAACAGCTCCTGCCGATCCTTCAACTGCCGCACCGCGTCCTGCTGCACGCTCTTGAGCCGACCTTGCAAATCATCGGCCTTCACCGAGTCGCCGAGCGCGAGCAGTTGCTCAATCGTCTCCCGGACCTTGGCGATCATCAGGTCCGACGCCATGTAACTGTTGATGTCCTCGATGGTCTTGAACCCGGCGAGGCGATTCTGAATCACTTTCAGAATCCGCTCGGCCGCGGTCATCAAGGCGGTGGCCTTGCGATTGCGTTGCTCGACCAGCGCAACCTTGCGTTGCTCGAATGCTTCGTAAAGCTCCGTGCGTCGCTCGGCAAGTTGAACCGTGTATTCTTCGAAATCAGCAAACGCGCCTTCCA
>CALAYC010000204.1 GCA_937894935.1 uncultured Verrucomicrobiota bacterium
CCGCATTTGCAATGTCTTCGGGACGCGCAATTTTCGGCAACGCCATCGTCGCGGTGACTTTGCGAACGATTTTTGCGTCTTTCAACTTGGCTTCGTTACGCGGAACAACGGTCCAACCGGGACAAACGCAATTGATGCGCCCGCCACAATAATTCTTCGTGTGCGGCGCCAGACGGGCGAGTTCGTTCTTCAGCGTGCGCGTCAATCCGTAAGCCATCGCCGCTTTGGCCGCAGCATAATCCGCGTGTCCGGCCTCACCAAAAACTGCCGCAGTCGAGCCAATCAAAACAGCGTTGCCGGTCATCTGCTTCGTGACCAACCGGAAGAACTCGCGCGTGCAAAGAAACGTCGAAGTCAGCACGCCCTCCAACGTCTGACGCCATTGCGCGAGCGACATTTCATGAAGCGGCACATCGCGCGTTTCCCAACCTCCCGCATTGGCAATCATCGTATCCACGCGACCGAACTTCTTCACCGCCAGCCCAAATAATTTTCTTACCGCAGCCTCTTTGGTTAAATCACCGGCAACCACCAATGATGCCGCACCTATCGTTGCCACTTCTTCCTGCAAGCGTTGTGCACTCGCGCGATTGCGATGGCAGTGCAGCACCAGTTTTGCGCCTTCCGTCGCGAAGGCTCGCGCGATCGCCGAACCGATGCCACCAGACGCACCGGTGATTACTACGACTTTATCGCGCAAATCCGTTTCCATGTCAGTTGCCGTCCACCGCGAATAATTTCTCTGTCTGTTCGCGCCAGTAGTCCAACCGTTCCTTGACACCCAACACCTCCAGATAGCTCAAGTCCAAATTCGCTTCGGCAGGAGTGCCACCGGGGCTGGATCGTTCATGAGCCAACGCATTTGCGATGTGAACCGCCAGTAACGGACCGAGTGTCGTAACGTCAGAGCGACTCGGTTGATGATGAAACGCCACCGCCTCGACAATGGTGGTGGGCAAGCCCCACAAACCCAGCAGATACGCGCCGATACCTGCGTGGTTGGCCCCAAATACCTCCTGCTCTGCATCAAGCTGCGAGACATCCTTTTCGCGCGCTAAATCAAGCGCGCGTTGAAAAGGCTCGGGCAGATTATTGACGAGCATCAACTTGCCGATGTCGTGCAACATGCCCGCAGTATAAGCGTCTTCCGCCAACGCGTGATCCACGCGTTCCAACTCCAAAATACGCCGCGCAATGCGAGCCGTGCTGACGCTGTGATCCCAGAGTTGAGTGACACTGAAACCCTTCAGCTTGCGATTCTCGAAACAGGTGAAAACATGCGCCGAAAGCGCGAGCGATTGCACCGCAGCGATGCCGAGTTGCTGCACCGCTTCAACCGGATTTGTGAAACGACGCGCTAAGCCCAACGACGCCGCATTGACGATCTGAAGCAGTTTCACCGTCATGCCCGGATCTTCAGCAACAATCGCTGCGACCCTTTCCAACGACGGATCCTCCGAATCGAGTTCCTTCATGATGTCGAAGTACAGCGAAGGGAAACTCGGCAACGTATCGAGTTGCGCCACGACATCGCGAATTTTTTCGTCCTGTAGGTAGGCGTCCAGACTGCCGATGCGCGCAATGGTCGCTTTCAATGCTGCCGAACGAAACGGCTTCGGCATGAACTGATGCGTCTCGCGCAGGCTTTCGGCGATTTCCTTTTGATCAACGACGCCGGAGAGAATGATGCGGGCGGTGCGCGGTGAACGTCGTTTTACTTCGCGGATTAACGTAACCCCGTCCATGCCTTCCATCCGCATGTCCGAAACAACGATGTCGAAATGGTGCGTGTCGAGTAACGGCAACGCCGCTTCGCCGCTCGGCGCCGTCATGACTTCCCACCGTCCGCTCTCGCTGGACAATACTGTGCTGAACAACTCCCGCATAATCGGGTCGTCATCCACGAAAAGAATTTTCCGTTTCATCGAGCCAAAGACTGTTCGCCTGCGACCCGCCCTGCCGCGCGCTTAATTTGCGTGCGAGAAGATGCGCCGTAATTTGCTCAGCATCGCTTCCGAATACCGTTCACCCGCCGTCAACACCCGCCCGTGAATCTGGATTTCGTCCACCGCCGCGAGCGTCATGCAGAAATCCACGTCATGCAACGGTCGTTCCCGACGCAATCGCCGGATCCAGCGCCGCATGTCCGTGACTTCTTCAATCTCAATTTTTTGACCGGGAAAGAATGAAATCCCCCAGTCATCGCGTCGCACGTAACCGTGACTTTCCTGTTTATCGTTGAACCACGCATCGCCAAGCAGAATGCAAACGGAGCGCCCTTTGCTTTCACCCAGGCGATAAAACACGATGCGCGCGTCCGCTTCGCAAAAATGTTCGTAGGCGATGTCGAGCGATTCCTGCGGCACGGGTGCGAAGCGCGTTTGGAAACCGATATGAATTCCGCCCGGCACATCCGGCTTTTTCTCGAAGCAAAGATTCTCCTCGAAAATCCAGAGCAACTCGGTCGCAAAACCGCGATCGGCCAATAACTTTTTCCAGGCCACCAGCGCCTCGGGAAGATTCGGTCGAGTAAAGGCAACGGAACTCATGGCGCAGTAGTTTAAGGAAGCGCTGATTAAATCCAATCCACAAAAATACCCGTTCCGCGTCTCGCGAAAACCATGTTTCTGATGCTAATCTTCCTTTGTTATCCCAGCCGAACTCACTCCGCCTTTTTGCCGAAATCACGTTCGATGGGAATCAATTTCACCACGATGAATCCCGGAATCGTCGCCAAGAGCACCCAGATAAAGAAGTGTTCGTAGCCGATGGCTTCCTGCAACCAACCACTCCACATGCCCGGCAACATCATGCCCAATGCCATGAACCCGGTGCAGATGGCGTAATGCGCCGTTTGATGCGCGCCGCGCGCCACGTAAATCATTACGAGGAGATAAGCCGCGAAGCCGAAGCCGTAACCGAATTGTTCCACCGCCACGCAGGCGTTGACGATCCAGAACGAATCCGGTCGCACGGCAGCGAGATAAACATACACCGCGTTAGGAACTTGAATCGCCAGCACCATCGGCCAAAGCCACGCGCGTAATCCATGTCGCGACGCTACAACGCCACCGAGAATTCCTCCGAGCGTCAGCGCCAGCGTTCCCACCGTGCCGTAAACGAAACCCACTTGCCCGGTCGTGAGGCCTAATCCGCCCGTTTCGCGCGCATCCAACAAAAATGGTGCCGCCAATTTGACCAATTGCGCTTCGGCGAAACGATAGAACAAAAGAAACAGCAGAAAGACGCAGATGTTCGGTTTGCGAAAGAACGAGCCGAATGTGCGGAAAAATTCTTTCAGAAAAACCGGAATACCCGCCACATCGCCGGGCCGATCGGATTCCGGACGCGGCAAAATGATTTTGTGATACAGCCCAAACACGGCGAATAATGCAACTAACACGCCGAACATCGCCGTCCAAGACAGCACAATGTTGCCAGAGCGAATCTCAAATCGCGCCGTCGCAGTCGTCGCCAGTTTCGGATCGGCCTGAAAAACTATGAGCGCCGGCCGATTCCAATTCTGATCGTCGAATACCAATCGCGTCCCTTCGACCAGCGACAGACTTTTGTCGCCGGACTGAAACGTAGGCGTCACCACGATTTCGCGGCCGGGCGGCTGAGAAAGTTGCACGGCAAGAAAGCCGAGATTTCCGGCGACATCGCTTTGACCGCGTTGTTCCGGACCGAAGTTCTTTCGCAACCAACCGGCGAACGGTTGCGACACGCTTGTCGTCCACCAGGAAACCGATTCGTTCTTCTGTGTCGCAACCGAACGTTGCTCGCGCGTGCGCGTGAACAGATTCGTCGCATTCCAATTTTTCGCCTCGGCCAGCAGTGCGGAAACCTCGGCTTTAGTTTGAGGTTGAAGATTGATTTCGATGGAACTGGTGCTGGTGAGAATTTGCAGCGGACCGGAAGCGTTTGTGTCGAGTGATTGAATTGGCAACGTGCGCATCACAGGCGCATCGGCGCGAGTCGTAACGGCCAGTTCCACTTTCGGTAAACCGGTGTGCGATTGAATCAATCCCGCCAACATCACCAACAGCCCCTGCCCCGTGATGAGTGAGAGCCGAAAGAAAGTGCTGCGTACTCCAACGAAAAACGCCTGCTGCTTTTCGTTCAACGCGAGCAGGTAAAATCCATCCGCCGCGATGTCGTGCGTCGCCGAAGCAAAGGCAATTAAATAGAACACCACGAGCGTCGCTTGAAAAAACGTCGGCAGCGGCAACGACAACGCTACCGCCGCGAATCCTGCTCCCATCACTAATTGGCAGATCCAGATCCACCACCGTCGCGTCCGTAATATGTCCACCACCGGACTCCAAAGCGGTTTGATGACCCAAGGCAGATAAAGCCACGCCGTGTAAAACGCGATGTCGGCATTCGAGACGCCGAGGCTTTTGTAAAGTATAACGGAAATGAAGTTCACCACCGCGAAGGGCAAACCCTGTGCGAGATACAGCGTGGGAATCCACGCCCACGGATTGCGCTGCGCCCGAGGCGCGGGAGATGTCATGCGGCAAGTGTTTGGAAAATCAGCGCGCGTCGCAAGCGAGAGCACCCGCTACGACCGCCCAAAAGCCAACATTTTCATGTTAGAACCGTCGGGTCGCAGACATTGAATTCATCACGCGCCCCGTAGGTCAACCGTTCTACGAATATTCCGTGATTTTTCGCTGCGAAATTCCCGTAACCGTCTTTGCGAAGAATTCTGAGGTAGGCTAAGCTTCATCCGAAAGCACGATAAAACCCGGTACGTGTCATTCTGCCGCCGAGGAGGCCGCAATCCACTCGTCATCAGGTTTTTCGCATCAAAAAACCGACGAAATGATGACGCGCCGCAGCATGTTGACAAAGCTGGCCCTTGGAACGGCCGGCGTCGCTGTTGGTGCAATCAATCTGCGCGGAATTGAACCGGCGTCAACTTCGCGGTTGTCTCTCACGGATGATCTCTTTCTCGAAGAACTTTCCCGAGCGAGCTTTACGTTCTTTCGCGAGTGCACAAATCCAAAGACCGGTTTGGTTAAAGACGCAGCGCGTTTTCCCGAATCAAAAAACAACACGGTTTCCAGCATCGCCGCTACCGGATTCGGTCTGACCGCTTTGTGCATTGCCGAACAACGTGGTTGGCTGAAGCGCAAAGAAGCTATTGCGCGCGCTCGCACGGCCTTACGTTTTCTCTGGCGCGAAATGCCGCACGAACACGGTTTCTTCTATCATTTCGTGGACTGGCGAACGGGAAAACGCGTCTGGAATTGCGAGGTTTCTTCCATTGATTCCGCGATTCTCCTGTGTGGCGTGTTGAGCTGCGCCCAGCATTTTCCTGGTGACGAAATCAAGGAACTCGCGGCGTGTATTTACGATCGGATGGATTGGCAATGGCTGCTGCGCGATGGACGCTTCCTCGGTCACGGTTGGACGCCAGAACGCGGTTTCCTCACCGCCAAATGGGACACGTATTGCGAGCACATGATGTTGTATCTACTCGCGATTGGTGCGCGGAAAAATGCGATTCCTGCTTCGACCTGGGAAGCCTGGCATCGCCCGAAATTGCGTTACGAGGACGAAGAATACATCGGCACCAATGCGCCGCTCTTCGTCCACCAATATTCTCACGCGTGGTTTGATTTCCGTCGGCAACGCGACGCGCACACGGATTATTTTCATAACTCGACATTGGCGACTTACGCGCATCGGCGATTTTGCACCGAACTGGCTGACGAATTTCCGCACTATTCAAAAGAACTGTGGGGCATTACTTCATCGGATTCGCCAAACGGTTACGCCGTTTGGGGTGGGCCGCCGCGATTTGGCCCAATTGACGGCTCGGTCGTTCCTTGCGCCGTTGGCGGATCGCTGCCGTTTCTAGCGAACGATTCGATTGCTACATTGCGACACATGCGCGAACGCTTCGGCAGTCGGATTTGGAATCGCTATGGATTTGCTGACGCCTTCAATCCCGCTACCGGATGGGTCGCTAACGGCTGCATCGGCATCAACACCGGCATCACATTGCTCATGGCCGAAAATGCGCGTAGTGGTTTCGGCTGGGATCTGTTCATGAAAAATTCCGAAGCCCGGAAAGCGATGGAACTGGTCGGCTTCCGGGAAAGCGGTTTGATTTCGTATCGTCAAAATTCGCCGATTACGATTTAATCCGCGCGTGCAACGGATTGGATTGTACGGGGGCTCGTTCGACCCCATCCATATTGGTCATCTCCTGGTGGGACAAGCCGCCATCGAAGAACTGCAACTCACGCAGTTGATTTATATTCCCGCCGCGCAGTCTCCTTTCAAACCGGAATCCTCGCCTGCACCCGGCGCGCATAGACTGGCCATGTGCCGGTTAGCGTTGGCGGGACGAACCGATACCGCAGTGGATGATCTCGAAATCCAACGCGGCGGCATGTCTTTCACCATTGATACCGTTCGCGCCTACGTGGAACGCTTTCCGCAAGCGAAGTTGTTTTATCTGATTGGCGCAGACAACGTCGTCAGCCTGCCAAAATGGCGAAACGCAACCGAGCTGGCGGCGTTGATTGAATTCGCTGTGATTCCGCGTCCGGGACAATCGCAAGTTCCCTTCCCTGCACCTTTCGTGGGACAGTATCTGCGCGGGTTTCCAATTGAAATTTCGTCGTCGGAAATCCGCACCCGGATTAAAGCCGGACTGAGTCTCACGCCCCTCGTTCCTCCGGCCGTGGACGAATTCATCCGCAATAATCGGCTTTATCTTTGAAAGCCGCTCCGCCACTTTTTGCCGCAATGGATGCAAAGAAGTTAGCGTTGCGCTGCCAGGAACTGGCCGACAACAAAAAAGCCGAAAATCTGTTGGTGCTGGATGTGCGAAAGCTCTCCAGTGTGACGGATTATTTCGTCATCGTTTCCGGCACCAGTTCGCCGCATCTCCGCGCCATCGTCAACGAAATCACCGAGAAGTTAAAAGAGGAACACCAACTTCGCCCACGCGCAGTAGATGGAAATGTATCCGGCGACTGGGTGGTGTTGGATTACTTCGATGTCATTGTCCACGTTATGCGCCAGGACGTGCGTGAACGTTACGATCTGGAAAGTCTCTGGGGTGACGCGCCGCAAGTGAAGCCGACCAGCAAACCGGCGGCTCGGAAGAAAAAGAAAACTGCCGCCCGGAAAAAGGCGGCAGCCGAATAACTATTAATCGTTATTGCTTCGGAGGAATCTCCGCCGAGGCTTTAACCATCTCGTCCAATAGCTTTTTGAAGTCTTCCAGCCCGGGAGCGGGAATGATGATGGTGTCACGCCGTCCGCCCACGTCTTCCGTAATACGAAGGAAACGTCCGCGAGGATTTTCCTTCAACGTGAATTGAAAAGACTTCCGCTCAATCTGAATTTTTTCGGAACGTAAAGTGTCCTCGTTGACCGGCGGTTTAGGCAGACTGGAACCGTACGGCCGATGATGATGTCCGTAAGGCGACGGACGCTCGTTTGAGATCATAATTTTGCCCTCGCAAGGCTTCTGCTACTGGTTTTAAACAATTAACTACAGCTAAGTTTGACGAGTTCCAGCCATTGTCAACTTCGGAATTTAAATGGACTGACAAACCGCGGCTCGTCCTGAGGCCGCGTCACTCGCCAAAAATACACAACTAGCCCTCCAATGATAACGACGTTCACCCCTTGAAAAACGCCATCCCACCCTCGAAAACTGCTCTGCACCGCTTCCCGCTGGGAGGCCGTCAGCGTCGGTGCGAACTGCGCTCTCTGCAGTCTCAACAGCTTCGGAGCGAGCCAGATGCTACCCACCAGGCTCAATACAAATAACCCCGTTAATAGCCCCACCCAAAATCGTCGCGGTATCTTTCCCTGATACAGCCATTCCCCGATCAGATGTAACCACGCCACTACCGCGCAAATGACATGCAGGTAGAACAGGCGCGTGAAAACGATCTGTGTCAACCCTCCCGAAATCTGATGGAAATATTGATTCCCAATCAAATTGACCGCTTCGCGCGAATTCATTCCCACCAACAATGCGGTGGAGCAGAATACCGCCGCTCCCAACCAGATTGCCGCATTGAGCATCCCTACGAATCGAAGCACGCCGGTCACCCTGACACCGTAAAAATATTCGTCCCTCGTGCCAAGCCTCGATTGTGTCCTGCCCCTCCTTTCACTTCATGCGATCAAAATTTTTCTGCAAAATCTGCCAATCCTTCAAGCCCGTTACCTTCTCTCGCGCGGCACGAATAATTTCCGCCTCCTTGGCGTTCTTCGTCGCTTTGGGCTTTTTCAGGAAAATACCGAAACGGCCCGGGAACGGTTCATCCGCCAGCTTATAAGCAGCCATTTCGTCCGTCACGTCATGATCGGCCGGAACGAGATTGAACACGCCGCCCTTACGCGGATTGCTCGCATCAAATGCGCCTTCGTAAAATTCTACGCACTCGCTCAGACATTCGATGAAGCTGAATCCATCGTGATCCATCGCCGCTTCCATCATCTGCAACACGTGATTCGGATTCGAATGCGTGGTGCGCGCCACAAACGTAGCGCCCGCAGCAATCGCCTGCTTCATCGGGTTAATCGGATAATCCACCGCACCCCATTGGTCCGTCTTGCTCTTGAAACCGAGCGGCGAAGTCGGAGACGTTTGCTTCTTCGTCAGACCGTAAACCCAGTTATCCATGACCACGTAGGTCATCTTGATATTCTTGCGCGCGGTATGATTGAAATGGTTGCCGCCGATTGAAAACGCATCGCCGTCACCACCGAACACGAACACATGAAGATCAGGACGAGAGAGCGAAATCCCGCTGGCAAACGGCAGCGCGCGACCGTGAATGAAATGCGCGCCGTGCGCTTGTACGAAATACGGAAAGCGGCTCGAACAACCGATACCCGCTACCGTGGTAATTTTCTCGTGCCAGAGTTTGCGCTTTTCAATCAGTTTGAAATACAGCGCGAGCACGGAGAAATCGCCGCAACCCGGACACCACGTGGGATGATCGGCAGCAATTTCTTTTTTGGTCAGTCCCTTGCGTTCTTCAGGGGCAGGAACGGTCGGCGGCAAATTCACTCCAGCCTTGGGCGATTCGGTCAGCGTTTGGCTCATATAAAAAGGGTGGTTCAGGATTACTGTTTGCGCAAACCGGCGGCGACGTTTGTTTTCACGCGCTCCAGAATCTCCTTCACTTTGAAAGTCAGGCCGTCGGTTTTGTTCAGACCGCGAATCTTCGGATCGCAATAACGGGCGCGCAACAGCCCGCCCAATTGGCCGAAACCATACAATCCTTCGTCGTTCATTTCGACGACGAGCACGTGATTGAAACCGGAGAAAATATTCTCCAAGCCCGGCGGCAGCGGATTGAGGTGTTTGATGTGAAGCGACGAAACGCTATCGCCAGCAGCGCGAGCACGGTCCACTGCTTCTTTGATCGGACCTTGCGTCGAACCCCAACCGACTAACAGCACATTGCCTTCGCTCGGACCGTAAATCTTCGGCGTCGGCAAGGTTGCTGCCAGCGCTTGAAGTTTTTTCCGGCGCTTCGCCGTCATTTGCATGTGCAACTTCGGCGAACCGGTCGGATGGCCCATCTCATCGTGTTCGAGGCCCGTGACGACCGGATATTTACCCGAGCCAATGCGCGTGCCCGGCGGCAAATGATGTGTGATGCCATCCGGCGCAGACAAATCGTACGGCTTATGTTCAGCAACGGGCTTGAAATCGGGAGAAATATCCTGACAAATCTTTTCCAGTTCAGGTTCGCGGAACGCTTCAATGCGCGTCGCAATGCCTTGGTCGGTCAGAAGAATCACCGGCACGCTGTATTTGCGTGCAATATTTACGGCTTCGATCGCCGAGTAGAAACAATCTTCGACGTCTGCCGGCGCAATCACCACGCGCGGCGCATCACCGTGACTGCCGAAACACGCGATGTTCAAATCTGATTGCTCAATATTCGTCGGCATACCGGTGGACGGACCACCGCGTTGCACATCAATAATCACGAGCGGCATTTCGGCCATCACCGCCCAACCGAGCGCTTCGGTCTTCAACGAAATTCCCGGACCGCTGGAGCCGGTGACGGCAACGCGACCGGCATAACTCGCCCCAATCGCCATTGAAATCGCGGCGATTTCGTCTTCGGTCTGCATGAACGTGCCACCGTATTTCGGCAATTCACGTCGCAGCAATTCCATGATGTCCGACCATGGAGTAATCGGATAACCGGCGCCGAATCGCACGCCGGCAGCAATCAAGCCGTAGGCCAACGCTTCATTGCCATTCATTACTACCTGGTGACCACCTTTGTTCTTGCTATCGACGAATTTGAAAGTTTCCAACACACCGCCCAAGGAGTGAGAGTAACCCGCGTGAAACGCCGTCATCGCATTCTTGACGATGCTCGGATCTTTGCCGGTGAAGCGTTCGGCAATCAGTTTCTCCAGCTTCGGCACATCCAGATCAAACATCTTCGCAATCAATCCGAGCGCGTAAATATTTTTACCCTTATCTCGCGCCGTGCCACCGATGGCTTCAACCGTCAGACCGGAAATCGGAATTCCAATATGATGATAATCTTTCTCCCATTCCGGCTTCGCTTCGACGTGATCGGAATCAAAAAGAACGATGCCACCTTTCCGGAGCGAACCGATGTGGCCTTCGTAGGAATGTTGATAAAACGCCAGAAGCACGTCCGCTTCGTCACCGGAACTCAAAACTTCGCCGGAGCCGATGCGCACCTGGAAAATCGAAGGTCCGCCCGAAATCGTGGACGGGATTGTCATGAACGTCATGACCTCCTGTTCGCTGCGCCCAGCGAGCCGTGCGAGAAACCCGCCGATCGCCTGAATACCGTCCTGGGAGTTACCTGCGATGCGAATGACGGCTTCAGAGATTTTGGAAATCTTCGGCGCGCCGCCCGCGTGGGGAGTGGCTACTGATGAATCGTTCATGAAAACTTTCTAATTCAATTGTGCGTCGCAACATCAAGGGACAATTTGGAACCACTTGGCACGACGAACTGTGCTATTTCACAGTACCAAGCATGCAGGTAGTGTCAATTTCTTCTCCGTCATATATCGGTTGTTCTGGCAATACGGATGAGAAACCCACACGTAAATGTAGCTTGAGAAACCCAACAATTTAGCACCCGTGATTCCCCGGGTTGGCATTATTACCCCTTATAATTCATCTATCGCAATAAACCGCTCGATTCCGTCGCACGTTCCATTACCGCACATCAACTCACTGACCCATCCGCCCTGACTGCGTACCTGTTGAATGACTTCAGGAATCGCATTGGCTGGTGTGACGAGATACCGCGCATACTGCGTTTGCAACATCGGCAAATCATTCAAATGATCACCCGCCGCCAGAACATTTTCGTTGCTCAGATTCAATCGTCGCGTCACTTCCGCCAATGCTGTGCCCTTATTGTAATTCCGATGACTGAATCGTGCATAAACATCGTTGCGCACCACAACCAGTTCCGGAAAGCGCAAACAGAATTCATCCAACCGCGCGTGAATCGCATCGGCGTCACGATTATTCCCCGCAATCAAACAAAACGGCGACCACGCATCTTCATAAACCGTGGCTTGAAACCGCGCGTTCACCCAGCTCATCAACTCCGCCACCTCCGGTTTCACACGCGCGAACAACGTTTCGTGATCGCGCTGACATGCGGCATTCCATTGCTCCAACGGTGCGTAACGCACGCCATCGTGCTGATACACTTCGCGTTCCACCAACACGAGATAATCCGGTTGCACCGGAATTTTCGTTCGCGCCAACGTCTCCATCAGACTCGACATATCGCGTCCTGTGTTGATTACCCATTTCACTCCGCGCGCCTGCAATTTCGTGATTAACGCCACAAAACGCTCGGGAATCGGCGGATTTTCGAACTCAGTGAACAACGTTCCGTCGAAATCGGTGGACACTAATTTGATTGGCAAACTCATCGTCGTGCTGTGCAGTATATCGGGGCCGGACAACGCAACGCAAAGACTGATGAGCGCCCCCCAGGAACAATACGACGACGCTATGTTCGATTTCAGCCGCGGTGATTACGACGGCTGCATCGCCAAACTGCGCGCCATTCTCGCGAGTGAACCGACGCACTTCGACGCTCAACTCGCGCTCGGTATGGCGTTTTATCGAAAGGGCGATTTCGCCACCGCCATCGCCGAAGGTCACAAAGCCGAACAACTGCGTCCCAAAGAACAACTGGTTCACACGAATCTCTCGTTGTTCTACATGAAAGCTGGGGACAAACAAAAAGCCGAACATCACGGCTTACAAGCGCGCATCGCCTCGTGGCGCGAAGACAAATCCAAACCCGGTGAAACGCCCGCCCCCGAATCCGATCCCGAACTCGCTTTCGTCAAACCGCCAATGCCTCCGCCCTTCAAGCCGCCGGAGAAATTTCCGGACATGCCGTGGAAAAAGAAAAAAACTTGAAGGTTAAAGCGTCGATAGTGATAAAACCAAAAGCGAACGAATATGAAATCTGCCTACGAACTTGCAATGGAACGCCTCGAAAAAGCGTCTCCTTCCGCCAAATTGACTGCGGAACAAAAACAGGAAATTGCTGAACTCGAATCAAAGGCCAAAGCCAAAATCGCCGAGCGGGAAATCGCCCTTAACAGCGAAATCGCTGCCGCCACCGCTACCGGCAATTTCGAGCAAGTGGAATTGCTTCAGCAACAACTCGCCAACGAACGCAAAGCCATTCAGGCGGATTTGGAAGAGAAGAAAGACCGCATTCACCGACGCGCTCAGAAATAATTCGTCGCGCGCCAGGCCTGTTCCCAAACAAAGGATTCTGCGGTCGGCATCCTTTGCGGAACAGTAAATCCTTCGTGCCTTCCGCCGGTTCTCGACTATGCTGGCTGCATGTTCGATGACTTGAACGACCTTTATCAGCAGGTCATTCTCGACCACTGCAAGAAGCCGCGGAATTTCCACGAAATGCCGCAGGCCAGTTGTGCCGCTCAAGGCCACAACCCGCTTTGCGGCGACCAACTCAAACTCTTTCTCGCGCTCGACGGGGACACCATCAAAGACATCAGCTTCGTCGGCTCGGGTTGTTGCATCTCGAAAGCATCAGCGTCGTTGCTGACTGAGTTCGCCAAGGGCAAAACCAAAGCGGACGTCGAAAGAATGTTCGGCGAAGTGCGGGACATGGTCACCACCGGTAAAGTCGCTGATGATGTCGGCAAGCTGGCGGTTTTTGCGGGCGTTTACAAATATCCGGCTCGCGTGAAATGCGCGATTCTTGCCTGGCATGCTGTCATGGGCGCATTGAAAGACGGTGGTGGTTCCGTCACCACGGAATCTGAACAGATCTAAGTGCCGCGGAGATCTCGCGCTGAGCGCGATTCACTTTTTGCCGGTGAAAAAAATCTGGCATGCGCCAGCCGTCAACAACACTGCGCCGCCGACATACATCCACGTAATGCGATTCTTGGTCGAAGAACTGACCACCTGATGGATTCGACCTTTGATCGAATCGCTTTCCCGATAGCCCCACACCAACATTCCCGTTCCGAGCACCAGAAAGATAACGGCGATTAAATTCCTCATGAGTTTCCTTTCGCTGCTTCAGACGCGTCACCATCTGCTTCGCAACCAAACTCCGGACAGCACGAACAGGAAGTCCCGTAGCAATCCGTGCACAACTTCTGTTCCCCGAAATCGAACGCGCCAAACCGCCCGCATTTATCGCAGGTCAGTTGCTCGTCGCTTTTGAGATCACAATCCATGGTGTTACGATGACATTACATCTTGTACTTGGCCAGTTTCATGGCAAGATAGATGCCTTGCGCCAGCCCGAAAACAATTAAACTTATCCCGGAAATCCGTTCCATCTTCAGCATGGTTTTCTCGGTAAATTTTTTATGCCCGAAGGAAATCGCCCAACTGAGTCCCGTGAACCATAAGCCCACGCCGATCGCTACTCCCAGCAGGCAATATAGTTTTCCTTCCAGCGTCGGCTTCACCCAGTCTTTCGCGATAAAGATTGCCCCCAACACAATCCAGCCGAGCAACACCCCGGGATTGGCCAGCGTCCGCACGAATCCGATCATGAACGCCGAATGCGGATGCAATTTCTCCTCGATGCGTTCCTCGATGCGATGCTCCAGTTTCTCCATCCGGTGTTCGATTTTCTCCATCACCGGCCCGGGTTTGGCAACGAGGAAACGCACTCCAAGAAAAAGCATGAATGCCACGCTGAACACTTCCATCAGCGCCTTGATCAAGCCTGTGGCGAACAAGGACGCAAAGCCCGTGAAAGCGATCGAGCAGTAAATTACCTCCATCGCCGTGGCCCCCAGTCCGATGAGCGCCGCCCACTTGAAGCCACACCGCGCGCCTTCGTTCAGAATGGTGATGTTCACCGGTCCCACCGGGATGCACAAGGCGAAGCCCGCGAGAAATCCCGTCAGCGCGGCGAGAAGATGAGGCGGCAACTCCGGCATGCGTCAACTCCGCCGATCAGAAAACTCCTCCTCATCGTCATCATCCTCCTCAATCTCGTAACGAATCTTACGCGAGATCCGAGGCCGAATGAATCCATACACGAGGTAAGCCGTGAAAAACAGCGGCAGCGCGTAATACAAAATCTTTTCCCGCAGCACCAACAATCCGCCCAGAATCGCCGCCGCAACAATCGCCTTCAAAAACGTGCTCGTTGCGCGTAATCCCAGCGTCTTGAAACTCGGATATTTCACCGTGCTCACCATCATCGCCGATAAAAACACCAGCACGATTGCCGGAACAAATTTCCAATTTCCCAACGTCCGCTCGTGCTCGTTCAAATGAATGATCAACAGCGTCACCGATCCCACCAGCCCGGCCGCCGACGGAATCGGAAAGCCCAGAAACTCTTTACTGCTTCCACCGCCTGGCATCGTCGCCAGACAATTGAATCGCGCCAATCGAAACGCGCCGCAGAGTAAATACATTGAAGCAATAAACCATCCCACTTGCGGATGTTCGCGAAACACATCCGCCAACACCACGCGATGCACCAGAAATGCCGGCGCAACACCAAAGGAAACCAGGTCCGCGAGCGAATCAAATTCCCGCCCGAACGGACTTTCCACGCCACCCATCCGCGCCACACGTCCGTCGAACAAATCGAAAATGCACGCCGCCAGAATGAACGCGAGCGCCAGCTTGATATCGGTAAAATTTCCCTCGCTGAGATCCGCCTCCACGATCTTGGTCAACGCCACAAAACCACAAAACAGATTCCCCGCCGTCAGCAGATTCGGCAGGAAATAAATTTTGAGCTTGGGCTCAGAAGTTTCCCTCGCGGGAATTTTTGTATCGTCAGCCATGTTCCGGTTTACCTGCGCATCATCACCACGGCGCAGATTGGTTGCCAATTAACCCAGGCCGTTTATTTGCACCTCCAAGGTAAAGTCGGTTCATCGGCTCGGCCAAGAATAAAAACCACGAACGCCACCGTTGCAAATCGCATTTCTACGTCAGGCTCTCACCGCGAAACGCGCCGGGCAACAACTCACTCACCGAAAAACGTCGCACCGTTCGCAACGCCGCGCTGTCCGCCACCAGAACCACCGCCTCCGGCGCGTATTCGGCCAGCAATTGGCGACACGCCCCACACGGCGTCGCACCACCCGGACTCCGCGCCACGACTGCTATCGCGACAAAATTCTTTTTCCCCTCCGTCAATGCTTTGAACAACGCCACGCGCTCGGCGCAACACGTTAATCCATAACTGGCACTTTCCACATTTGCGCCCGTGACAATTTCGCCGCGACGCGTCAACAACGCCGCACCGACCCGAAATTTCGAATACGGTGCCACCGCCGAACGCCGCGCCTGCGCCGCAACGCGAATCAACCCGCCTTCATTGATCTTGGCCATAAAGTTTTGCGAACTGCGCAATCAGCTTGGCGCCGATTGGTTGGACTTTTGCCGCCGTCTCCAAAACCTCCGCGTGCGACAACGGCTTCGCGCTGATACCTGCCGCCAGATTTGTAATGCACGACAATGCCGCGACGCGCAGCCCGAGTTGCCGCGCCACAATCACCTCCGGCACCGTGCTCATGCCCACCGCATCTGCACCGAGTCGCGCAAATGCGCGTACTTCCGCCGGCGTTTCGTAACTCGGACCGCTCACCGCCAGATAAACACCGCGTTGCAGTTTAATTTTTACTTTCCGCGCCGCCGCCAACGTCAGCTTGTTCAATCCGCGATCATACGCTTCCGTCAAATCCACAAACCGCGTCGCGCCACCCAGATTTGCACCGCGCAATGGATGGTCGCCCATGAAATTGATGTGATCGCTGAGCAACATGAAGTCACCCACGCGAAACTTTTTATTGATGCCTCCCGCCGCATTGGTCAGCAGCAGATCCCGAATGCCATACGCCGCCAGCACGCGCACCGCAAACGTGATTCGTTCCAGCGAATGCCCTTCATAAAAATGCGAGCGCCCGCTCAACACGATCACCGGCGTGCCGCCGAGTTTGCCGACAAACAACTCGCCCGTGTGCCCCGCCACACTCGGCTTCGGAAAACCGGGCAACGATTTGTACGGCAATCGTGCCGACACTGAAAGCTCGCGTAACACATGATGAAAACCACTGCCGAGAATCACCGCCAGCGTCGGACGGAGGGGAGAACAGGATTGAATTTTCGCGACGGCACTCTGCACGCGCGGCATTAAGCCAGAGTGAACCCGCAGAAGAAACTCTGAATGTGCACCCACCACTGGTTTGAAGCTGTTGATGACTGCGCATCGTTCGCGCTGCGCCTTGATGACGTCATTCGTCAACTCCACAAACTCATCCGTCTTAGTAACGATCCCGCGTATCAATTAAATCCAATGACTGTGGGCGCATTCGCTTCAACTCAGCATCGTACATCAGTCCCGGATTCCGCTCCGGTGACAAATCAGTCCGCGCTGCCGCTGGCTCGGGACGTCGCGAATGTTGCTGAGTGAACTGAAGCGGAATCTCCACAAGGTTAGCAGTTGAAACAGGAGTTCGAAGCGGCGTGCTCACTTTCCCATCTGGCGAAACGACAGACAGCAGGCAAAGCAGAAACCCTGCAACGAAAGCAAGCATCGTCACAATGAAGAGTTTAATATTCATTTTCATAGCGTCTCGCACACCCCTCAGGCGACAGGCTTGATTATATCCGACGAGCCTTTCTCCAGCAACGGAAGGCAGAAAAGAACAGCGCAAAGAATCCGGCTCGAGCCGCGAGTTCAACAACATGCATGGCAAAAGATCGCTCAGAGCTGGCGGCCCAGAGGCAATCGAGAAACGCGAAAATGATAAACGCAGAAACAAACACCCAAAAAGCGTATGCCATTGGATGGCGATCAAAAAACCATTGCGCGTCTTCCCGGAATGGCTTCGGTCGATTGGTATCGTTCATAAACGTAACGTGCAAATTCTGATTTTATCTCCGATTGAAAAAATCATCCTCAAACGCGCGCCGACGCGCCTGTTCCTCACTGTATCCCATTCGCCGATATTCCTTAATCGCCCGGCTTTCCCGCCAGCTATCAACCAGGTTATCGGTCACTAAACCAATAAAACTGAACCGCGGCTCATCCTTTGGCTCGACATGACGAACATAAGCAGGACCGTCCGACGCAGCAGCATAAACACCTCCGTTAAGCGGAGCGCATCCCGAACCGCACCCACAAATTACAACCAGGAAGAAAACCGTTCTGATGTGCCTCATACCATTCTGGAAAGCTATTCCCATTAATTGATACGACCCGAAACACGGAAAGGAGCTTCCTTAAATTTTCTGATTTCGAGGCGACTCTATGACCACGGGCCCAGTCGGTCAATTGGCAAAATCACGAAACTAGTGGAACAAATTTGAGTCGTTCGGCTGAACGCGGCGAGACGCATACAAACCAACATCCGACACCGAAATCGGCAATTTTGAAATTGCCAATCTGCATTCCCATTCGATCGCCAAACTTAGATCTCCAATCTTCTAAAAAACAGCTCGCGGACTTTTGCTCATGACATCGAACCGTCGTGCCACTGTTGCGGTTAATTTGAAACTCAAGAAATCAGGAAATTGATGTTCAATTTTTGACGCCTCGAAAACCATACTTTCTCTGCGCCTCTGTGCCAAAATTTTCGTGACTTGAAAACGGGGCATCGACGCTCCGTTACCCATCTCCCATCTCCTATCTCCGAAGCACGCATCGCAAACATTGCAAAGCGGAGGCAGTTGCGTAACATCCTCGCATACCCGCCTTATGCGGATCTTGTTCCCATTTGATGCACGTTAAGGTCAAACAGGCAGCGCGCCGAATCAGCTTGATATATGGGCTGGCGAGCGCGATTTGGATTCTCGCTTCGGACGTAATCGTTGATCGGTGGTTGCCGGACACACAGAGAGTCGCATATTTCCAAACCTACAAGGGCCTCGCGTTCGTTCTGATTACCAGTTTCCTGCTTTATGCGATGATCCGGCTGTTGCTGCGCCAACGCGAGTCCGAACGCGAAGGTCGTCAACAGGCCGAAAGCCTTCTCGCCGGTCAGAAAAAGGTGCTCGAGATGATTGCGAAAGATGCGTCGTTACCCGAGACACTGGAAACAATCGTGCGGCTGATGGAAACGGAGATGGAAAACCGGATGGCTTCCATTTTGTTGCTCTCAGACGGCAAACTGTATCAAGGCGCGGCACCAAGTCTGCCTCGGGCTTATTGTGAAGCGATCAATGGCTGGCGGATCGGACCGAAAGCAGGCTCATGCGGCACGTGCGCTTATCGCGGCGAACCGGTGATTGTCTCGGATATCGAGACCGATCCGTTGTGGGAAGACTGGCGAGATTTAATTCGACCGCACGGCTTACGCGCGTGTTGGGCGTCACCCATTCTGGATGAACAGAACAAGGTGCTCGGTTCATTTGCGATTTATTCTCGCAATCCTGGTAGTCCCACTCCGCAGGAACGTGAGCTGATTGATTCTGCCGCGCATCTGGCGGCCATTGCCATCACGCGGCAACGTGCTCATTCAGCGCTGGTCAAGAGCGAGGAGCGCTATCGCAATCTCACGGATTGTGCGGCTGATTCATTCTTCGTGCATGATGAACATGGGAAATTTCTGGATGTGAACCGTCGGGCCTGCGAGAGCCTGGGTTATACGCGCGAGGAATTGTTGAAGCTGAATCTGCCCGACGTGGAGATGGAACTCGACCTTCCTTCGCTCCAACGAATTCTGCGTCAGCTCAAACCCGGGCAAGCGCGCACGATGGTTGGCACGCAACGTCGCAAGAACGGCACTGAGTTTCCGGTCGAAGTCCGGATCGGCTCGTTCGAATCTGGTGGCCGCGTGTTATATCACTCATTGGCGCGCGACATCACGGATCGCAAACGTGCGGCTGATGCGCTGGAGATGTTCCGCACATTGGTCGATCGCGTGAATGACGGCATTCAGGTGATCGATCCGGAAACCGGTCAGTTCCTCGACATCAATGAAAAAGCCTGCACGGACCTCGGCTACGCGCGCGAAGAATTGTTGTCGCTCACGTACCTCGACGTGGACCCGCAGATGGATCGCGCAACCTTCAAACAGAACAAGGAACGGTTGTGGGATTCCGGCGCGTTGATTCTGGAACGCGAACATCGGCGTAAAGACGGCTCACTCTACCCGGTGGAAGTCAGCATGAAGTGGATCTGGCTCGACCGCGATTACATGGTCGCCGTTGTCCGCGACATCACCGAGCGCCGTAAGAACGAAGCCGCGTTACGCGCTTCGGAACAACAATATTCCAGCCTCGTTAACAACATTGACGGCATCGTCTGGGAATTTGATCTCGCCACTCGACGCATCACGTTTGTCAGCCAACAAACACAACGAATTCTCGGTTATTCGGCGGAAGAATGGATGACCCAGGAGCGGTTCTGGGAAAGGCACTTGCATCCGGAAGATCGTGAATCCGTTCTGGCTCACTTCCGCGCAAATGCCACCGGCAAGGATGAGTTCGATTTCGAATATCGCATGCTGGCCGCTGATGGCCGCGTGGTGTGGATTCACGATTTTGTTTCCGTCGTAACGAAGGACGAACAGCCCGTCAGACTGCGCGGCGTAATGGTGGACGTCACAAAACAGAAGAAAGCCGAAGCCGACCTGCGCAAACGGGAAGAACATTTCCGACTGTTGATCGAAAACGCATCGGACCTGATCACCGTAATCGACGGTGAAGCCATTATTCGTTTTCAGAGTCCGGCCGTCATCCGCATGCTCGGCTATCACCCCGACGAAATGATCGGGCACAGCGTTTTCGAATATCTGCACAGCGAAGACGCCCCGCGAATCGGTCCCGCCATCGAACGCGCGATTACGAATCCCGGTTTGCCGGTGTCGGTAGAATATCGTTTCCGACATCAGGATGGTTCGTGGCGTTACATTCAATCAGTCGGTCGCAATATTCCTGAGGAAAGTGGCGCCGTTTATATCGTCGTCAATTCGCGCGACATCACCGAAACGCGCAAACTGGAAGAACAATTCCGGCAATCGCAAAAGATGGAAGCCATCGGCCAATTGGCTGGCGGCGTGGCTCACGATTTAAACAACATTCTGACGGTGATTCACATGCAGTTGGATCTGCTGAAGCACGGCGATCCACTGTCCGCGTCTCAGCTTGAGTCCGTCGTGGACATCGAAAAAGCCAGCCGCCGCGCCGCCGATCTCACGCGCCAGTTGCTCATGTTCAGTCGTCGCCAGGCCGCGATGAAGGGCAACCTCGACCTGAACGCTGTCGTCACCAATATCACGAAGATGTTGCAACGCATCGTCGGCGAAGACGTCGGCATGCACATCAGTTATGCGCCGCAACCGCTGCCTGTTCATGCGGACGCGGGCATGATGGATCAGGTCCTGTTGAATCTCGCCGTCAATTCGCGCGACGCGATGCCCGAAGGCGGACGGTTAATTGTCGAAACTTCGGTGGCCGAATTTGATGAATTCGCTGCTGCCCAGAAAACCGGTGCGCGCGTCGGTCGTTTCGCGTGTCTCAGCGTGAGCGACACTGGAAAAGGCATTCCGCCGGAAGTTTTGCCGCGCATTTACGAACCGTTTTTCACCACCAAAGACGTCGGCAAAGGCACGGGACTTGGCCTGGCCACGGTGTTCGGCATCGTGCAACAACACCACGGCTGGATCAATGTTTACAGCGAACTCAACAAAGGCACGACCTTCCGGATTTATCTGCCGTTGCTGGCGTCGGAAGCCCACGATCAAGACGACAAGCAAATCGTCAACGATCTCCCCGGCGGCAAAGAAACCATCTTGCTCGTTGAAGATGAACAATCCCTTCGCGTGCTGGTGCGCAATGTTCTGACACGACTTGGTTATCGCGTTTTGGAAGCGACTACCGGCGTCACCGCGCTCCAGGTCTGGCGCGAATATCAAAAAGAAATTCGACTATTGCTCACCGACCTCGTAATGCCGGACGGCATGACCGGCAAAGCATTGGCCGAACAACTCGTCGCGCAAAACCCGAATCTCAAAGTGATCTTCACAAGTGGCTACTCGCGGGAAGTGGCCGGAAAAGATTTCCCGCTTCAGGACGGCGTGAACTTTCTCAGCAAACCGTTCCAGGCCGCCAAACTCGCGCAAACGGTGCGGAATAATCTCGACGGAAAATGCTGATTCATTCGCGCCGCGTTACTGCCGGTTAAAACCTCGGCGCGAGCCGTTGGATGATGGGACGCAACAATTGCGGAAACTTTGCCTTCGGCATGAATTCATCTGCTCCCACTGCCAACGCTGCATTACGGTGATCATCAAGACTCAATCGCGACGCCACGATGATGCCCGGCGGTTTTTTCAAGCCTTTGATCTTTTGAAGAAAAAGTTCGCGGGTCATGTCTTGCGGAAAAATCCCCTCAAACATCAAATGCCAATCGAGAATTAAAATTTGCGGCGAAAGCTCTTCGCACCAGACCACGGCATCCATACAGGAACTCACTCGCGCCACGATTTCATAGTGCGGTTGCGTCGTAAGAAAATCCTGCACGCTGTCCATGAATCGCGTGTCGGCATCAGCGAGAATAATGCGGATGACTTCACGATTGGCTTCGACGTCCGACCTTGGTCCGCCCCCCTTCTCGGCACTGATCATGCCCCGGAGTATATTTTTTGCACCGGCGATTCGAAGTCAGGAAATACCTTAAGCGGCGAAACGCACTATTCCGGCTGCACCAGACCTTCGCGAATGGCAAATCGCACCAGCCCGGCCACATCATAAATCGCCAGGCGCTCCATCAATTGGGCTCGATGTGTCTCGACCGTTTTCGCACTTAGATTCAAATCCGCCGCAATCTCCTTCGTGGAATGTCCTTCGGCAATCAATTGCAACACTTCCCGCTGCCGCGGTGTAAGCTGTTCCAATGCGAGTTTCTTTGGCGGTCGCGTGCGATCCAGATATCCGTCAATCACACTGCGAGAGAGAGTCGGACTGAGATAAGTTTTCCCGGCCAGCACCGCTTCGATGGCCAACTGTAATTCGGCTGCCGCCGAATCCTTGAGCAGATAACCCGCACTACCCGCGCGCAACGCCCGCAACACGTACTCCTCGTTCGCGTGCATCGAGAGAATCAACACCTTCACCGACCGATGCTCACGCGTTAATCGTTCGGCCACTTCGATGCCGTTCAACTCTTTCATCCCGATGTCCAGCAGGACGAGATCCGGCTGATGCAGCCCGACCATTTCCAGCGCTTCGCGTCCGCTGCTGGCTTCTGCCACCACTTGCACGCCGGGAATTTTTTGGACCAATTCCCGCAAACCCGCGCGCACGAGCGCGTGATCATCTGCCAATAACAATTGTACTGACTGATTCATTTTAAATTTGAAACCACATTGCGATTACGGGAAGCCAGTGGAAACCGCGCCCAAACTTCCGTGCCCGCGCCCGGTTGCGAACGAATCTCCACCTTTCCGCCAATCAACGCGGCGCGTTCCTGTTGGCCCAACAATCCAACGCTGCCGCCGAAATGCGCGCGCCGGTTCGCTTCCGTCACATCAAACCCCACTCCGTCATCGCGCACCACCAGCGTGAGATGTTCCGTGTCACATTGCAATTCCACGTTCACCTGTTGCGCCTTCGAATGGCGACTTACGTTGGTCAGCGCTTCCTGAGCGATACGGAAACACGCCGTCTCAATCGCCGGTTCCACTTCGCTTTCGTAGGCTTTCAATTCAAAACTCACCGGTCGCCCGGTCGTCTTGGTGTGTTGATCCAACAACCATCGCAACGCCGCCGACAAACCACAGTCATCGAGAATCGTCGGTCGCAATCGCAACGACATCGTTCGCACCTGTTGCAATATCGTCTCGACGTGACTGATGGCGGTGTTTAAGGACGACGCACTGATTCCGCCTTCGTTGCCTTCACCGTTCCGCACGGCTTTCGAAATATCATGCCGATGACTTTCCAAAAGAATTTTGGTCGCGGTGAGAATCTGTCCCACCTCATCGTGCAACTCGCGCGCCAGATGACGGCGCTCGGTTTCATGCACGTTCATCAGGTTTGCGGAAAGTTGTCGCAACACTCGAGCGGAACGCGCCAATTGCTGGTCCGCCCGATCTTTCAAAATCGCGATCGCCGCCGCGTGCGTCGCCATTTCAATCGTGCGCCGCTCGCGCGACGTTGGCCGGCGCGGCATGGGATAATAAAACGCCAGTGAACCGATGACTTCAGAATCCGGATCGAAGATCGGCGTGGACCAGCACGAACGTAATCCCGCCGCTAACGCCTGGGCGCGCATTCCGTCCCATACCGGATCGACGGCAATATCCTCTACAATCACCGTCGCGCGCCGTTGCACCGCTGCTCCGCATGAACCCAGATTTGGCCCAAGCGCGATTCCATTGAACGCCCGCCAACATTCTTCCGGAAAACTGGGCGCCACACCGTGCCGCAAATGTTCGCGGTCCTCGTCCACCAACAACACGGAACAGATCAATCCCGGCGAAGAGTTTTCTGCCGTACGACAAATCTCCGTCAGCGTGTCTTCCAACGGCACCCCGCGCGCAATGTCTTCCAGAATCTTCGTCTGCCCTAAGAGCAATCGCTCGTTGCGCCGCCGCTCCGTGACATCGCGAAAACTCCACACACGACCGATGATTTCATTCTTGAGCCGTTGCGGACGCGAATAGCGTTCGTAAACGCGACCGTCGCGGAAGGAAATAACATCATAAGATTCCTGTTCGGGTGTAGCATTGAGCTGTTGAACGCCGGACAGGAAATCTTCGGGATTCTCAAGTTGATCCGTCACAAACTCCAACCACCGTTGGTCGCTGCGTTGCGCCACCAGGTCACTGGGCAAACGCCACAAATCCAAAAAACGCTGATTGAAATCCCGCACCACACCTTCGCGATCGACCACCAGCAATCCGTCCTGACTCGACTCCAGTGTCGCTTGCAACAGCGAGTAACTTCGCGCCTGTTCATGCTCCAATTCTTTGCGTCGCGTAATGTCCACCATGATACCGCGCAACGTCACCGGGCGGCCCTGTTCCATAACCACCGTCACAAAATCCGCCAACCACACCGCGCGCCCATCTGCAGCAATCATCCGATACTCAAAATTGTGATCTTCGCCGCGACTTGTTCGCGCTGAACAAAAACTCATTGCCGTTTCAC
>CALAYC010000205.1 GCA_937894935.1 uncultured Verrucomicrobiota bacterium
CGCTCCATGCCGTGCGTGCGTCGCAAGTAAGGCAGAGCGAGCAGCAACGTCATGGAGAATCCGATGCACCATTGCGCAAAGCGCACGGCTCGGGTGATACGACGCGGCGCAGGCGGGGATTTCGAGACGGACGAGGATTCCATTCAGATCACTTTTTGATGCGAGCCTGTTGAATCCAGGTTTCGATTTCCTGCCGCTCGCTCTGAAAGGCAGGTTGCGCGGCGAGCGCCGCTTCAAAGGCAGCGATGGCCTCGTCATTCCGCCCTGAACCTAACAATGCTAATCCACGTAACCACGCATTCTGATAGAATCCCGGGTTATTCGCTTCCGCTCTTTCCGCTGCTTCAAGTGCGGTTTTCTCGTCGCGTAATTGTAACGCTCGTGCGGCTGCTCCGAGTGCTTCCTTTGCTTCACGCGCTTTTTCAAATTCGCCGGAGGCCAGCATCGGATCGGCGGCGATAGTGCGCGTTGGAAGTTCGCGATCGAAATCGTTGACGTCGAAAGCAACAAATTTCCCAAGCTGATTCGGCGGAGACGCAGCCCAGAAAATTCCATCGGTCAGATCCATGATTGTGCTGTGCGTCGCGATGAGCGCGTTGATCGTGGCGCGATGACCGTTGCCGACGAATTTGCCGCCGGGTAATTGACGGTCGCGGAGAATTTCGGCGGTGCGTTCGACCGTGATGGCGCCGTGATTGGTTTCGATGAGTTCGGTCATGCGTTGATAACGGGGCAGGGAAGTTGCCTCGGTCATGTAACGTTGATTGCGATCGTCATCTTTGAGTTTAGGTGTTTGAAAGTGATTGGCGGAAACAATGAAGTCGCCTTCCGGTTCGCGAACATTCGTAGCGGTCGGAGTTTTTTCCACGACGACAAACTTGCCATCCGCTTTGCTGCCGACGAGCCAGAGCGTGGAAACAAAGACGCGGTTTTCGTTGATGATTTTGAGCGCTTCTTCGAGGTTACTGGCTTTTTGCAAAACATGGCGCGCGAGCATGGCCGCAGGAGTTGCGGTGTCGGCGGGCAGACTGGATGGTGCGCCGTTTAACGTGACAGAGATGCCGGCGCGGTTCATGCCGGAAACGATGCCCGCCATGCTGGCCCAGGCGAGCGATACAAATGGAATGTCGCCGTCGGGTTCGCACAAAATCACCACGCGATCCCGGCTGAAAACTTCCGCTGCTTCCCAGTCGAAATTGCGACCCGTGATGAGATGGCCGTTTTCCGTAGCGCTGCCCCACGCGCCGAACGACGTGCAACCCGCTTTGGAGACGAGCGGATTATCAATCATCATGTACGAAATGTCGTGCGCGGCGTGATAGTTGAGCAGGCGGTCGTAATAATCGCCCAACTCCGGATGAATGTCCGGACAACCGAGAGTTGTGCCGTAAATCTGTAGCCGATAATCCAGCGCCACATAATCGCTGAGACGGCGATTGCGAAACGTGATGTAGGATTTGAGAACTTTGATTTTCCACGCCTGCGGCACGTAACCGCGAATCATGACGAGGAATTCATCCTCAAGCGTGTGCATCTGTTTCTCTAGCAACTTGCCGGATGCATAGCCCATGTCGAACGGCGCACCTTTCAAACGGATAACCGGCAATCCGTCGCGTTGCGTGAACCACGATTGACCGAGCCACGTCTTGCCGTCGCGCGTTTCCGGTTGCGCTTGCATGATGGATGTGTCGGCGGGCAGCGGCGGTGGTTTCGCCGTCCACATGCGTAACAACATTTTCCCCGCGAGCCAGCCGGTGAAAACGAAGACTGCGAGAATGAATAGAGCTTTGATCAGCCGCTTCATGAAAAAGATTTGTCCCGGAGAGAACGCGAATGAGTATGGTGCAACAGTGCAGCGCGACTAATCGCGCGTTCAATTGAATTGAATGCGACTGGCGCGAAGAAAAATCCCCAGCCGGGTGTGTCCGCGTTCATCCGTGGTAAAAAATGGTTTAATCCGGGTTATGACGCGCCAATTGCAAAATCGTTTCGCCAGCCGGTTGGCCGGTTACCGAAAACACAGCGCGCGCCTGAATCGTGTCGGTTTTCTCGGTAAGTTTCAATTCCACCCTCACAATTTCAGCCGGAATAATAGGACGCAGAAATCGGGCTTTTGTCACCTCTCGCACCACCAGCGGTTCTTGCAGCGTCAATTCTGCGGCGAACCGTGCGATTTCCAGTTGATAAACACCGGGTAACAGCGGTCGGGTCGGAAAATGTCCGGCGAAGGTCGGGTCGCTGGCAGGAAAACAGAATTCGGTGCGCGTGCCGCCGGTGCTGAGTGGTGTCGGACCGCTGATTCGCGCTGCAGAGATGGAATCACGCCATTTCATGGAGTCTCCTTTGACGATGGATCGAACATGGCGACGGGTTGCGAACCGGTTTTGATATTGATAGTGCGTAAGTCGAGCGAATACCAACGGCGCTCGATTCGCATCTCTTCCGCGCTGAGAATCTGTCCGGGACAATCATCATCGGGCCGGGGTGTGCCGAACAAACAACGCACATCGGCGGCGATGTAACGCTCAATCCACTCCGGTTTGAATCCCGCGCTGGATTTCATCACATGCGTTTGGCCGTCGGGTGTGATGAGCACATCCGCAAGAACGTTGCCGAAATTTTCCGTAAGTACGAGACGTTGCCCATGCGTGGCGCTGAGCGCGAGATAACCGTTCAACGTGTATTGCCTGCCGAAGAATGTTGTGAGGACGCCGCGTTGCGTAATCAACGCTTCGGCGGGAAATAAATTTGGCGGACGAGTGATTTGCGGCGCAGCGGTTCGGCAACCGAGGAATAAAAATGGAATGAGCAACAGGACGCAGTTGATGCTCCAAGTCTCGAATTTCAATCTCCGGAAAAACTTCAAATGCCAGGCTTCAGATTTCTGAGTCGCAGCATGACGACGATTGAAGCTCTGAATTTGATGCTTCTCTGAAGCCTGGTTGTTGGATGTTGGAACTTGGATCACAAGTTGTGTTGCAAATTATTTGTCCGCCTGCACGGCGGCCTTGATTGCTGCAAGATCAAGAGGTTTGTTCTGATCGAACGTGCCGGGCGGCAGGGTCACGTTGCGTTTTTCACGATTAAAAATGATGCGCGTAAAATCGCCACCCGGTTCACGCATGACTACTTCGCGGGTAGCGGTTAAATCCGGCGCGAGATGAATTTCCAGCGCCGCGATAAATGAGCTGATGTCTTTATTTTTTGGCGTCATTGTCACGACCGTTACCGCGCCGGTGGAAACCGTCAGCGCGAAATCATTCGTGAGCGTTTCGAGTTTGCCCTGATGCATCAACGTCATTTGCTGCAACATCTGTTTGAGCATTTGCGGCATGCCGACTTTGAGTTTTTCCCATTTGCCTTTGCTGAACTCGAATTGCGCGACGGATTTCGCGTTGCCCAACAGAATGGATTGAAATGGTGTGGTTGTTTCCCAGCGCATGTCGCCGCTTTGAGTCATTACCATCGCGCCTTCGGTTTTGAGCGGTTCGTCGAACAGTTTCAACCGCCGTTCCTGCACGAACTCCAGATAAAACGAAGACACCTTCGCCATCTCTGATTGCATCTGATCGAGCAGCGGTTTGGGATCGGTAACCGGAGTAAGTGCGGGCGATTCCGCGAATGCAGCGACGTTAAAAAACACGCACAACATCGCGATCGCGCTTCGTAGCGGGAAAAACTTCAGTCGCTGCGATTGCAGAAAAATCTTCGCCATCGTTCTCATTTCAACATTCGATCCAGACGCACAACTTCGTACCGGTGTTCGCGCAATCTGGCGAGCAGCAATTTCACTGTCGTCACAAGCCGTTCCGCCGGGATGTTGCCGTCATGCAGCAGAATGATAGCACCAGGACGCAGGGCACGCTCAATTCGCCGGACGACTTTTTCCGGATCGGTAATTTGGGTGTCGAGACTCCGGATGTCCCAACCGATGACTTTCAGGTTGAGCGCGGCGGCGACGCGAAAGGTGTTGGGATTGGATAAGCCGATGGGCGGGCGAAAGAAATGGGGCGTCGTGCCGGTAAGTTTTTCGATGCTCTGTTGCGCGCGAGAAAGTTCCTTCAAGAGACGGGACGCTGGATAAAAATTCGTGAAGTTGCTGTGTTGAAACGAATGATTCTCCAATAGATGGCCGCCGCGGAGAATTTCATTCGCGAGCCGCGGCTCGGCTTCCACTTTTTTGCCGATCGCAAAAAATGCCACTTCGACCTCGTGTTCACGGAGTACTTGTAAAAGTTGTAGCGTTGAACGCGGATCAGGTCCGTCATCGAACGTCAATGCAACCTGACGTTGATTGGAATTGCCACGACAAATATACGGACCGAAAAAGCGCATTTGCGGAATCGCCACTCCGCATCCCATCAGAACAAAGAAGACGAGCAACGTCGCACTCAACAGAATCCAGTTGCTCGTCGCGAGCGCGACAGCACCAACGACGAGAGCGAAGGTTGCGGAGATGTGAAACCGGCTCATGCGAAGTTGAGCGACGCGTCAGGGTTCGATACGACAAACCGCTTTGCCGCCGCGCAGTGATAGCGTGTAGAGCAGTACGGCTGATTGTTTGGCACGCGCCAGATCAACCGCGACGGAAAAACCGAATGCAGATGCCGCAGGAAATTCACCGCAACGTTCCCGATACGTCTGATGTTCGAGCGGGTGACCGATGATGCGCGTCAATTCCGCGACCACGCGCGCATACAGCGGATCTAACGGCGGCCAACCGCGCGCGCCACTGACGATGGCTGTCACGTCTTTCAAATTTAACTGCGCCGCGATCCATTCGGCTTCGAGTTTTGCGTCGAACGGTCGGCGGAATCGTCCCAGCTTTACGTTGGTCACGCGCGCCAGCGGAGCGCTGATAGATTCGCGTTGAAGTCGGGCGATGACCGCTGCTTCGCCGGGCATGGTTTTGTCGTCCCACGCACCCCAACGTTTCCCGAGGTAAAGCGGATAACGATTCAGTTCATCAATTGCACCGGCGAGTGCTTCATCAGCTTCGTGACAGGACAACTGATTCATCGCCTGCCAGAGCGCAGCTTCGAAAGAAATCTCTCCGGCAGTCGGGGCGGAATTCATGCCACGCACACCGAGATCAATTGCAATCTGCCCGGCGGGCGCATTGTGAACCGAACCCGGAAACCGCGTCGGCATCGGCTCGGCTTCGTCTTTCGCAATGAGATTTTCGAGAAATACTGCACCTTCATCGAGGCTGCCGAATCCGGTGCCGAGAGCGATGGCGGCGCGATGGCCGGATTCCGGTTTTCCTGCGCGCCGCGCTGCAAGAATCGCCATCTGACACAATCGACTGAGCCGACGGCGTTGAATTGGATTCAAGGTTGCCGCATCAGCCTGCGGACTGCACGCGTGAGCGCGCACCGTTTCCGGCGGCAGCGGCCATTCCACCTGCCGATCTACAATCTGATCAGGTGCAATGACGCCGAGGTTCACAATGTGGGCTGGAGCGCTGGGAGTTGGCAGAGTTTTTGGTTGAGTGTCGGCAGAGGAAAAAATCAGCACCGCATTATTACCACCGAATCCGAATGAATTGCTCATCACGTGCGTGAACGTGCCGAGGCGGGTTTCGGTGACCGGTGTGAGTCCGATGGCCGGATCGATTTCGTGAAAGCCAGGATTGCCGGGTAATTGTTGGCGGCGTAACGCTTCGATGCAAACGACGGCTTCAATCGCGCCGCTCGATGCGAGTGAATGGCCAAAGAAACGTTTCGTACTGGAGAACGGCGGGACGTTGTCACCAAACAATGCTTTCAGAGCTTTGCCTTCGGCGACGTCGTTGTCGCGCGTGCCGGTGCCGTGGGCGTTGATGTAGCCGATGTCAGCGGGCGAAAGTTGGGCGCGTCGCAGGGCCGATTGCATCGCGGCCAAAGCGCCAGCGCCTTCCGGATGCGGAGCGGTGGCATGATGCGCATCACAACTCGCGCCCCAACCGGTCAATCGCGCGATGATGCGCGCATTGCGCTTTCGCGCGTGTTCTTCCGCTTCAAGAATCAAAACCGCTGCGCCTTCGCCGAAACTCATTCCACCGCGATTCGCATCAAACGGGCGGCAACCTTGCGAATCCACAAGCAGCAACGAATGAAAGCCTGCCCACGTAGTGCGGGCCAAGGAATCTGTACCGCCCGCAATCACTACGTCTGCGGCGCCGCTTTGAATCAGATCTGCCGCTGTCGCAATGGCGAGTCCGCCGGACGAACACGCGGTTGAAATCGCCAGACTGGGACCGTAGCAACCGAAGTCATTCGCGATGGCGTCCACGGGCGACGAGCATTCGTGAAACCGCGTGGCCCGAGGACGCATTCGGTTTTTTTTCAGTAACGTGACGAGAAATTTTTCACTGTCATACGAACCGCCCACCGAGCAGCCGAGAACAACGCCGGTGCGATTGCCGCATTGGCTGAAATCCAATTGCGCGTCACGAATGGCATCACGCGCGGCGAGCCAGGCGAGTTTATCACTTCGCGATCCGCGCACGGGTGCGCCGAGGGCGACGAGGTCATGGCGAATTTCGCCCACCGGAATCTGACCGTAGCGAGGCGAGTGGAAAAGCGTGAGCGGTTGAAGTGCCGTCTGGCCGGCCGCAATCGCCGCCCAGACTTCCGCAACAGTAACGCCGGGCGCGGCGATGACGCCCAGACCGGTGATGACTGGGAAACGGTCGGCCACTACGCGGAGGAGCGTCGTGCATCGATGAAGTCCGCCAGCGTGCGCACGGAACGAAACGCCGGGCGACCTTCTTCGATGTCTTTGATGACGATGCCGTAATGTTTTTCCAGCATCACCACCAGTTCGAGTGCATCAATGGAATCCAGGCCCAAGCCCGCGCCAAAAAGCGGTGCTTCATCGTCAATTTGTTCCGGCGTAATGTCTTGTAGGTTCAAAGCCGTGATGATGTTCTGCTTCAGTTCCGTCGTTGAAATGGCCATGGATTAACTCGCTCAATTTTGCGCGCGAAGGTTAGCACACAACGACTCTATGTCACGGTGATTTTCCCCCAGTTCCAGCAGTCCCGGGCCCGTGCGTTGCAGAAAAACCGCATCGGCACGCGCAGTTTCAGGTAAAGCAATTGTTTCTGTTAGCGAGGCTGAAATTACTTGCGCAAACACGCACACGCAGGCGTCCGCTTCCGCAGTACTGATTAATCCCGTCGCTTCGCTTAAAACTTCGTGCCCATTGCTGACGAAACAAAGATTCGGTCCGCGAAGCCGATGCCGAATCGCTAATTCGCCGATGGCCGCGCTCGGCAGAGTGTAAGTGAACAACGTCGGGCTTAAGCCGCCCGGTTCGTTGTGTCCTTCCCAATACATTACATCCGTCGGCAATGAACTTGCGCGAGCCGCGAGCACGATTGCGATGCGTTCGCGCGGAAACGAATCGAAAAATGGTGCGAGCGGCTCCACTGCAGCCAGGCTGAGTTGACACGTCAAATCCATCCGACCGAAGCGCTGGCCGAGTCGCGCCGTCGCAAGATCCGCGCGCGTTACGGAATGAGCGGCGATGACGAAAGGATTACTCATGGGAACTGGTGCTGCATCCGTTTCATTTTCGTTCCAGAATGAGCGCGCCGTTGACGCCGCCAAAACCAGTATTGAGTTTTAACACGCGGTTCAATTGTGTCTCTGGACGCGGTTCTTTTACCAGACTGTTTGG
>CALAYC010000206.1 GCA_937894935.1 uncultured Verrucomicrobiota bacterium
CACATAGTACTTTAACGATAAAAGTACAAGCACATATTTATGAGATGGCTTCTAGTCGCTAACTTTTTCATGCGCCTCCTGAGGGACACTCATTACAGATTACCACATAATTCCGCTTACAGTTACATTCACCATCAAACCATACATGCATGTATACTCTCCCTCCTCCAGCACCGCAATGCACCGAAATCGCAGCAGCATGCACAATAGTCAATGCGGCAGCCCCAGGCGACGGACCATACGCTTCTTCACCTGGATGATCTGCAAGGTCCAAACATACACGATTGAATATTATCCAATCAGCAGCTGCGACACCAAGGCCAACAACCCCTTGTAAAATGTAAAAACATTTAACGGTCGGTGGAACTTCGACTTGCCCGTACAAATCAAACCGATTCACGAGATCGTTTTGGCAAGACTGATACTCAAAATGTGCCAGTTGTGGGTTTTTGACTGCACTCATTGTTGTGCGAATTTCTCCGCCAAAACCTCTGGTGCGTCCCATTTTACGCCCAGAAGATATATTCGGCATTCGGAGCACAACCAAGAGCTTTTCTGTTTCAGGCCAACGATTTTGCTGAATGAAGATATGGCCAAACTCTTCCAATGAGTCGCGGCTGAACCAGCGGCCATCACTTAAATCCCGGAACAAATACTTCGTATCATCCGTGACATCGTCCGCGTATTGGGTGCTGAAGCGGATGGGGTTGAGCTTCGCCATCGGGCCGGTTTCACGGAGTTTTTCAGCAAACGGCGCATACTCATAGCGCGCACTCTCCTCACCTGTCGCCGCGTTCATCAGAGCCGTCACGTTGCCATTGCCATCGTAGCAGGTGAAATGGGCGGTGTTCGTCATCGCGCCGCATTGGGCAGACGTTCCAGCCTTGACGGCCAACACCCCGCCTACACCACCCGCACCTTGGAGCGAACCGCTCAGGTCTAGCCCGCGCATGAATGAAAGCACCACTCCATTCGTGTGATCGAGAACAGCGAGGAGTACCTGGTTGTCCCACACGTAGCGGTTGGTTTGGGATGGATAGTAGCTCGTCCCGTTGTTCGTGGACACAACCCGTTCCACCCACCGTCCATCGGCCAGAATCGTCCACTCCACCTTCCCCTTCGCTGCCGTTGCCAGCGTGCTGCGGCTCTCAATGGTGATGCGCCGGTTCTCTCCATTCCACAAATTTGTCCACAAACCATCACTGGTCAGGTTGCCATCCAAATCATACGTAAAGGGGTCGTAAAGGGGTCGGGTCGTAAAGGGGTCGGTTCTTGGTTTTGGAAACTTACCCATAAATCATCAAGCCGTTCCACGCAGGTCAGTTCATTCTCATCAACTTTTCTGACTGGTCGCAAACCGGGTTCGAGGTCGTTCTACCACTCCTGCCGGTCAGCGCAACAACTTTCCGGTCGTAGTTTCGCTCGCGATCCTCGTCATCCCGGAAAATCTCCTCGTGCCGATCCCCGCGATTCATACATGATAAATCGCTCCCGGGATATTGAATCCGCAACGCCCGTAAAGGGGGCGGTTCTTGGTAGTTACTCATTAGGTTCGTCCTCCCTCACCCCCACAATTGCCGATCCAACGAACGCAATTGAATTGCTTCGCTTACGTGTTCGGTGGAAATCCTTTCTGCTGCGGCCAAGTCCGCAATCGTGCGGGCGACTTTCAAAATCCGGTCGTAGGCACGCGCGCTGAGGTTGTATTCGGCCATTGCACTGCGCAGGAGTTCCTTCGTTGGCTCATCCAGTGCGCAGAATTCTTTAATCTCGCGCGTCGCCATGCGGGCGTTGCAGGTAATTTTTGATCGGGCGGCGAAACGTTGTTGTTGAATGCGCCGCGCGGCGACGACCCGTTCCCGAATTTGCGCGGAGGGTTCGCCGTTCGCTTCACCGGTCATCTCGCGAAATTTTACCTGCGGTACTTCGATGTGAATATCAATGCGGTCCAAGAGCGGTCCGGAAATGCGTCCGAGATAATTCTGAATCTCCCGCGGCGAACTCTTGCTTTCATGCGGCATCTTGCCATCCGGCGTTGGGTTCATCGCGGCGACGAGCATGAATTGCGAGGGAAATGTCATCGTGCCAGCGGCGCGCGAAATTGTGACGCGTCCTTCTTCCAACGGTTGACGCATCGTTTCGAGCACGCTGCGTTTGAATTCGGGTAATTCATCGAGAAACAACACGCCGTTGTGCGCGAGGGAAATTTCGCCGGGCGTCGGGTTGATGTTTCCGCCGAGCAAGCCGGCGTCGCTCGCGGTGTGATGCGGCGCGCGAAACGGTCGGCGCGTAATCAATCCCTGTCCCGCCGGCAGCAGTCCGACGATGCTGTGAATCTTCGTCGTTTCCAGCGCTTCATCCAATGTGAGTGGCGGAAGAATCGTCGCGAGCCGTTTCGCGAGCATGGATTTTCCGGTGCCGGGCGGGCCGATAAGTAAAACGTTGTGGCCGCCACTGGCTGCGATTTCCAACGCGCGTTTCACGGATTCCTGGCCTTTCACTTCCGCGAAATCCACGTCGTCATCGAGCGGTTGATCGAAGATTTTCGCGATGTCCACGCGTGTGGGTTTGATGGTGATCTGGCCTTCGAGAAAGTTCGTCGCCTCGCGCAGATTCTGAATGGGGATCACCTGCAAGCCTTCAACCACGGCAGCTTCGGCGGCATTTTCCGCCGGAACGAGCACGCCGACTTTGCCGTCCTGTTTGGCGCGAATGGCAATCGGTAAAACGCCTTTGCATGGACGCACCGCGCCGGTCAATGCGAGTTCACCGACGCAGACAAAATTATCGAGTTGATCGGTTTCAATCTGTTCGCTCGCGGCGAGCATTCCGATGGCGATAGGCAGGTCGAAGCTCGGCCCTTCTTTCTTCACGTCGGCGGGCGCGAGATTGATGGTGGTGCGGCCGTAGGAGAATTTGAACCCGGAGCTGTTGAGCGCGGTGGTTACGCGATCGCGAGATTCCTTCACCGCTGCATCGGGTAAGCCCACGATAATGATATTGGTGTCGCCGAATCCCGCACTGACTTCGACTTCAACCGGAAATGCTTCGATGCCATTGACCGCCGCCGCCCAAACCCTGGAGAGCATGGCGAAGTGTTGAACAAACGCCCTCTCCAGCGCAACCGGGTTTTTCAGGCGTCAGATACCAACCTCTGGCGACTGACGGTTGTAACTCTCGTTACTCCCATTTCACCTGCCGCATGTCGCCGGATTGGCCATACGCCAGATGCATCTTGAATGCGTTGCTGAGATTCTGCAACGAGTGGCCGGTGCCGCCGCGGTTCACGTATTCTCGCAACAGCGGGCGATAATCCGGATGCGCGCAGTTCTCGATGATAAGTTTCGCGCGTTCGCACGGAGCGCGGCCGCGCAAATCGGCCACGCCATGTTCCGTCACGACGATGCTTACCGAGTGTTCGCTGCTGTCGAGATGGCTGACCATCGGCACAATCGTGCTGATCCCGCCGCCTTTCGCCGTGGACGGACAGATGAAGATGGAGAGAAACGCCGCGCGCGCAAAATCCGCCGAGCCGCCGATGCCGTTCATCATGTTACGCCCGAGCACGTGCGTGCTGTTCACGTTACCGCCCAAATCCACTTCCAGTGCGGTGTTGATGGAAATCGTTCCAATGCGCCGCACGACTTCGGGATTGTTCGTAATTTCCTGTGGTCGCAACAGGAGGCGCGGCCGGAAAAAGGTCCAGTCTTTGTACATCCCTTCGAGCGTTTCGGATGGGACGGTCAATGACGAACCGCTCGCAAACGTCACCCGACCTTTCCGCATCAGAGCAATCACGGCGTCCTGAATGACCTCGGTGTACATCTGGAAATCAGGAATGCCGGGGTGATCCGCCATCGCCATCAATACGGCGTTCGCGGTATCGCCCACACCGGATTGCACTGGCAGAAACGTCGTTGGAATCAGTCCACGTTTGATTTCCGCTGCGAGAAATTCCGCCACATTGTTACCGATTTTCGCGGTGATTGGACTCACCGCAGGGAAAGCGCTCGTTTCATCCGGATGATTCGTTTCCACGACCCCAACGATGCGAGACGGATCGACTTGAATCACCGGTTGGCCGATGCGGTCCGACGGGCGGAACACGGGGATATCACTGCGGCGCGGTGGATCTTCCGGTTCAAAAATATCATGCACGCCGCGCAGGAAATCGGGGTGATAGCGATTCAATTCGATGACAATTTTTTCCGCTTTGTTGCAGAACGTTGGCGAAGCGCCGACGGACGAGGTCAGAACGATTTCGCCGTATTCGGTCACTTCGCACGCTTCAATCACTGCGAGATGAATCGGGCCGAGAAATCCGTAACGTACATCCTGCGGCAACCGCGACAGGTGCATATCGAAAAACCGCGTCTCACCTGCGTTGATGCTCTTGCGCAAATCCGGATCGGATTGATACGGCGTCCGAAACCCGATGGCTTTTGCTTTGGCCAACGCGCCGTCGAGTGAACGTCCCGTGCTCGCGCCGGAAATCACATTTACTTTGAACGGGCGCCCCGCTGCGTGTTCGGCTTCGGCGCGCGCGGCGATGGCTCGCGGTACCACCTTAGGCGCACCCGCGGCAGTGAATCCGCTCACGGCCAGCGTTTCAGAATCGTGAATCAATAAGGCTGCTTCCTCGGCTGTAAGTTTCGTCAATGAGTTCATGAGGTAATCAATCGGTATCGCGCAAGAGCCGCACCTCTTGCGGTTCAAGTTGATGAAATCGGTTTGAATCGTCGCAGAGCAACAATCGTCCTGCAGCGTCCACACCACGAAAATCTCCGCGCAGAATCGGGCCATCGAGATCCACTTCGACACGGCGCGGCAAATTCCACAGCGCATTGATGCGTGGCAACAATTGCGCCGCATCGCCATCCAACGCAGTTTTCCAGGTCGCTTTCAGTGCGATTAAAATCTGTTCGGCTAAATCGGACAGCGAAGGTGGAGTTGCGACAAAGTCAGCGAGGCGCGTGACGGCGCCGTTAAGTTTGCCATCACGAACTTCCGGATGATTCGCGACATTAACGCCGATTCCGACAACCGCGCGACCGGCGCGGAATTGGTCAATCAACAGCCCGGAGATTTTCCGATTGTCGCTCAACACATCGTTGGGCCAACGCAATCGCAAATCCGGCACACCTACGTCGCGCAACACTTCGCAAACCGCCAACCCTGCTACCAACGGTAACAACCGCCAGGCGGTTGAATTGGTTTCCACCGGCACGACGGCCGACAGCCATAACCCGCCCGGATCGGAAACCCATTGGCGTTGAAAGCGACCGCGTCCGGCGGTTTGCGTGTCGGCGCGAACCGCGTGCCACGGTTCGAGGGTCGCGGCGATGAGATTGGTTGAGGTGACTTCGTCGTATTCCCACAAATTCCAGCCGCTGCTGCCCAACACGCGAGCAGTCGCGGCGGCTTTGGATGGGAATTCAGTCGTCATCGTGCCAATGTTGCGAGGTAATATCCGGCGGCCACTGCCGTTCCAATCACGCCCGCGACGTTCGGACCCATCGCGTGCATCAGAAGATAATTATTCCGATCCGCTTTCTGACCTTCCACGTGCGCAACGCGAGCAGCCATCGGCACAGCGGAAACGCCTGCCGCACCGATGAGCGGATTGATGAGATTATTCTTGGAGAACAGGTTCATGAACTTCGCCATCAACACGCCACCCGCGGTGGACATTCCAAACGCCACCACGCCGAGCAAAATGATTTTGATGGTTTCCCATTGAATGAACCGGTCTGCCGTCATCGTGATGCCGACGCTTGTGCCGAGGAAAATCGTGATGACGTTGATGATTTCGTTTTGCGACGCTTTGACGAGACGTTCCGTCACGTTGCATTCCCGCAGGAAGTTGCCGAGCATCAACATGCCGACCAACGCCGATGCTGCCGGCACGAGCAGGATGACGAAAACCGTCACCACCAGCGCGAAGATCAATCGTTCCAACTGCGACACGTTGCGCAGCGATTTCATACGAATCTTTCGCTCTTTCTCCGTGGTCAATGCCCGCATGATGGGCGGTTGAATCAATGGCACGAGCGCCATGTAGCTGTACGCCGCGACCGCAATCGGCGAAAGCAACTCCGGCGCGAGTTTGGAACTCAGGAAAATCGCCGTCGGCCCATCTGCGCCGCCGATAATTCCAATCGAAGCGGATTGTCCCGCAGTGAAACCCAGTAACAACGCGCCGATGAACGTGCAGAACACACCAAGCTGCGCTGCCGCGCCGAGCAGCAATGTGCGCGGATTCGCAATCAGCGGTCCGAAATCCGTCAACGCACCGACGCCGAGGAAAATCAGCGGCGGGAAGATTTCGCAACTGATGCCTTTATAGATGTAGTAATACAGACCGCCCGGTTCGTTGCCATAGGTGGTGAGAACAGTTTGACCTTCGTGAACCTCCTGGCCGATGGCCGCTTCGATTTTTTCCACGGTGCCGTGGCCTTTGGATTTCAGTTCCACCAATTTACCATCGGTGGTTCGCACCATTGCCAGTACGTCGCCTTCCTTTACCGATTGCTGCGGTTTGACCACTATTGTTTCCACAATCCCGGCGTGAGAACTCGCCACCGGCCCGGGCGGTTCGTTGATCATCCCTTGCGTCGGCAGGTTGGCGAGCAATGCGCCGAACGCGATGGGAATCAACAGCAGCGGCTCGAAGCCTTTATAAACGCCCAGATACAACAGCACGAACACCACGCCCCACATGACTACCATCTGCCAGGTGAGGGCAGGGAAGCCGGTGAGATTGATGAGATTCAACAGTGAATCAAACATAGCGTTACTCCAATCGCGCTAGCGCTTGTCCTTCTTCCACGGCGGCGCCGACCGCCACTTTGATTTCCGCGACCTTGCCGGCGCGAGGCGCGAACACAAACGTGTTCATCTTCATCGCTTCCAGCGTGATTAAGTGGTCGCCCTCTTTCACGGTTTGGCCCACTTGTGCAATGATCGCCGTGACGCGACCGGACAACGGGCTGACTACATCGCCCGGACCTGCTGAGGCCGGTGCAGACGCTGGAGCAGCCGGAGTTGGTGCTGGCGCAGGTGGCGGAGTGGCCGCTGGAGCCGCCGGAGCTGCCGCCATTACGGGTGTCGTTGCCACTGGGGCGGCGACCGGACTCGCTGCGGCGTCGTCAGGAATTTCCACCGTTACGTCATAGGGTTTGCCGTCAACAGTGACTCGAAGTTTTCGGATCATGATAGCCTTTCTGGTTCAACGAACTTTATGCGATGAAAAATGTTGGAAACGTCCCTCAATGGCCCAAGGACTGGTCATACCCGTCGAATGCCCAGCGGTTTGAATCTCAATAATGCGATACGGTCGCGCCAGTACCACACTGATAGCGGCAGCGATTGCGGCCACGACGCGTGGATCGGTTGCTTCGACTTCCGCAGGCGCGGTCGGTTGAGGCGTTGGCGGTGCGACTGGCAATGGCGTTGTAGTTGTGGCGGCTGCAGCGATTTCCTTTTGTCGCTCTCGTTGTTTGGCGAAGAACGTGCCGACGAATGCACAAACGCCGTACAAGACCGTCAGAGCGATCAAGACCACCATCATTCCGACCGCCTGGTAACCGAGATATTTGGTGAAGACCTCGCCTACGCTGGTAGAGGTGTTGGCTACCGCAGCAATTAAAGGTGTCATCATAATCAAAGCGGAATGGTTCCGTGTTTCTTCGGCGGCCGGGTTTCACGTTTCGTCAGCACATTACGCAGCGCCAACGAAACCACCGCGCGTGTTTCGGCAGGATTGATCACGTCATTGATCATCGCCTTCTTCGCCGCTTCGTAGGGCGAGCAGAAATGATCGCGATATTCAGCGACGAGACGCGCTTCTTCAGCTTTCGGATTGGCGGCCGCGGCAATCTCGCGTTTGTAGAGAATCTTCACGGCGCCTTCCGCACCCATCACGGCGATTTCCGCCGTCGGCCATGCGTAAACCGCATCCGCGCCCATGTCCGCACTGCACATGGCGAGATACGCACCGCCATACGCTTTGCGCAGAATGACCGTGATCTTCGGCACGGTGGCGGATGCATACGCGAACAACATTTTCGCGCCGTGGCGGATAATGCCACCACGCTCTTGCGCCACACCGGGCAGAAATCCCGGCACATCCACGAGCGTCACGATCGGAATGTTGAATACGTTGCAGAACCGGATGAAGCGTGCCGCTTTGTCCGACGCATCAATATCCAGCGTGCCTGCTTTGACTGCCGGTTGATTCGCAATGATGCCGACGACGATGCCTTGAATTCGCGCGAAGCAGATGACGATGTTCTTCGCGAACTCTTTCATCACTTCGAGGTAATCGCCGTTGTCCACCAATCGCGCGATGACTTTCGTGACGTCGAGCGGCAGCTTCGAACTGTCCGGAATCAATTCGTTCATTCCGGGATCGAGACTCAGATCCAGATTCGGCGTCGGCGTGTGCGGCGGATCTATCACGTTGTTCGACGGCAGATAGGACAGCAGTTTCTTCACGATACGCACTGCGTCGGCGTCATTTTCCGCGACGAAGTGAATGTTGCCGCTCACACTCGCATGGGCTTGCGCACTGCCGATTTCATCCATTGTGCACTTCTGCCCGGTGACCGCTTGGATGACTTCCGGCCCGCAGATGAACATGTTCGCGCTGCCTTTCACCATGATGATGAAATCCATCAACGCGGGCGAATACGCGGCGCCGCCGGCGCAGGGTCCGGCGATAACGGCGATTTGTGGCACGACGCCTGACACGAGCACGTTACGGAAAAACACCTGACCGTAACCGGACAGCGAGTCATCACCTTCCTGAATGCGTGCGCCGCCGGAATCGTTGAAACCGACAATCGGACAACCCGCTTTCAGCGCGTGATCCATCATGTCGCAAATCTTCTTCGCATGAATGCGTCCCAACGCGCCGCCACCGACCGTGAAATCCTGACTGAACGCCGCGACCGCGCGACCGTCCACCAATCCTGTGCCCGTCACCACGCCGTCGCCCGGCAATGATTTCCTCTCCATGCCGAAGTTGTGACAGTCGTGATCGGCGTGCATGCCGGATTCCTGAAACGTGCCTTCCTGGAACAACGCCGCGAGGCGGTCGCGCGCCGTCATCACGCCTTTCTTGCGTCGCGCTTCCAACTTGTCCGCGCCTCCGCCAAGCCGGGCTTCCGCGCGCTTCTTTTCCAGTTCGTCCAGCAATGATTTCGGTATGGCCATAAAATTTCAGAGTTGAACCACGAATGAGCACGAAGGAACACCAGCCTTGCTGTCCGAAGCGCGGCCTTGAGGCCGTTTCAGCTGCGCTGAGCCAAAGGCAATGCCCGCGCTCCATTCGTGTCGATTCGTGTCCATTTGTGGTTTGGTTTTAATCGGGTTTCGGCATGCAAAATTCCGTCAGCACACCGAACGTTGATTTCGGATGTAAAAACGCCACGAGCTTTCCACCCGCACCGTCAAAGGGCTTTTCATTGATCAACCGCACGCCGGTATCCGCCGCCTGTTTGAGTTGCCCTTCGATGTTGTCCGTGCCGAAGGCGATGTGATGAATGCCGCCGGCAGGATTCTTCTCGAGATATTTGGCAATGGGACTTTCAGGATCGGTCGGTTCGAGTAATTCGAGATGCACTTCGCCGCAATTAAAAAATGCCGTGCGCACTTTTTGCGACGGCACTTCTTCGCGATGCTCACACTTCAAGCCGAGCGCTTTTTCATAATACGGCACCGCTTCATCCAGTGACTTCACTGCGATGCCCAGATGGTCGATTTTTGTAATCATAAAATTTCAGTTTTGTTCACCATCCAACTCGCCTCATTGCCCTGCTTAATTGCACTTCAACATCCAAAGAAACGCTTATTTCGGCTCCTCAGTTTTTGCGTTTCCATGCGCTTCTAATAAAATTTGTGCGGCGCGCACGGCCGTTACTTCGCCGCGCAATAAGGTCTCCCGCACTTGCGGCATTTTCGCGATTACGCGCGGATCGCGCTCAAATCGCCGCCGCAGTTCGTCCTGAATCAATGCGTTCAACCATTCCAACGCCTGCTGCTGGCGGCGTTTGGCAATCACGCCTTTTGCTTCCAGCTCCGCGTAAAATTTCTCAATCCGCGCCCACGTTTCCGGCAATCCTTCGCCTGTCAACGCAGACGCCAACGCCACTTCCGTTTTCCATCCGGGCGTTGCCGGTTGCAGATAATGCAATGCCGCGTCCTGATCCGCTCGCGCATGTTCGGCTCGCATGCGGTTTTCGCCATCGGCTTTGTTGATCAGGACGAGGTCCGCCATTTCGACGATGCCCTTCTTGATGCCTTGCAATTCGTCGCCCGCGCCAGGCAACAACAGCAGCAGAAAAAAATCTACCATCGAACGCAGCGTGATTTCGCTTTGTCCGACGCCAACACTCTCAATCAAAATCGTGTCAAAACCCGCTGCTTCGCAGAGCAACATCGTTTCGCGCGTGCGGCGTGCGACACCGCCCAGACTGTCTCCCGCCGGCGACGGACGGATAAATGCATTCGGCGCGACGCTGAGTTTC
>CALAYC010000207.1 GCA_937894935.1 uncultured Verrucomicrobiota bacterium
GCGGAAACATTGCCGCCCGGTACCACACTCGGCGAATTGCACGATCGTTTGATGGTGAAATTCCCCAAACTCGTGGCGATGAAAAAATCCACGTTGCTCGCCGTAGGAGTGGATTATCAATCGCGCGAGTATGAACTGAAGGATGGCGACGAAGTATCGCTTTTTCCGCCGGTGCAGGGAGGTTGAATGAAAATGACCGACGCCGATGCTGCGTTCCTCCGGGCGTTTGAAGATTGTTCGTTGCCGTCTGCCGAGTGGAAACATCGAGCACATTTGAAGGTCGCGTATCTTTATCTCGGTCGGTATCCGTTCGAGCAGGCGTTGGAACGCGTGCGGAAGAACATCCGTCGTTACAACGCAGCGACCGATACTCCGGAAACGCTGGAGCGTGGTTATCACGAAACGATGACCGTCGCGTGGTTGCGGCTGGTTGATTTTACGTTGCGCGAATATGGTCCGGCGGCCAGTGCGGATGAGTTCCTTGAAGCGCAAGAACAGTTGCTCAATCGTAAAGCGCTGCGATTTTTCTACTCACCCGAGCGATTGGTCAGTTGGCAGGCGAAAGCGGAATTTGTCGCGCCCGATCTGACACCATTGCCGGTCAGTTCCAAATCATGAAACGCGAACTTACCATTACGCGTGAGCCGATTGACGAAGCAAATCTGCTGGTGGGACGTCAGGTTTCCGACGGCATGGGTGCGGTGGTGTATTTCCTCGGCGTCGTACGCGGCAGCGAAAATGGTCAGGCGATTTCAGCCATCGAGTACGAAGCGTTTGAGAAGATGGTCACGCATCAATTCAATCTGCTCTTCGATGAGCTGGAGCGGCGCTGGCCAATTGAATCGGTGCGACTGGTGCATCGCATCGGCGTGGTGCGGGTGAATGAACCGTCGCTGTGGGTGGAAGTTGTTGCGCCGCATCGCGGTGAAGCGTTTGCCGCGTGTCAGTGGTTGATTGATGAAATGAAACGCGTCGTGCCGATCTGGAAAAAGCCGATTTGAGCCGGAAGCGCGGCGGTGTTGTCACTCCAATCTCGACGCCACCCGTTCAACTCACTAACGTGCGCCATGCAACTGAAGCTGATCAGCTTGCTTGGACTGCTGGCTTTTCTCGGTGTCGCCTGGGCAATTTCTGCCAATCGTAAACTCTTTCCATGGCGTACGGTGTTGTGGGGTTTGGCGCTACAATTCATCTTCGCCATTCTGATTCTCAAAACCGCGCTTGGGCACGCCGTTTTTGAATACGCCGGAAAAGCCATTACGAAGCTGTCGGACTTTGCTCGCGAAGGAACGCAATTCGTCTTCGGGCCGTTGGCAAAAGAGGAAACCATGACTGCCGCGTTTGGTGCTCAGAACACGGTGATTTTTGCGGTGTTGATTCTGGGAACGATCATCGTGGTCGCGATGTTATCGTCGCTTTTTTATCACTGGGGAATATTGCAGAAGGTGGTGCAGGCGTTCGCGTGGGTGATGCGAAAGGCGATGCGGACAAGTGGCGCCGAGACCTTGTCGGCGGCGGCGAATGTTTTCATGGGGCAAACCGAAGCGCCGTTGTTGGTGAAACCTTATCTGCCTCGCCTGACGCGAAGTGAATTGCTGTGTCTGATGACTGGCGGAATGGCAACCATCGCCGGCGGAGTGGCTGCGTTATATGCGGAATTCGGGAAAATGGCAGGACATCCGGAGGTGGCCGGACACTTATTAACGGCTTCGGTTTTAAACGCACCGGCGGCGTTATTAATCGCCAAAATCATGATGCCGGAAACGGAGGTCAGCGAAACTGCCAGTGGCCATGTAAAAGATCCGCCGCGCACCACGGTGAACGGTGTGGATGCGCTGTGTCGCGGTGCGAGTGATGGAATGATGCTTTCGGTAAACGTCATCGCCATGTTGATTGCGTTTGTCGCACTGGTCGCGCTGGTGAATTTCGTGCTCGTGTGGCCGCAACAGAAGTTTGGCATCAGCACCCCGGTTACGTTGCAAATGATTCTGGGCTGGCTCAACGCGCCGTTTGCGTGGTTGATGGGCGTGCCGACGGAAGATTGCGTGACGATTGGACGCGTTCTCGGTGAACGCATCGTGCTAAGTGAGTTCATCGGTTACCTGTCGCTGAACAGCGTGACGGTTGATCCGCGCAGTTACACGATTGGGACGTATGCGTTGTGCGGATTTGCCAATGTGGCGAGCATCGCGATTCAAGTAGGCGGCATTGGTTCGCTTGCACCGGAACGCCGAGGCGACATGGCGAAACTTGGCGTGCGCGCGATGATTGGTGGTTTGCTTGCGACGTATCTGAGCGCGACGATTGCGGGAGTTTTGATTTGAGCCGAGGTCGCACGAGCGCTAGAACTTCGCCATGCTCAAATCCGGGATTCTCAATCCGCACATTCTCGAACTCATTGCGCGGGTGCGGCACACCAACACGCTGGTGATTGCAGATCGCGGGTTTCCGTTCTGGCCGCAAATCGAGACGGTGGATATTTCGCTGGTGGACGATGTGCCGACGGTGCTGCAAGTGTTGGCAGCGGTGCGGGGGAGTTGCGTGATTGGCAAAGCGTGGATGGCAAAGGAGTTCATAGAAAAAAATGACAAACGCACGCAACGACGTTTCCTTAATGCGCTCAAAGGAACGGCGGTCAAGTTCGAGCCGCATGTGGACTTTAAGAAGCGCGTGCCGAATGCCATCGGCCTGATTCGCACCGGTGATTCCACTCAATACGCGAATATGATTTTGGAATCGGCGTAGTCGCTGAGGTGACGAGACGAAAATTCCGTGCCGATATTTCTGCTCCGCTTTCTGACGTCGGTGGCTATGGATCGAAGTCGGTCGGTAAATCAGGCTGACGCGCGTGTTCGAAGAGACGTTGAATCTGTGCTTTCGTGATTCGCGTAATGGAAAGTTCCGGCAATTCGTTTTCCGCAAAGAAATCCACGCCGTCGGTTTCGGAACTGTTCGCTGCCGTGCCGCCGATAATTTCGCAGCGCAGAAAAAATTTATACACGTGAAAGGGAAATGTCGGTTCGTGCGGATGTTTGCTGCGATCCCAAACGGCGAGGAGTTTCAAAACACGCGTTTCGAATCCGGATTCTTCACGAATTTCACGGACAACATTTTCTGCGGGCGATTCATTTAAATCCGCCCAACCGCCGGGCAGCGTCCAGCAACCATCCGAACGTTCCCGCACGAGAAGAATTTTATCATCGCGAAACACCACACCGCGCACGTCCACTTTGGGCGTCGCGTAGCCGGAATCGATGGTAAGCAGTTCGCGAATGCGTGTCAGTTCCACATCTGAGCCGGCGGCGAGCATCTCGGCGGCGATGTCGCGAATCGCCTTGTAGCGTTCGATGTCGTAAGCGTCCTTCGTGAACGTGAGGCCGGTTTGCGCGATGGCTTGCAGGCGCGAACACCAATCCAGCCAACGTTGCGGTTCGAGCGAGGCCATGCGTTAAACTATTTTTGTTCCCGAATTTTCTTCGGGCCGTGGCGCCGGCGCGCGGAGTTTTGCGTAAATCCAGCCTTCCAACGGACGCAACGGGCGCAGGAACTGGTAGAACGGTGAATAGATTAACCGCACGCGTACGACGGAAAGGAACATCGTCAGCGACGAACGGAACAGCGACGCGGTCACTTTCGATCCGATCATGTCCGTCCACTCAGTCGGCACTTCTTTAATCGTGAAGCCTGCGCGTCTGAGCGAAACGAGCAAATTCACGTCGAACGCAAGATCAGCGATGCGGAGGTTGGGATGAATTTTCCGAATCGCCTCGGCGCGGATGACTTTGCACGGGCATTGCGTGTCTTTGATGTTCATCCAGAAAAGCGTCTGGACGATGAGATGGAAGCAACGGCTGGTGAAGCGACGCACCCATGGTTGCGCCTGATGCAACACCGCACCCGGCAACCAACGCGAACCGATGATGCAATCGGCTTCCGGTAATCGTTTCACCAACGCGTGAAAAGCCTGTGGCGGCGAGGCGCCGTCGGCGTCCACGTATCCGATGGCTTCGGCTTGTGTGGCGAGTTTCAAGCCTTCGATGAGCGCGCCGCCTTTCCCGATGGGTTGAGGGAAATCGAGCAGACTGATGAAGGAAAATTCTTTCGCGACTTTTTCGACTACGCCGCGGGTGTTGTCGCGACAGCCGTTCAGTACGACGACGAGGTGAAATGGACCTTTGTATTGATCGCGGAAATAAGTGCCGAATTCGCGCAGCACCGGTTCGATGCGCGCTTCCTCGTTGTACGCCGGAATGAGCAGCAACAGACTCGGGTCAGGCACGGAGATGAGGTAGCAAGGGCAGTAACAAATTCCAAGCTCCAAGCGCGCAGGGAAGCTTCAAATTCTCCTGCGTCGAATAACTCTGGTCACTCGGCGAATGACGGAATTTTGGGCGTTTTGTTTAACCGCCTGACAGTGATGCGAGTGATTATTCGATTTTTATTTCGCGCTGGATGCCGAACTTCTCGATGCGTTTGCGCAAAGTGGCGCGCGTGATGCCGAGGAGTTTGGCGGCGTGAACCTGATTGTTCGCGGTTTCCTTGAGCGCTTCGATGACGAGTTCGCGTTCGACGGCGGGAAGAACCTTCAGTTTCGGATCGCGTTTGGCGATTTGGAATAATTGCCGGGCGAGCACCGCAGCGTCCGTAGCAGAACCCTCGCCCGCCGTAACGGGCATTGCGACGGCTGGGGTGCCTTGACCGGTAACTTCCGCAGGCAGATCGGCGGGGAGAATCGCATCGCTCTTCGCAATCACGTGCGCGCGGCGGATGATGTTTTCCAATTCGCGTACATTGCCCGGCCAATGATATTTCTCGAGTGCTTTAACGGCGGCGGAGGCGATGGATTTTGGTTGGCGATCCTGTTCCTTCGCGATCTTCTTCAGAAAATAATTTACCAACAGCGGAATATCTTCGCGGCGATCGCGCAACGGCGGAATGTGAATGCGAACGACGTTGAGCCGGTAGAACAGATCTTCGCGGAATTGTCTCGCAGCGACGGCTTGCTCGAGCGGCTTATTGGTCGCCGCGATGACGCGGACGTTGACCTTGATGGGCTGATTGCCGCCGACGCGTTCAAATGTGCCGCTTTGCAACACACGCAGAATTTTCGTTTGCGTGGGCGGGGTCATGTCGCCGATTTCATCGAGGAAAATCGTGCCGTTGTTGCATTGCTCAAATTTGCCGATGCGCTGGGCGGTGGCGCCGGTGAATGCGCCGCGTTCGTGACCGAACAATTCGCTTTCGAGCAATTGTTCGGGAATGGCCGCGCAGTTGACGGCGAGGAACGGTTGAGCGTTGCGTTCGCTGTGATGGTAAATGGCGCGGGCGACGAGTTCCTTCCCGGTACCGCTTTCACCGGTGATGAGAGCGGTGGCGTCTGTGCCGGCGACCTGACCGATGAGTTTGAACACCTGTTGCATCGCCTGGCTGCGGCCAACGACGCCTGCTTCGTAGTCTTCCGATTCGAGCAACGGTTGATATGACACGACCTGTTTCATGTCGCGCGCGGCTTTCAACGCGTTGGTGACGATTTCCTTGAGCTTCGGGACGTCGAACGGTTTCAGCAGATAATCGTACGCGCCGAGCTTCATCGCTTCGATGGCGGTTTGCGTCGTGCCGTAGGCCGTCATCAGAATGACGAGCAGCTTGGTATCCATCTGCCGGATGCGCCGGAGCGTTTCCATTCCGGTGATGCCGCCCATGCGAATGTCCATCAGGACAAGGTCGGGTTTGATCTTGGGAATCAGTTGCAGACCCTCTTCGCCGCTGGACGCGGTAAAGAGTTCGATGTCCGGCGAATCGAAAATACGGCGAAAGGAATATTGGACGTCCGCCTCGTCATCGATCAGAAGTAGCTTACTCATTGGTTTCTAAATCAACCCGCTGAATAGCATAGCGAAACGCGCGTGAGACGATAGCGAATTTTAAGTCGCAGCCAGAAAGATTAGAACAAAGCGCCTTCTACCGCAGGAATTAGCGGTAGGAACCGTGGGGATAACGCCGTCGGGCCGGATTTATTGGGAATTAGCCACCTCGGATCGGGTGACGGGCGAAACCATGGGGACGCCAATCGGCGATTTTTGAATGGCCGCCGCCGCGTGTGGAGTAATGACCCTTACCGGTTCGGATTTAGCGGGTGCGGGTTGCGATGGCACATTGGAAATCGGTGCGGGCGTGGTCGGAGTAGCAGGCGGTTCGGTTTTGACGATGGGTGCGCTTGCATCGGCGACGATGCGTTCCCATTCCGGATGCGGTCCAAGCCAGCGGACCAAGCCGGAGCTTAAATCATAAACTGCGCCGACGATGACGATTTTACCGGCACTGACGTGTTCACGGATAACGGCGCTGCGCGTGATGAGGTTTTGAATTTGTTGCCAGACGTTGGATTCGACGGCGCGGGCGAGTAATTCTTCTTCCGGACCGGATGCGCGGGCTTTTTCAACGGCGGGTTTGATGAGCGAAACTAAAGAGTTTTGGTGACCCGGTGCTTCAGTGTTTTGCGTGGCCGCGGCGACGACACCGCAATGCGTGTGGCCAAGCACCAATAACACCGGCGTGCTGAGTTGAGCGACGCCGTATTCGATAGTGGCCAATTCGCTCAGGCCCGCGACGTTTCCAGCAACCCGCACGACAAACAAATCTCCGGCACCGCGATCAAACAATAATTCGAGCGGCGCACGCGAATCGGAACAGGAAAGGACGGTGGCAATCGGCTCCTGGCCAGCATCGGCGAGTTCAGCGCGTCGGGCCGGTTCGAGGTTGGGATGGAACGAGCGGCCTTCGGCGAAGCGGATGTTGCCTTCTTTAAGCAGCGTGAGCGTACTTTGTTGCAACATACGGGTCAGCTTGTCGGCGTCCGCCGGAGAATTCGCGTCGGCGTGACTCCAGGTCCAACTGACCAACAAAAGGGCGATGCTGAAAAACCTCTTCATAAAAATAGCGCGATGACCGATTCAATTCGGCCATTCGTCAGGTTATCGGCAGAAAATGTCGGGTAATTAAGAAAAGTCGCAGAGTTTGAACGCGAATTCAAAACGGCGGTCTGGAGAAGGTGCGCTGATGCGAGATCGGCTTAAAGCAATCTGGCTCAAGTCTCGACTTCCCGCGGGGTGTCTCTAAACTTTTTTATCATGGCTGATGTAACCGAATTGTTGGCCGAACTCGTTGCTATTCCGAGCGTTAATCCGGCATTTCTACCGGCGCGCCATCCGCATGCTGGAGAGGGCGACGTAGCGGAGTTCCTGGCTGGACGATCGCGGCGCGCACGGTTGGATGTCGAATTTCAACCGATATTGCCGGGGCGACGGAATGTTCTCGCGCGATTGCGTCCCGGCGGCAAAGTGCGCCAAACGATTCTTTTGGCGCCGCATCTCGACACGGTGAATGTCGTGAGTGACGCGCAATTAAAACCGGTGAAACGAAGCGGCCGAATCTACGGTCGCGGTGCTTGCGATACGAAAGGTTCGGTTGCGGTGATGTTTCAGGCGTTGTGCGATCTGGCGGCGATGAAATCCCGTCCACGCGAAACCGAAATTATTTTCGTGGGACTCGTGGATGAAGAGCAGGGGCAGGAAGGTTCGCGTTATCTGGCGCGAAAACGATTTCACGCGGATCTCGCGGTTGTAGGTGAACCGACGCGGCTCGCATTGGCGACGGCACACAAGGGCAGTGTCTGGTTGAACGTGGAAACGCGCGGTCGCTCCGCGCATGGAGCAACGCCGTGGTGCGGCCGCAACGCGGTTCTCGAAATGGCGCGCGTAGTGGAAGCGTTGGAGACGGATTATGCGGCGCAATTGGCGCGCAAGAAGCATCCGCTGCTCGGCGCAGGCACGGTGAGCGTCGGCACGATCCGGGGAGGCACGCAGACAAACATTGTTCCGGATCATTGTATTATTGGCGTGGACCGAAGGACGTTGCCCGGCGAATCCGAGCGCGCGACGCGCCTTGCTATGAGCGCTTTCCTTAAATCGCGCGGATTGCAGGCAAAGGTCTCCAACGTAAAACTCAAACCTTGCCCGGCGCTGGAGACGAAGACGAATTTACCATTGGTGCAGCAGTTTTTAGGAACGCTCCGACAAAAACGAGCAGTGGGACTGCATTATTTTTGTGATGCGGCAGTGTTGGCTGGCGGCGGAATTCCGAGTGTGGTGTTTGGTCCGGGAGATATTGGGCAAGCGCACACTGCGGATGAATGGATTGCGATTTCGCAATTGGAACGCGGCCACGCGATGCTATTGCGTTTCCTGAAATCGCTTCCTTGAATCAAGCGATTCACCTATCGTCCCCGCCCGTGACTTCGGAACAGATTCAACCGGCAACTGCTGTCGCCGCGGAAAAGCACACGAGCTTTTTTCGGCAGAGCGGCTGGTTGATGATCGCAAACATCGGTGGCGGTTTTCTGTCGCTGGGGGTGCATTTCCTCAACAAAGGAATATCTTCGGACGAATACGGAATTTTCGTCACGTTACTGATGGTTACCGCGTTTCTGCCGACGATGCCGTTGCAGATGGTTTTTGCGCAGCAAACTGCCAGTGCTTTGGTGTTGGGACGCGAGCGGCAATTAGCCTCCATGATCCGCCGCACGAGTCTGGGAATTATCGGTTTCTGGTTATTGATGGCGCTGGGCGTCCTGGTTTTTCACAAGCAAATCATGAACGGTTGGCAGTTGAAGAGTCCGCTGCCGTTGGTGGTGACATTGTTTGCGGTGTTGGGCGCGTTGCTCGGACCGTTGTTCACTGGAGTGTTACAGGGGCGACAGGATTTTTTGTGGATGGGCTGGACGATGTTAGCGTCGGCGCTGGGACGAATCGGTATTGCGGCGGTGCTGGTTCTTTGTTTTGCGGGCGGAGCGACCGCGATGATGCTGGGCGCGTTGATTGGAATTTTTACGGGACTGGTGATTGCGTTGTGGCGCTCGCGCGATTTGTGGACCTTGAAGGGCGAAGCATTTGACGGACGCGCTCTCTGGCGACAGGTGGGGCCGTTGATTCTCGGTTTTGGCGTCTGTCAATTCATGTTCACCGCCGACACGATGGTTACGAAATGGTTCTTCTCCGGCGATGAAATGAAACAGTACGGTGCAGCAGGGACGTTATCACGCGCGCTGTTGTGGCTGGTGTTGCCGCTGGCCGCAGTGATGTTTCCGAAGCTGGTGCAAAGTCATACGCGTTCACAAAAGACGAATCTCTTCAATGTTGTGATTTTCGGAACGGCACTTCTCGCATTCCTCGGAGCGGCAGGGCTGTGGCTCGTCGGCCCGTGGGTGGTGAAGTTGGTTTACTCGGCAGGAGATGTGCCGCGCACGGTGGCGTTGTTGCCGTGGTATGCGGGCGCGATGATTCCACTGGCGCTGGCGAATGTGATGGCAAATGACCTGATGGCGCGCGCGCGTTTCAAAGTGGTGCCGTTGATGGTGGTGGTGGGAATCGCCTACGCCATCGCGTTGCCGTTGTTGCTGAAGCAATTTCCTGGTCGCCTGGAAGTCGTGCTGCAAACATTGGGCGGCTTCAATCTGTTATTGTTTGTCGTTTGTGCGTGGTTCACCTGGCGCAAGCCGGCGGCGGCGAATGCAACTTGAGCGCGCCGACGGGCGACAATGGAGCCGCGATGAATTTCTACGACGCCCATAATCATCTTCAGGACGAGCGCTTCGGCGAACGACAGGCGGAATTGCTCGCTGCAGCAAAAGCGGTGGGGTTGAAGCGCATGGTGGTCAACGGCGCGTGCGAAGAAGATTGGCCGCAAGTGTTAGCGCTCGCGAAGTCGCATCCGGAAGTGTTGCCGAGCTTCGGTTATCATCCGTGGTATTTGCACGAGCGAACGGAGCACTGGCAGGAACGATTGCGCGAGTTTTTGGATCAAGTGCCGGCAGCCGTGGGTGAAATTGGATTAGATCGCTGGAAACCGGATTTACCGTATGACGGACAGGAGGAAGTCTTCGTGGCGCAATTGCGAATCGCCGCCGAACGGAACGTGCCGGCGAGTATCCATTGTTTGCGAACCTGGGGGCGAATGTTGGAGTTGTTACAGAGCAATCCGCGACCTGAATGCGGTTTTCTGCTTCACAGTTACGGCGGGCCGGTTGAGATGGTGAATGTGTTCACAAAACTTGGCGCGTATTTTTCGTTGCCCGGTTGCTATGCGCACGAACGCAAGGAACGACAGCGCGCGACGTTTCGAGAAATTCCGATGGAACGTTTATTGATTGAAACCGATGCGCCGGATCAGTTGTTACCGCCGCAGCGAAACGCCTTTCCGTTGGAAGATCAACATCACAAGTCGTTGAATCATCCCGCGAACGTGCGGGCCGTCTATGAGTTTGGCGCGGAATTGCGGCAGATGCCGTTGGCGGAATTTGCCGGACAGGTGGAAGAGAATTTTCTGCGCTTATTTCGGAGTTGATTCCACTTCGACACTGTCTTTGACGATTTTGACGACGCCGTCGTTGGTGTCGTACTGCCAGGTGACGCCGGCGGGAAGTTTTGGAATGCGCGAAATCTGTCCGGATTCAACCAGTTCCAGAAGATCTTTAGGAAAACGACCCTCTTCGATGTAGAACGCTTCGATCGCCTTGTTCACACTCGCTACATCGACGGTAAACGAAGCTTTCTTCTCCGCTTGAACCATCTGATTGAGATAATCAGCCGGCGTCGTTGCCTGATTGGCAGCAGGTGCGTTGCGAGAATCTTTGCAGCCAATGAAAAGAACGGCGGTAACAGGAAGCAGGAGAATCGCTTTCATGCGATGAGCGTAGCGTGCGAATTTAAAAAAGCAAACCGGGCGCGAACCCGATTTGCCTGAGACTGTTTTGTTACGACCCGATCAAGGTGTGGCTGGCACTGCATTGGTCACCGCTTCCGGAGTTGAAGGAATGGGAGTCGGATCTTCCTTTTTACATCCGGTTGCAACCGCAGTAACTACGGCCAGCACGGCGACAATGGTGATGAATTTCTTCATACGCTTTTAGGATGACAGCTTTGTTCGGTCACACAAGTTTGATTTCCCGTACCATTGCGGATGATGATTCCGTTTCATCCAATTTTTGCGTTAATAAATTTGCTTTGATGAAATTCCCTTACTAACTTGCGCCACCTTTAAGCCATAACCGTAGAAAAAAAAATAAAGTATGACCAGTCGTATCATGAAGTTCATGACCGGAGGTGGTAAAGCTGCCGCCGCCGCTCCTGCTGCAACTTTCACTCCGCCGCCGGCCGTGACTCGAAATCCGGGCAATAGCAAAGCTACGTATTCCAAAGTTTTTCGTTTCAGTCCTCCGCACAGTCACGATCACGATCCGCAACGCGTGGAAATCGTCGGTTCATTCACCAACTGGCATCCCGTGGCGATGACGTTGAATCCAATGGATCATACCTGGCAGGTGACGATCAATAATATCGAAGGCAACAAGACGCATCATTACATGTTGTTGGTGAACGGGCATCCAACCAACGACAAGATGTGTGACGGTTACGCTGTGCCGCATGGCGATATCGAACATCGTTATGCGATCACCACGCCGCGCGGGCCGCGGTTGTTTCTGTTGTTCGCGCAGGCGAAGTAATTACGCGTCGAACAAAACTTTTCGGCAAAGGTTTCGACCGGGAAATGAAGGCGGGCGGATTTATTCCGCGCCAACATTTCCCGGTCGTTTTATTTTGCCTCAGAGCTTTTGCGGCAACAAAAAAGGAGCACCCTCGCGGATGCTCCTTTGAAACAGGATGGAATACGATTATTGACGGCGCCGACGCGCGAACGTCAGAGCGCCCAGTCCTAACGCACCCAAAGCGAAGGCGCTGGGTTCCGGCACCATCAGGAATTCATTGACGCTCAGAGCGGTGTCAGAGAGACGAACTTCATCAATGTAACCCCACGCACGATCACCATGATTGCCAGCGTACAAACCGCGACCGACCGAGAAGTTGCCCGCATCCCAGTCGCCGCCATCTCCCGTGCCGGCACTCAACGCTGTGTTAAGACTTCCACTGAGCGTCATGTCCGTTTGAGCGATTAACTCCCAACCGCTCAAAGTATTCACGTTGCGGAGATAGAGCGACAACGTTGAGCCGTCGCTGACGGCGGCCATGCTGTACCACGGCGCGGAGTAACCGTTGTTGTCGGTCTGGAAGTTAAAACTCAGGAATATATTATTTGCAGAAATGGCTTCATGCCAGACGCCCGTCACATCGGAAAACTTGATGGCCAACGCATTGTTAGGCAGCGCCTGAAAATAAAGCGCCGCGAGGTCATTATTGCTCGACGCTGAGCCGCGCGAATCGCGCCCGACGATGGTGCGATAGTCGCCGTTCTCCAGTTTGAACGTGGCCTCAATAGTCCACGCTGTCGGACTCCAGGTTTGAAGCGCCGTGCCCGATTCGGTAAAGAGCGCAGGATAACCGCCAGTGTTTTTCACGCTGTAATTGTTCGCCAGACCATTCAACGGCAGGGTGCTGCTGGCGACTTCCGAGCGATAGGCGTAGCCGGCATAATTGCCGTCTGACCAGGCTGACAGGGTATAGCCGTTGCCGGAGCTGTCGGCAACTGCGCCGTAGAATGTGCCATCTGCTTGACCATTGCGCGCGACGTTTGCTCCTGCTGGACCTTCTTCAAATCGCCACCAGGCAACGGTGGATGCTTGAACGGACGCAGCGCTTAACGCGACGATGGCCGACAACGCAGCCAATTGTGTGGGTTTTCCAGGTGTGGATCGGGTTGTTTTCATGATGTGACCTATCTTGACTGTGTTGTTCGGATGACTCCGATTTCTTTACTGCTTCCTTCTGATAGATTTCCCGGCGACAGACGTGCAGACGCGAATGCTTTGCTTTCTGCAAGCTGGGATGACTGAGTTTTCGCGGAGGATTTTATGTGACGAAACGAGACCCGTCTAGTGGCCAGAATGGGTGACACGCCGTCATAAAGCTGACGCAATCAGGCGTTGCTGATTTTTATCTGCGGCAAATCTCCGTAGAAATACGGCTCGGATTTTAACTTTTAGTCGGCGCTGTTGTTTCCGTGGCGTCGGCCTTTTTCGGTTTCTTGATCGGCCAATCCGGATGTTCTTTGCGCGCGGTTTTCAGATAGCGTTCGAAGCGTGCGATAACTTCAGGATTTTGCTTCGCGACGTTTTCTTTTTCACCGAGATCGGTTTTCAAGTTGTAAAGCTCCAACGGTTCGTCAGCTTGCGGACGGACGACTTTCCAATCGCCGGAGCGTGCAGCTTGTTGAAAACCACGTTCGTGAAATTCCCAATAGAGGAACTCGTGCTTGTTGGTTTGCGCTTGGCCGGTGAGCAGCGGGAACACCGAGATGCCATCAATGTCTTTTGGCGGTTTGGTCATCGCAACGTCCGCCAACGTCGGCAGCAAATCCCAAAGCGCCCAGACGAAATCGCTCGTTTGACCGAACTTCACCGCCGCAGGCCAACGCACAATCATCGGCACGCGAATGCCGCCTTCGTAGAGATCACGTTTGTAGCCGCGAAACGGACCGCTGCTTTTGTGAAAAGAGGCCTTCACGCCACCTTCGGAATGCGGGCCGTTGTCACTGGTGAAAATGAAAACGGTGTTGGTATCGAGTTTAAGCGAGACGAGTTGGTCCATGATTTTCCCGATTTGCGTATCGAGATACGTAATCATCGCGGCTTTGTTCTTCTCCGGTTGCGGCCATGCCTCATCGGAGTAGGGTGCGTCGCTGGGAACTTGCATGCCGTTGCCGGTGCGTGCGCCTTCACCATTGTTCGCGTGAGGCAGGTTGTAATTCAGGCACAGGAAAAACGGACGGTACCGATTAAACTGATCCGGCTTGTTGATCCGGATGAAATTGATCGCGGCTTTCGTGAACAAGTCAGGCATGTAAAGCTGCCGTTTTGCACCAGCATTTTCCGGAAAATGTAGGCGATCATCCCACCCGTCATGGCCGGGGCGGGGCGGGTCGTAACGCCACAGCCACTCGGTGTAATAATCATGCGCTTCGCGATTGCTGAGGTAGCCGACAAATTCGTCGAAGCCGCAATTTTGCGGCGTGCCGCGTTGGCCAGGCTCGGTCAATCCCCACTTGCCAATCAGTCCGGTGCGATATCCCGAAGCTTTGAGAAGTTTCGCGAGATTCATTTCGTCGGTGCGCAGCGACATGCCCTGACGATTGCCGCGAATGTCCAGATTTCCCGTGTGTTTGCCGAGCATCAATGCCGCTCGCGACGGCGCGCAGACCGTGCTACCCGCATAACAATCGGTAAAGCGAATGCCTTCTGCTGCGAGCTTGTCGAGGTTGGGCGTTTTAATGCGGGCCTGACCGTAACATCCCAGGTCGCCATAGCCGAGATCGTCGGCGAGTACAAGGATGATGTTAGGGCGACGCGGCGCTGGCGGTGGTGAATTTGTAGCTGAAGCCTGATCACTGGTGGAGGTTTGCGAAGCCGACGTTTGAGCGGCGGTGGCGAAAGTAAATCCGAACAACGCTCCACCTGTGAGGCAGGTGAGGAGCGCACGGATGGTGAGCGTCAGCATTGAACCTTTCATGTGAATCATCATGTTGGGAAACGGACGCGGCGGCGTCCATACTGAATTCATTGACCAGCGAATTGCCTTTCCATTCAACCGTTTTCTGCTCAATCTGCCTCCGCATGTCTGAGCAAGAAGAGCCAATGCCAAGCAGTTCGGAATCCTCCGAGGCAAAACCTGCAGCCAGCGGTGGAAATCGCCGCCGTCGCGGTCGCCGTGGGGGACGGGGCCGGCGCAAGTCTTCAACTCCCGGTGTCGGCAAACCCGGCGAAACCGGCTCAGCACCTGCCGAACAAACAAGCGAATCCAGCGCACCTCAAACCGCGGAAAATCCTCCCGCGCCAGGGGCCGAAACGACCGCGCAAACAGAATCCGCGCCAGCGGCATCAGCACCCGCACCGGCACCTGAGCCGCCACAACGTCTGCCGGAAGCGCGTCCGCTGGTTGAACGTGCGCAGCAGTTGGCGGAACGCGTCTCTCGCGCCGAGCCGGCACATCGTTCTTCCGCCATTCAGCAGGCGATTGATGAGGTGATGGAAGTCATCGAAGCGCTGAAGCGCACGGTGGATCAGATGGAAGAAGTTTTGGAACTGGTAGAAATTGCTGAACGCCAGAAGATGGCCGACGAGCGGGAGATTGAATCGTTGCGCCGCGCGTTGCGGCAATTGAATGATCGCTCGCGCGAGGTGCGAGGTGGTCGCGACTCCCGTGAGTCACAACGTTCTCACCAGGCGTCGCGTGAATCGCGCGAGCCACGTGAACCCCGCGAACCACGCGGCCCGAAAGATTTTCGTGAACCGCGCGAGGAAGTTGAGCCGCGTGAAGCTGGCGAATCCTCCAGCGCCGAATCGCCTTCGCAGCACGACTGACATTCATGTGTGTTGGTAACCCGGGCGAGCCTCTGTTACGCTGCGCGAAACTGGCTCGCTATGCGTCATTACCTTGCGCTCTCCTTCCTGGTATTGTTCGGGTTATTGTCACTTGGTCGGGCGCAAACACCTGTGTGGTCGCAGTTCGCGAGTTCGCCCGCAGGCACATCGCCCCGATGTGATGATGTTCACTTCGTTGATCCGCTGCATGGTTGGGTTGCGCGTGCGACGGATGGAATTTTTCGCACGACGAATGGCGGGCTGACGTTCACCAAAGTTCTCTCGTCCGCGATGCCGTACCCCGGCACAACGCTGACCGCGCATTTTCGCTCCATTAACTTTGCTTCCCCTATGCGTGGTTGGGCGGGAAATCTTGGGCCGGGTTCATACGACAGTAGCGTGACCGATACGAACCTGTTGTATGAAACTTTCGATGGCGGACTGACGTGGAGTCCCGTCGCAGCGATCAATGCCTCGGGCATGAAGGGTTTTTGTTCCATTCAGGTGTTCGATGCGCAACACATCTACGGTGGCGGGCGCGTGCGCGGGCCGGCGCATTTTGCGTGGAGCACGGACGGCGGCACGAATTGGTCTGTCACGAATCTCACTGCCGCGGGCGTCATGGGGGGCATCATGGATGTGTATTTCAAAGATCCGCTGAACGGTTTTCTCGTGGGCATGGATACCAATGAGTTCACCGCAAATTGCGTTTTCCCCTATCGTGGGACGATTGCGCGGACGACCGACGGAGGATTGACGTGGAGCAACGTCGTAACCACGTCGATCCCGTGCAGCTATTTTTGGAAGATGTCGTGGCCATCGTCTCAAGTCGGCTACGTGTCTCTGCAACAAAACGGTGCGCACGATACGGTTGTGTTCTACAAAACCACGGATGGCGGCACGACGTGGGTTTCGAATGGCATTCCCATCGTGAACATCGGCGGACCGTCGTTTGGTTTGCAGGGAATCGGGTTCGTCAGCGAGACGGAAGGTTGGATGGGCGGTTCGGCCAGTGTGGCTGCGCCGTTCAATTTCATTCACACAACAGACGGCGGCCAGACGTGGACGGCGGTTGGCTACGAGAATACGCAACAGATCAATCGCATTCGTTTTCTCAACGCATCGTTCGGTTACGCGTCGGGTCGCAAAGTTCACATTTATCGCGTGCCGCTGGCGATTGTCGCGTCGCCGACGAATCAAATTATCGCTGTTGGCGACGATGTAACCTTCAGCGTCGCGGCTCAAGGCGTCGCGCCGTTGTCGTATCAATGGCGTTTTCACGGCACGAATCTTCCCGGCGCGAATGCTGAAGCCCTTACGATTACTAACGCGCAGCCGGAAAACATCGGCCCGTATTCAGTCGTCGTGAGTGATTACAGCGGTTCAGTTACCAGCGCGATGGCAAACCTGAGTTTGATTGGTGTCGCAGAGCCTCCGCTTATTGTATCGCAACCGGAAAGCGTGGATACGATGATTGGTACGACGGTGATATTTTCAGTGGCGGCTACCGGAACGGCGCCGATGGATTTTTATTGGCGCTTTAATGGCAACGATATCGAGGGCGCGACGAATGGTTCGTTGGAATCCGCGCTCATTATTACGAACGCGCAACTGACTGATGCCGGCGGGTACTCGGTGATTGTTTCCAATTCGGCAGGCGCGGTCACCAGCGCAGTCGCGCAACTCACGTTCAACCGATTATTCCAAGATGATTTTGACGGATACGAGTTTGCTGATTTTGTTTTCGAACCAATGACAGCCAACGGTTACAAGATTTTCTTCAACGCTGTCGCCGGACCGAGCGATTTCTTCGCTGGATTTGGCTACGATTACTCGGAGGTTTTGTATCCAACTCAGATTCCACCCGCGCCAAACTCTCGGAACGGAACGACCAAAGGTCTGGTTTTGTATGTCAACAAAGACAACATTGCGGCCGCGGCAGCGGTGAATCTTTATCCGGTAAACGGAAGCTTCAGCGGAAATTTCGCGCTCAAGTTTGATTTGTGGATGAACTGGTCCAGCGGATCGACCACGGAACATGCGTTGTTTGGAATCAATCATTCCGGCAACGTGACCAATCGCATCAGTCTGCCGACGAGTGACGGTTTGTTCTTCGCTTTGGATGGTGATGGGGGCGTGGCGGCGACAGCAGCAGCGCTACGTGATTTTGCGGTCTATCGTGGCGGCGGACCGGGCGAGATTCCAATCCTGTTGACGCCGAACAATACGACGTTCGGTCCGACGCCGCTGCTCGGGGCGCGCTTCGATGGATCGGACGCGGGAATTGCGGCGTTGTTTCCGGCGAAAACCATTCCCGGTTGGATTACGACGCAACCGGGCGTCGCGGGAATCGAATGGATTCAAGTGGAAGTCCGGCAGGTGAACAATCTCATCACGTATCTGCTCAACGGAACTGCCATCGCGCAATACACGAATACGTCCGAGTTCACCGAGGGCAACATCATGATTGGACTTAACGACGCGTTTGATTCCATCGGTAACGGTATTACATTTGTTATTTTCGACAACCTGCGCGTGGAACGAATTGAAGTCGCGCCTGTGCAGTTGTTAACGCCGGGGTTCGTGGGTGAAAATTTCACGTTCAGTTTCGCGACGGAGAAATACGAAACCTACACCGTGCAGCGGGCGACGGGTCTTTCGCCGTCGGATTGGGTGACGCTGACGAATCTGGTCGGTGACGGAGCGTTGCAGGTGTTCGCAACGCCGATTTCTGCGGGTTCAGGACAACAATATTTTCGTGTCACGCGCCCGTGAGATCAGGGTGACTTCGGGGTTCAAAAAATCACTTCGCCGGCGTCGGGAATCTGAGGGTTGCGCTGCTGCCTGATGCGATTGGCTTCAGCGCGAATTGAAAAGATGGCGATGATGATCGCAACGATTACAGCCGCGGCGATAAACCACGGCCAGACGTAACGGCGTGGTGGTTCGGTAGAAGTCATCGGTTCGCTCATGCGAATTCATTATCCGTCGCACGGACCGAAAGGACAATGCCGAATCAGTTACGGCAGGAAGCGGTCTTGCGATGCGGCTGGAGGTAAATAGCACGAGTCCGATTTTCCAAACCACCGATAGCGACGCTGCGCAATCGCATCATAAACCCGATCGCGAATCGGTCGCGGAATTACACGCAGCCACGAGACGATGCGCCAAAATCCGCCGATGTGATCCAACAAACGTAACGCCGCTTCGGAGCGCAGGTAAGTGCGTTCGTTGCCTGCGTTGGGCGACATAATCACAATCACCGTGCGCATTTCTGCCGGTAGGTCGGTGCGGGTTTTGGCGGTTTCGCCTTGAAGCGGCGCGAACCGGAGCGAGCCGTGCTTATCGCGTTTCACCAGAAAGCGCACCCAGCGATCACAAAGACCGCAAACGCCGTCGTAGAAGACAATTCCCGGTTCGTATCGCGGCGCGAGCATGCCGGGCAAATGTAGTTGAGTTGGGCTCGCGCGTCGAGCAAGCGGCGCTCACGGACGAGAGACGAAGGGATTGCCGTGAATGTAAAAACGCAAATGACGTTTGGCCCAGTGTCCGGCGTAATCCACGCCGATGCGCGGTCGCTTCACGATTTTGAAGGGCGAAGTGTCGAGTGATTCGGCGACAACAAAAAAATCGTCGCTCAACAAATCATGGCCATTGTGGCGACGGTCAATTTGCATCGCACGCGTCAACAAACCCGGGCCGGTCGTGCGTTGTTCAATGTTAGCGATGGGTTCGATGGCGCGCAGTAAAACGGCTGCTCCGTGACCTTCGCGTTCGGTCACGACATTCATGCAGTTATGCATGCCGTAAATCAGATAAACATAGGCGAAACCCGGCGGGCCAAACATCACGCGCGTGCGGTTGGTGAGTCCTTTGGATGAGTGTGCTGCCAGATCGTGCGGTCCGAGGTAGGCTTCGGTTTCAACGATGCGACCGATGAGTTCCTTGTCGCCGACCCGATGTACGAGAAATTTCCCCAATAATTCGCGCGCGACGAGGACGGTGTCGCGGTCGTAAAAGCTGCGGGGCAATTTTTGCACGGGCGAAAATTTGCGGAGAGAGCAGGGCGGCGGCAAGCGTTCTCAATGAACGGGAGAAATTCAGTCGCGTCGTGAGCCGAGAAAAATTCAAGCTCCAACCCGCCGCAGCGGCATTGGAGCTTGAGTTGAGAATTTTTCCGGAGGTTGGGCGTTTACTTCACCAACTCTTCGGCGATTTGCACGGCGTTGAGCGCGGCGCCTTTGAGCAACTGATCACCGCTGACCCAGAAGCACAGCCCGTTATCGAGCGCACAATCCATGCGGATGCGGCCGACTTCGCAGTTGTATTTTTCCGAGGTGAATAGCGGCATCGGATATTTTTTATTTTCCGGATCATCCACGACGTCGAGTCCGGGCGCTTTTTTGAGCACGGCCCGAGCAGCTTCCACCGTCACGGGTTTTTCAAATTCCGCGCTCACGGCAACTGAGTGGGAACGATACACCGGCACGCGGACGCAGGTGACGCTGGCGCGGAAACTCGGATGATGCATGATTTTGCGTCCTTCATTTTCCATCTTCATTTCCTCCTTGGTGTAACCCGACGGAAGGAATGAATCGACGTGCGGCAACACGTTGAAGGCGATTTGATGCGGATAAACTTCCAGCGTCACCGGCTGTTTGTTGACGATCTGGCTGACCTGGCGTTCGAGTTCTTCCAATGCTTTTGCGCCCGTGCCGGACACGGCCTGATAACTGGAAGCAAAGATGCGTTTTACGCCGAAAGCCTGGTGCAGCGGATACAACGCCATGAGCGTGATGGCGGTCGTGCAATTCGGATTGGCAATGATGCCTTTGTGCAGCTTGACGTCCGAGGCATTGATTTCCGGAATGACGAGCGGTACTTCCGGGTCCTGGCGGAATGCCGATGAATTATCCACCACGACGCAACCGGCTTTGGCGGCGATAGGTGCGAATTCTTTCGAGATGCTCCCGCCCGCGCTGAACAACGCGATATCAATGCCCGCAAAGGAATCTTTGGTGAGTTCGGTGACGGTGATGTCTTGACCTTTGAATTTCAGCTTCTTGCCTGCGGAGCGGGCCGAAGCGAGAAGGGTCAGTTTTCCGACCGGAAAATTGCGCTTCTCCAACGTCTTGATCATCTCGATGCCGACGGCTCCCGTCGCACCGACTATTGCCACATGCGGACTCTTGTTCATAAAGGAGCGTGATGATACCGGGCGGCGGGGGAGTGTCAATGTAACGGCTGGCGCGACAAGGATTGTCCTGGCTTTTCCATTGTGAATTCGAGGGCGAAGAACAGGAACATGAGGAAATGGAAGTGGTGCCGAAAATTTTGGTTTATTTTGGCGTGAGGAAAGTTTGATTCGCGGTGAAGCGGGAATTGGCAGTGCCAAATTCTCACAGTGAAATCTCCGGCGCAATCTGGCTCTGCATTTGACAGGGCGCGGCGACGACCGCTAATCTGCGCGCCTGTCTCCACGCGCAAACTCCGTGGAGCCCCGAACTTTTGTGGCAGAAAAAGACGATTATCTGATAGACATGCTCGTTGACCTGGGATTTATCGTTCCGGATCAAGTAGCACAGGCCCGACAGGAGGCAGAAGCAGCCGGAGTGGGCGTGGTCGATTTCATGGTGGCGAATAAGATGATTCGCCCCGAGGACGTCACGCAGGCCAAGGCCGCGCACTTCGGCGCGGAAACGGTGCAGCTCTCCGGATTGCAGATTGAAGATGACGTGATTGCTACCGTGCGTCGCGACATCGCCAAGAAGTATCGCGTCATTCCCGTTTTCAAACACGAGAATACCCTCACCGTCGCATTGGCTGATCCGTCGGACATCGCCACGGTGGACGCGCTGAATCACCTGTTGAACATGGACATCGTGGTTCAGGTGGCGTCCGAGGCCGACATCGAAGCGGCGCTCAGCAAGTATTATGGCGGTCGCGGCGACTCGCTCGTGGACTCGATGATTCAGGAAATCACGCGCGGTGAAGTGGAAATTGCGATGCCCACCACGGACATCGGCGCGGGCGGTGACGCAGCGTTGACGGTGGAAGGCGATGCGCCGCTCATCAAGTTGGTGAATCAACTCATCATCGACGCATTCAAAATGCGCGCGTCGGATATTCACCTTGAACCGCTCGCGAAGCGGTTTCGGTTGCGGTATCGCATTGACGGTTTGCTGCACGAGGTGAAAAGCCCGCCGAAGCGTCTGCAACCGGCGATCATCGCGCGTCTGAAGATTCAATCCAACATGTCCATTGCGGAACATCGCATTCCGCAAGACGGTCGTATTCAAACCAACGTCGGTGGCAAGGTGATTGACCTTCGCGTTTCGTGTCTGCCCACGCAACATGGCGAATCCATCGTCATGCGTATTTTGGACAAAGAAGGTTTGCGTGTCGGTCTTGCGGAATTGGGCTTCCTTTCTGACGACCAGGCGATGATTGAAAAACTCATCAGCCTGCCGGACGGAATTCTGTTGGTCACCGGACCAACCGGTTCTGGTAAAACCACGACGCTGTATTCCTGCCTCCACTACATCAATCGTCCGGACCGCAAAATCATCACGGTTGAAGATCCGGTGGAATACATTCTCGCCGGTATCAATCAGGTGCAGGTGAGTGAAACGGTCGGTTTGACTTTCGCAGCGGCTCTGCGCTCGATTCTGCGCCAAGCGCCGAATGTGATCATGATCGGGGAAATTCGTGACCTGGAAACCGCCTCGATTGCGATCAATGCCTCGCTTACCGGTCACCTGGTGTTCTCCACGCTTCACACGAACGACGCGCCCGGCGCGGTAACGCGTTTGATTGATATCGGCGTGAAGCCGTTCCTGGTGGCGTCTTCGACTCGGGCGCTGATGGCGCAACGTCTCGTTCGTAAAATTTGTAAGAAATGCGGGGCGCCG
>CALAYC010000208.1 GCA_937894935.1 uncultured Verrucomicrobiota bacterium
GCCGTCGCGGTCAGGGCAATGAATTGCCTGAGCGTATCTGCAGAAAAAACCAGATTCCCGCGCCAATAAACGCCAGGATTACGAGAATCACCGCACCAAGAACAATGGTGCGGAGGACGCTGGCCTGGCTGAGCAATTGATGGCGCTGCTGTTTTTCGGATTCAACGAATAGCGCGAATTCTTTCTCCAGGGACGCCACGACTTCTTCGTCTTTAAGCTTCAGCGTAAGCCAGTCGGAATGCGCGCAATTCCATAGCAACGGGAGTTTTTCCAATTCGCTCGCGGTGGCGGATTGAAAACCATTATGCGTCCAGAACGGCGAGGTTTCGCGCGTCCACAATCGGATCAATCCATGATTGGCAGCCAGATTTTCAATCCGGGTCCATAACGCGGGGCGCGCCTGATCAGCGTGGCTGAAATCCTCAAATGCTTCGCTGTGAATGCGACCGTGCCGTTGTGAAATCTGGAGCGCAACTGCTCCGATCACGTGACCGGCGGCATCCGTCGCCACTTGAAAATCAGTCAACTGTCGCTCCAGATCCGCGTCGGAAAAACGCATCAAAGCCCAAAGCTCTTTGAGGCGAGGCAGGTCTTCGAGCGTGGCGCGTCGCGCCTGAATCGGGAGCGAACTCATGCGCCGCGATAGTAGAAATCACGCGGAAAAATTCCAGCGGGATTTCGCCGGGCCGAATGCAATCACGGTTCAAAGACGCGAACGCGATAGAACGTCGGCTCAGTTGCGGTCGCCGGATCGCTGATTGTGGTCGTGCGATTGGTGGCGGGGAAGAACGGCGCGTTGGCCGGTACGTTCAACGGCGCCCAGGAATCGGTCAACAGATTGGTCGCACGTTGTAATTCGATGCCGCGATTGGCGGGTTGAGGTATTGAAATATTCACAGTGCCGGAGTCTGCGGCGACGGAAATTGCCCACGCGCTGAAAGCATTGGTCGGGTCTGTGCCGGTGAGGTATTCGAGATAATTAAGAGCGCGATCGCTATCTGCGTCGGCCAGAGGCGCAGCGTCAGGATCGGTGCTCGATCCGAAGAAATTCGTTTGCCACGTTGCGAAGCTCACGTAGCCGGTCAGATCGTTCGTAATCCAAGTCGCGAGCAGTGCCACAGCCTGAGTGTTGATGACCGAAGTGGCGAGTGGCGGCATGTGCCCCGGACCGAGATTGGCGACGCGTTGATATAAAATCGAATGCTCGAGCGAGCCGGGAGCGATGACGCGATTCGCAGGATCGCCGGAGTTGTTGTTCAGCGGGCCGTCGATGATGCCATTTTGAAATCCGGGCGTGCTGATGCGTGCGTCCCAAAACGCCAGCGCTGAACCGGCGGGTTGATGGCATTGTGCGCAGTTGGCGGCGAGGTAAGAGCGCACGCGGTACTCGCGACTGACCGTTTCGTCTGTAGCCGGTGCGAGAGCAGGTAACAGATGGCGATTCGAAACCGTGTTACTGAAATATCCGGCAAGACTCAGTGCTTCGATTTGATTTGTTACAACGCCATCGTAGTCGTGATCGCGATTTAATTGAGCCGTGTTGAAACCAAGCGCGAATCCACCAGCAGGAGTGTGGCAGATGAGACATTCAGAGCGACTTGGATAACGCCACGTTTGCGTATCGGCCAATTGTCCGTCAGCGGTGTAAGTGGCGATGACCTCATCTTCACCGGACTCTGCGACCAGAACGGCATTAGTAGGCGGCGTGGTCCAGCGATAGGTAACGCCGTAGCCGCCGTTCGGATTCGAAACCAATAGGCGGGTTTCGAGTCGGCGTTTCGATTCCGGCACGCCATTGGTGATTTCGAGTTCGAAATGTTTTATCCAGACCGTGCCGGTGGGGAACTGCCAGTTTCCGGTAGGTTGAAACGTGATTTGCTGATTGGTATTGGGGATTGAAAACCAGCGCGTCTTTTCTGCGCGGTCGGACCAGAATGGAACATTCAGGTCGTAACTGACAATTCCCGGCGCAACCTGGAGAGTTTCAACGTCGGTAAAAACGCCGGCAGCAGTGAGATTGGTTGGAATCGGCGTGCCGGTGAACGTGGTGTTATAGACGATGCGTTTGATGACGGAATTAAGTCCGCTCTGCGCATCGCAATAAAGAATATCGCCGTTGCTCGGATCGACACCGAACGCCGTGATGCCGCCGCCGGGGTCGGTAAATAGCAGGTGGTTTTGCGTTACGTTTGTTCCTGAGTGACGCAGTGCCCAGATGTTACCGGAGCCGTAATCGCCATAAATGTACGCACCATACAATTGAGAAATTCGAGTGCCCCGATAAACCCGTCCGCCCGTCACAGCAAAACCAAGCGAGCGCGGATAATCAATCAACGGTGGAGTGTGTGCAAAACCGGCGGGCAGGGGAGAGGTGCGTTGGAAAAATCCTTCCCAATAAACCCAGCCGTAATTTTTTCCGCGTTCGATGATGCTGATTTCCTCGCGTGTGCTTTGGCCCACATCACCGCAGTAAAGAATTCCAGTATCCGGATCAAACGACATGCGCCACGGATTGCGCAGTCCGACGGCCCAAAATTCAGTGCGGACCGCTGCAGGATTGACGGGCAGACCATTGAATGAAGTTGCGCCGACAAACGGATTATCCGCCGGCACGAGGTAATTCGTCGTCACGGCGTGATGTGGATTCGGCAGGAGATTGCCGGGACGTTTATCAACATCCAGTCGCAGGACACCGGAGAAAAAATCCAGCGCAATCTTTTGACTGTTGCCGAACGAATCGTTGCCGTCGCCCTCGTCGCCAAGAGAAACGTACAGATAACCGTCCGGGCCAAAATGAATATCGCCGCCATTATGGTTACTGGCTTGATCGAATTGAGCGAGTAAGCGCGTATTCGATGTTGGATCGGCCTGATTCGGGTTGCTGGCAGAAACCTGATAGCGCGCCAGAATATCGTGCAGGCCATTGCCGCCGCTGGTGTTGGCATTGCCGGTGTAAAAGACATAAAAGTAGCCGTTGGTGGCATAGCCGGGATGAAACGCGAGTCCGAGCAACCCGCGTTCGTCTCCTACCGAATCGGATGAACTGACGATGGAAGTCATGTCGAGGAAGATGCTGCGGGTCGGCGCAGCGAGATTGGTGATCACGACGATGCGTCCGCGTTTTTCCAGAATGAACAGGCGATTGGTTTCGCCGGGAGGGCTGGTGATACAAACCGGATTTGTAAAGATGAGGGAAGGAAACGCGTTGCTAAACGTGTAGCCAAATGATCCGGGCACCGTTGGCACGTTTATAGTGCTGTTTGGCACGCGTTCCAACGGACCGTTGGCGAAAAGCGGAGAAATGAATCCAACCGAGAGGATCAATACGAGCAGCGAAAAACGGGGGATGATTTTCACGGGCGAATCTGCTATGCGGTTACTTGATTGTCAAAATCAGGAATTGTGACGCATCGTCGTCATGCGTTAACCGCGCGCAGCTTTCGCTGCGGCCACAAATTCCGCCGCCACTTTTGTCAACGTTGGCCAATCGTCTTGATCTAAAACTGATTTAGAAATCAGCGATGAACCTGCGCCCACCGCTGCGACACCAGCCTGGAAAAATGCACCGATAGTTTTCAAATCCACGCCACCAGTTGGAACAATTTTCAGATGTGGCAGCGGCGCGCGTAGGGCTTTGATGTAGTTCGGTCCGAGGGTGTCCGCCGGAAAAATTTTGATGAAATCGGCACCTGCTTCGTGGGCGAGTTGAGCTTCGGTGGGCGTATAAGCACCGAGCATAATTGGTTTATTGGCTTTCTGAGCAATCGGAATCAATTCGCGACGACAAATCGGACTGACAACAAATTGCGCGCCGGCATCGAGTGCAGCCTGACAGGTGGCTTCGTCCAACACAGTGCCAACGCCGATGAGTGCGCGGGCGCCGAGTGCTTCGCTGGCAGCTTTAATTCCGGCGATGGCATTCGGCGTGGTCATCGTGATTTCCACCGCGATGACGCCTCCGGCTACGAGCGCGGTGGCCAGCGGCACGGCTTGTTCGGCGCGTTTGGCGCGAACGACCGCGATGACGCCGGGATGGCAAAGTTGTTCCAGGATCTGTTGTTTGGAGCGCATGACGGCATGATGATGAGAAAACCCGATTGACTGCGCCAGTTGAACTTAAAGCAAGCGGCACGAAAAAAACGAATTCTGTCAAGTGACATGATGTGTGAAAAAAATCTGGTGGCGCTGGGTCGACGACTTTTCGGTGGCGTTGCAACTGATGTATTCTTCAGGCGTGAAAGCCATTTCTTCAGTTGCGTCGCGAGGCGACACTTCTTCGATGGGAAAATTTTTTCTGCTGATGGCGCTGTTGCTGGGACTGAGTGCTGTTCCGATTCAAACGGCGCAAGGCAGTTCGACCATTTTTGGTGGTGGGCCGTTTTATTCCGGTGGTCAGGCGCGCATGAACCAACTGCGCAGTTCCGGTTTCACCACGGTTATGCTGTGGACGATTCATGTGAATGAAAACAACGGGAATCTCATTTATAACGACGTTCTGATCGTATCGAACGGCGTCTATGTCGGTAATCCTGCATGGCCCGGCCAACTCGCGACTTTGAAACAACAACCCACGTCGGTGAATCGCATCGAAGTATCAGTTGGCTCGTGGGGCGTGCCGGATTTTGAACGGATCAAAATCCTCATGGATAATTACGGCACAAACACCGACAGCATTTTGTATCGCAACTTTCAGGCGTTGAAGGTTGCAACGGGAGCCGATGCGATTGATTTCGATGACGAATCGCAATATGACGTCAACACGATGGTGAAGTTCGGGCGCATGCTGGCGTCGATCGGTTACAAGGTAACGCTATGTCCCTACATCCAACCGACATTCTGGCAGAACGTTTATAATCAACTCGGACCGAACATTGTGGACGAAGTGTATCTGCAATGTTACGCGGGCGGTGCGGGAAATCTGAATAACCTGGCGGCCTGGAACAATCTGTTCGGCGGCCTCAAAGTTAAACCCGGTCTGTGGTGTCGGCATGGTAACGGTTGTGCTGAAGGTCATACGGCGGCAGAAGTGCTCGCGCAAATGACTGCGTGGCGCAATTCGGCAGGAATTTCCGGCGGTTTCATGTGGTTGTTCGATGACATGCTGAATTGCACCGCGGGCGGCTCACCGGCGGATTATGCGCGTGCGATTAACCAAGCCGTGGACAAAATGTTGGTGTTGCCCTCTGCCGGATTTACAGGTGTGACGGCGTTCAATTCGCAATACATTCCGACGACCACGCCATTCACGATTACGAACACCGGTTCGACCGCGATAAGCTGGAGCGTGATTAACACTTCGAATTGGCTCACTGTTTCAACGAGCAGCGGTGCGTTGAGCGGTAACAGTTCCACAATCGTCAACATCAGTCTGAATCCCTCGGTCGCGACGAATCTCCCGCCGAACACCTACACTGCGACTGTGTTGTTCAGCAACGTGACGACACAGGTTTCGCAGGCGCGGTTATTCTTGCTCAACACCGCCATTGCGAACTGGCCTATCGCAGTCACGAATTTCAACGCAGGCATTCTCGCGAGCAATTCGGCCACCGCTGCCGTGCCGACAGCGACGGCGTTCGACGTGCGGAACAACTATTGTTTTTATCAACTTGGCTTGAGCGGCGGCACGCGTGGTTTGCCGTTGAATGGAGTGTTTGCGAGCAAATCCGACAGCAGCACGGCATTTCAGATTGGTCCATACGGCCAAACGAACGCGTTGATGTTGGGTTACACGTATGCGAATCAGGGCACGTTGCATCTTGTGACACCGCAGGCGTTCAATTCGCTCGCAATTCTGGCGAGTTCAGCGAACGGCGGTGGGCAGGGAACATTTGTCATCAACTTCACCAATGGTACGCAAAGTCCGGTGTTCGATTATTACGCGCCGGATTGGTTCGGCACGGTCACTAACGTTGCGATACAGGGATTCGGTCGATTGCAACTTGGCGCGACGCTGAGTCCGCAAGACAATGGCGACGCCAATCCGAACCTGTATCAAACCACAATCAATCTCGCGGCGCTTGGTCTGACGGAGCCGATCAGTTCGATTACATTTTTCAATCCCGCCAATGCCGGCGCGCAGCAGAACACCGCAGTTTTTGCCATCAGCGGAATGCCAATTAGCGCGCCGTTGCAGACGCCCGCAAATCTTAGCGCTTTGCCGGGCAGCAATGCCACCGTGCGTTTGGCGTGGACCGCGGTAGCAGGAGCGACGAACTACATAGTGCGGCGTTCAACGGTGAGCGGCAGCGGCTATGTGAATGTTGCAAACACTTCCAGCTCGAGCTTCACCGACAGCGGTTTGTTGAACGGCACGACATATTTTTATGTCGTCGCGGCGCAGGGAGCGGCTTCCGAAAGCGTGAATTCCAGCGAAGTCAGTGCGATGCCGGGTTCGTATTCGAGTTGGGTGTTGGCAGGAAATCCCGTGGCGTATTGGCCGCTGAATGAAACAAGCGGAACGATTGCGCATGAAGTTGTGCGCGGCAGCAATGGGGTTCATAACGGTTCGTACATTGCAGGTTTCACCGGCGTGGCCGGTGCGGGATTTCCGTTGCCACATCGGGCGATTCGTTATGACGGCATCAGCGGTTACACGGTGATTCCGCGTTTGATTGGCAACGGCAGTTTCTCGATCGCGTTCTGGATTCAAACGACGGCTACTGGCGGCACTCCTAACTGGTACAATGGTCGTGGTATTGTGGACGGCGAAGTGGCTGGTGCTGCGGGCGATTTCGGCGTGGCGCTGGTGGGAAATAAAATCGGATTCGGCATCGGTAATCCGGACACGACGTTGCAATCAGTTCGAGCTATCAACACCGGCACGTGGCGGCACGTCGTTGTGACGCGCGATTCAATGAGCGGTCAGATGCGCATCTACATTGATGGCACTTTGGATGCCACATTGGTTGGTCCGACCGGAGCGAAAACAGCGCCACCGGCTATGCGCATCGGTGCATTGCAAACCGGTATCAATTTTCTGCTCGCGGCCATTTCCGATGTGGCGATGTACGACCGAAGTCTCGCTGCGGAAGAAGTGGCGACTCTTTACAGCGCGGCCACCGGTTTGTTTTATGATGTGATGTTGACGGTTGCTCCGCTCGGAAGTGGATTCACTTTGAACTGGCCGGGTAATGGTCACTTACTGGAAGCCACGAATTTAAACGGACCGTGGACAACCAATTTTTCCGCTAAGCCGGTCTTTGTGAATCCGGCTTCGCCACAGAAATATTTTCGCGTGCGAACGCACTGAGCTGTTTGTTCGCGCAATCAGCACTGTTGCGCGATGCGTCGAAAATGATAGCCGAGGATGGCGAATTCAATCGCGCGACGGAATTGATGCGGGCGACGGAGTAGTGTGCTCCAGAAAAATCGCCAATACGCCACGCGACCGCGATACCAGATTCCCAGCAACCAGAATGATTTCAGGAATGCCATGAAATCAGCGCCGGACAGACGTAAGCGCGGCGCATCGGTGCGTTGATGATTTTTCAGGAAAGTGCGCACGCGTTGATAGTAAGTCCGCGGTTCGTAGAGCCGGCGCATCAGATCACGATAACCGGTCTGCAAAAATTCCCGATTGAGTTTCGGTTTGAAGTTCAGCGCGGCGACTGTGTTATTACCGGTGGTTTCCGCTTCCAAACGTCCTTCTGCTTTCAAGCGTTTGTAGAGCCGCGTTTGCGGTAGCGCATTGAGCAAGCCAACCATCGCGGTAACTACGCCGGAACGTTGAATGAATTCAAATTGCCGCGCAAAGATGTCGTCGCGGTCGCTGTCGAACCCGACAATGAATCCGCCCATCACTTCGAGGCCGCGCTGTTGCAGCGTGTGAACGGCAGTGACGAGATCGCGACGGTTTTGCACTTTGCGACATTCTTCGAGCGATTCGGCGGATGGCGTTTCGATGCCGACAAACACTTTGGTGAATCCGGCTTCGACCATGAGCGCGCAGAGTTCGGCATCGTCAGCCAGATTGATGGACGCTTCCGTGAGAAACCCCATTTCGGCTTTGCTGGCGTTGCGCCAGGCAATCATCTCGCGCAGTAACGCGCGCGTGCGCCGTTTATCGCCGATAAAATTATCGTCCACGATGAAAACCATTTCTCGCCAGCCGCGCTGTCGAAGCGATTCGAGTTCGGCGATCAGTTGCGCGGGCGATTTGGTGCGTGGCACGCGACCGTTCATCACGATGATATCGCAGAATTCACAATCGAACGGGCAACCCCGCGAAAACTGCACGGACATCGTCACGTAATGATTGAGGTCGATCAAATCCCAGCGGGGAATGGGCGTTTGCGCAAGGCTCGGCCAACCGGACGCGCGATAAATCGGTTTCAGATTGCCGCTGGTCATATCGGCGACAACTTGCGGCATGATTTCTTCCGCTTCGCCCAGAACGAAATGCTGAATGTCCGGAAAAGATTCGTAGCCGGTAGTGAACAGCGGTCCACCGGCAATTACCGTTTTACCGTGTGTCTTGCAGCGTGCGACGATTTGATGAACCGATTCCTTGTGCACGATCATCGCGCTGATCATGACATAGTCGGCCCACCGCAAATCCTCGTCGCGCAGTCGGCTGACATTCTTATCCACGAGCCGGAGATTCCATTCTTTCGGAAGCATGGCGGCGACCGTGAGCAATCCGAGTGGCGGGATCGAAGATTTTTTGGCGACGAATTTGAGGACGTGTTTGAAACTCCAGAACGTGTCAGGGGTCTCGGGACTGACGAGCAAAATGTTCATACTTCGGGACGATAGTGAATCACCCGAGTAGCACGTTAGACCCGTAGTCCGATGAGTCGAGCGAAAATTTTTTGCGTTGTTACGACCCGCTAACTCGCGATGTTTGTGCGGCTAATTGATCGCTTCACAAACACACCAACGACACCGCGCGCGCGGTGCGTACGACGACCGTGCCAGCGATTTTATCGTGCCAGGTTTGTTTATCGCGATCGAAGATCAGCCAGAAGAAACCAAGAAAAAACACGATGACGGAAAAGGCCGATGCCAGACTGCGCACCAGTGCGACCGCGAAGGTAACCGGCTGATCATCGCAGCGAATAACTTTCAGATTCAGTACGATGCCGCCGATGGTTGCGCCTTTCCACGTCCACATCCCCGCGAAATACGCCAGCGCGACGAGCAGGCCAAATGGCATTCCGCCGACGACGGAACTGAGAATGGCCACAATGATCATATCGAGAAACGCAGCGCCGATGCGTTCCCAGAATCCGGCGCGCGGTAGCGTGTAAGCTTCCGGAACGTGGGTGGCCGACCGGTGCGGCGGTGGCGGGGTAGCGGTTTCGCTGGACGAGGTTTCGCCTGATGATTCCGTTGCCGAAGCGAAGTTGCTAACCGGTGGGACAGGCGTTCCCGACGGACTGGAAGGTGGATTGTTTACCGGGGGCATTGGGGATGAATAAGGCGGACGCGGTGGAACTTCTTTTCGTGCGCCGGCGAACGTCGCGGTTGTCACCGCGCCGAGTGCCCAGATTCCGGTGAGAGTAAAAATCAACAGGCTGAGGATCGGCACCATGTAAGTGATGGTGATGAGGACGAACCCAAGCACGAGCGCAATGATGGGGCGCGTGACGTTGATGCCGAAGAGTCGGAGTGTTCCGCGACCGAAATATTCCAGCAATGCGACTTTGCCGATGATGCCGCCGAGGAGCACTGCCACCCAGACGAATGGAATGACGAAGATGCCGATTCCTGTGAGTGCCAGAACAAAATACACGAGTGGCAACAGGAGCTTCATCAGCAGCCCCACGAGAAATGTTGTCGCGGGACGTTGTTGCAAATCTTTGACGCAGGCGGCGACAGGACGAGGGAGCGCGGCGGCAACGAGGAGATACAGCAGGAAGAAAATTCCGGCGACGACCCAATACCATTCGCTTTTGGGCGCCAATAGACGGAGTTTCAACGCGCAATCGCGCAGCCAGTTGGTGAGGCCTTTCAAGGGCGCAAGAATCGGGTACTGCGCTATGCTGATTTCTACAATCTGGCCTTTGATTTGCGCTCCTTCGGCCACGTCGATTTTTCCGCCGATTGCAACGACATCGCTACGGACCACGGCGTTTGAACCGAGTTTGACGTCGCCCAGAATTGCTACCACGACGTCGCGAACTTCGCCGTAAGCTTCGGCATTCCCGCCGATCGCCACGACCACATCGCCAGCGTCGCTGCGAACGATTGCATTGCCGCCGATAGCCACCACCGCGTCGCGAACTTTGGATTCCACTTCCGCATCGCCGCCAATGGCCACGACAGCTTCTCGCACCTCACCTTGCACCTTTGCCGAACCACCAATGGCGACGACCAGTTCGGCAGTTTCGCCGGTTGCGACGGTGGCGTTCGCGCCGATGGAGACAACCGGGCCGCGGCGACGAAGTGCTTGAGCGGGCGTCGTATTTGTCGCGACTCCAGGAATGAGTTCCGGTTCGGGAACGACAGGCAGAATTGATTCAGTTGGCAGATTCGTCGTGTCGTCCGGTTGGGCGATGGCAGGAATCAACGCGCTGGATAAAACGGTGGCGACAGCAACGGCGAGCCAGGATTTGAATAATCGTTTCATGATGAAAGGGAGTCGGTGTTCGGTCGAACCGCGAGGCGCAGACAGGCGGAGCCGAGGCCAACACAAGTCGCACAAGCGGCAAAGAACAGTCCTAAGGCAGTAAAAATCAGTGCGGGACTGAGATAATCCGTGAACGAGCAAGCGACGCGACCCAGTGCGCCCGCACTGCGCCAGAGCGCGAGCGTTCCGGTCCACCAATCGGTGGCGCTTTGCGTCGAACTGAGTGCGTGGGTGAGTTCCCACGTGCCAAAGAACAATCCGCTGAATGCTCCGACTAACAGCAGCAATGAAGCGAGGCGCAAGCTCGCCGGCCAATTCGGCCAGGCGCGGCGATACCATGGAGTGGCGGCGCGACGTTCGATTTCGCGGAGGATGCGATTCGCGAGCGCGGGCGGCGCGGACAATTCTCCCAGCGTGTCCAGTTCCCGCCGGATGCTGGCTTCGAGTTGTTTTTCGTACTGCGGATTCATACCTCGTTATCCGACGCCTCCTCCTTGAGTGTGAGTCGCAGCATTTGACGCAACGCCTCGCGCCCGCGAAAAATATCCGTCTTCACTTTGCCCAATGATACCCCGAGTTTTTCAGCAATTTCGTCGTAACGCAGTCCTTCAAAATGATGCAACACCAGCGGCACGCGTTGCGAAGTGGGCAGACTTTGTAGTGCGCGTTCGATTAATGCGCGGCGATCCGTAGCTGCGAGAATTTCGTGTGTATCCTCAGCGGCAGGAAACTCAATCGGATCATCGGAATCCGATTGGTCGCTGCGAAACAGTTCTGAGAAAAAACTCCAGCGCGAGCGATAACGGGTCAGGTGATTCAGGCACAGATTTGTGGCGACGGTTTTCAACCAACCACCGGCAGTCGGGCTGTTGTGCAATTCGGCGAAGCGTTCGTACGCGCGGAGAAAAACTTCCTGTGTGATGTCTTCTGCTTCAGACTGGTTGGCAAGCAAGCGCATGGCGGTGCTAAATACCATGTTTTGGTAATTGTGCAGGAACGCTTCGAAGTGTTGCGCGTCGGTCATGGGCAAGCGTTGCTCGTCCGGCCCAAATCTTAACGCCGCCAGCGGGCGAATAGCAAAGCTGTTGCATAAAATCGAAGTGACAAAGGGAATCGCGCGGCGGACGCATTCATTTGGTGGGGCGCGGTGAATGATGCTGCCGACTCTGTTCCGTTTGCGCCAATATAGCTGGCAACGGCAGTGAAACGGCCGGAGCGACCTTTGCACGCGCAAACTGATCGCGGTCGGAGTCGGGCAACGGCCACGCAGGTAGCGGCTGCACCATTGTGAACGCCGGGTTGATTCGTTTGACGATTGTTTTCATCGTTCAGGAGAAATACCCGGCAGACGACAAATTGTTTCAAAGAATTTTACGCGGCTTAATAGCAGAATTCATAGAAGCTCGTTTTGAGGGGATATTTCTTGCGCTCGCGCCGTCCCGCAGACCTGAGTTTCAGAGAAGTTTGTTCCGAGCTGAATTTCTTTTATGCTCAAGCGTCGGTTCTTTCACTGCTGAATGGCAGAGTTGAAACCAGGAGTTGAAATCCAAATCATGCACGTATCTGTTAACGCCGCCGCGTCCCGATTTTCTGTTCGTTCCCTGGTTCCACGCTTTACATTGGTACGAGCACATGCGGCGGTGCTGACGGTTTTAATGGCGCTTCAGGTTTTTGCTTTCGCTAACAGCAACACGTTCACCAATCCAGTCGCTGCCAACGGTGCTGACCCTTGGGTAATTCAACATGAGGGAAGTTATTTTTATTGTCGTTCGCGTGGTAATGGCATTTGGGTCGCCAAATCGGACCGACTGGTGGATATCGGTCGCGCTCAAGCCGTGCGGGTGTGGACGCCGGAACCAAATAAACCGTGGTCGCGCGAACTCTGGGCGCCGGAACTGCATTACCTGCGCGGCAAATGGTACATTTACGTGGCGGCAGATGACGGCGATAACGCGAATCATCGGATGTATGTGCTGGAAGGAACATCGCAGAATCCGCAAGACCCGTTCGTTTTGCGTGGCCAACTCGCGGCGACGACCGATCGCTGGGCCATTGACGGTACGGTGTTGGAAATGCCGGATGGGCGGTTGTATTTCATCTGGTCTGGTTGGGAGGGAACGAACAACGTCGCGCAGGATTTATACATCGCGCCGATGAGCGATCCGCTGACGGTCAGCGGCGAACGCGTTCGTATTTCACGACCCGAGTATGATTGGGAAAAGCGTGGTCGGCCTTTAGTGAACGAAGGTCCGCAGGTATTGTGGAACGGAACAAATCTGTTTGTCATCTATTCCGCCAGCGGCAGTTGGGCGGATGATTATTGTCTTGGTCAACTCCGATGGACTGGCGGCGATGTGATGAAACCGTCGTCGTGGATCAAGACCGCGACGCCGGTGTTTGCCGGCACGGACAAAGTAGTGAGTCCTGGTCATGCTTCGTTTGTGAAGTCACGAGATGGCATGGAAGACTGGATCGTATATCACACGGCAAAGTTTCGCGGTGCGGGATGGAATCGACAGGTGCAGATGCAAAAGTTCACGTGGAAGCCGGATGGTTCACCGGATTTCAGTGCGCCAGTGGCGACGGGTGTGCCGCTGCGTTTGCCGAGTGGCGATGAGTTGGTTGAACCGTTGAAAATTCCCGAACGCCGTCGCGAACGCGAGCTGGTGCCTGCAAATTGACACGTAGCTGTTACGGCGCATTCAGATGTTGCAACAACTGCGCAGCCTCGCGGAACTGCGGTTGCAATTCCAACGCGCGTGCCGCGGCAATCTGAGCTTCAGCGCGTTGTCCGAGTTGTGCGTGAATCGTTGCCCGCGCATACGGAATCTGCGCGTCGCGCGGATTGACGGATTCCGCGGCCAGCAGCGCTTGAATCGCGTCGCCAGGATTTCCGGCTGCATGGCGGACGAGGCCGAGATTATACCAGGCACGCGCGTGACGCGGTTCGAGTTTCACCGCCTGTTCCAGTTCAACAAGCACCTGAGCGGTATTGCCCAATTCGTTATGCGCTAACGCCAATTTGAAGCGCAGTTCAGCATCGCGCGGATCGAGTCGAACCGCTTCCTGAAGTTCGGTCAATGCTTCATGTGTTCGACCGAGGCGACTCAACACAATCGCCAGCTCATGACGAATGCCCGCCGAGAACGGATCCCATCGCTTCGCTGTTTGAAGGTGCGTGAGTGCGTTCGTCGCTTCGCCGCGCACCAAAGCCGCGACTGCCAATTGCAATTGACCGCCGGGCTGATCGGCGTTGTGATTCAACATGTGACGCAACTCGGAGCCGGCGCGAGATTCCCAATTCAGATTCGCCACCAACGCCTGCGCTGCGGCAACGCGCACGTTGCGACTCGGATCATTCAGTTTGCCCTGTAACGCCGCTTCAACATTCGGAAGCCGAACGTCGCCGAGCGCCGCCAGAGTTTGCACGGCGTTCTGGCGAACGAGCGCGTTGGTGTCGGAAAGTTTTTCGATTAGCGCGTTAGCAACTTCCGGTTCAGCGCCCCAGCGCTCTAACAGGTTCGCGGCGACGGCGCGCCAATAATCAATTTCATCGCTGCACAACATCTGCAACAACGCCGCGCGTGCGATGTTTTCGCCGTTTCGCGCTTGAGCGACGGTAATTGCGCGTTCGCGTGATGGGCGATTCATCTTTTCGCCATACCATTCCTCCACGTGTTTCAGCGCCCAATCCACATCGCGATCCTGATGACAGCGATTGCAGGCGTTGGGAATGCCGAATTGTTTCGTCAGCAGTGGATCAGGAATCGTGAAGCCATGATCGTGTCGCCAGTGACGTTGCATGTAAACCGTCTGCGGCATGTGACAGTTCACGCATTCGCCGCCGGTCTCCTGAATGAGCTTCGGTTGATACGCCATGAGGTCATTGTTGGTCAGCACGCCGCTGGCATCGTAGCCGAAAACTTTGTGATGACTGTGCGTAACTGGATTAATCACCGGCGCATTGCTCGCGCCTGGACCGTGGCAACTCAGACACAACATGTTTCCGGGTAAACGCACTTTGGCGGTGTGAAAGTCATGACAATCCCCGCAGCGCACGCCTTTGTGAAACATCTTGCTGCCGAGAAACGCCGCCACTTCAAAATCCTCATCGCGCACTTGGCCATCCGGATAAAACAAATCCGACTCGTCCACGATGGAGAGCAGATAGTGATCGAAGAAACTGTCGCCGGGCTTGGGATCACCGGTAATTTCACCGCGTCGCGAATGGCAGCCGGCGCATGTGTGAAACATTTCATCGCGTGACAACCGCTTCACCGTCGGGTCTTTTAACCCCTTGTTTTTATTCGCGAGTTGCCACTCGTTGTGCGCTTTCATCGGGCCGTGACAGGATTCACAACCGACACCGCGCTCAACCATCGCCGTGCGAAAACTATCAGTCGCGATATCGTAATTTTTGCGCACGCGCGTGTTGTGACACGCTGCACACATGGCGTTCCAATTCATGCCGCGTCCGGTCCAATGTCCCCATTCGCCCGGCTGACGATCTTCGTTGCCGTAAACGTTGAACCATTCGTTTGAACGCGGATCGTACGCGGCTTCAGTCGCTTGCCAGCGTCCGCCGGGAAATGGAATCAACATCTGACGCAATGGCGATTCCGCCAGCACGCGATCCACTTGAAAAACCTCCTGGGTTCCGTGCAACCCCGTGGTGATGATTTGAAACTGACCGTTAGTCATCCGGACCGACGTTTCCTGCGTGCCATGTCGAAAGCGATGCACCTCAAACGCTGCGCCGTCGGTTTTTGCGTCCACTAATCGCTCCGCGCGACCGTGATGCGAATCCTGCCATTGCTCGTATTCCTCCGCGTGACATTCCTGACAACTTGCCGACCCGGCATAGGCCGCGAATACCACTCGCTCGTCTTCCAACTTGAAGGTTGATGATTGGTTGCCGCGCGGCGAAGGCGAGTTCAGTGCGAAAAATAAAATCGCGCTAAGCGCGAATGTCGCTGCGCCTGCCAAAAAGAGCAGGGGACGGCGATCAGCGGGAGCGTTACCTCGTTTTGCAGCGGACACGAAAGGAGGGTAGCGATTGTGTCTTCGCTCGCCAAGCGTGGTGACTATTATTATCGATGAAATCTCGTTTCGTTCCGAGGTAAAACCGGGAAGCACTGCGAGCTTCTCATGTTGAATGCAGTTGCGTAGCATCAACGCATCCATGATCCCTGTGCTTCCTATGCACCGCCCGCTTGGGCGAACTGGCGTCCTTGTGCCGCGAATTATTTTCGGCACGAGCTGTCTCGGGAATCTTTACGAAGTCGTAGCGGACGAAACGAAGCGGGAGATTGTGCGCGAGATTATCCGGCATTCGCCGACGCCGGTGGTGTTGGATTCCGCTGGAAAATACGGCGCAGGCCTCGCGCTGGAAGTCATTGGCGATTCATTGCGACAACTCAATGTTCCGCCGGCGCAAGTTGTCATCAGCAACAAACTCGGTTGGTATCGTGTGCCGTTGCGCGGGGCTGAGCCGACTTTTGAACGCGGCGTCTGGGCCGGCATTCAGCACGATGCTGAGTCGCGTATCGGTTACGAGGGAATTC
>CALAYC010000209.1 GCA_937894935.1 uncultured Verrucomicrobiota bacterium
ACCACCAGTAGAAGCCCCAAGGCAAATAACAATTCGCGCGCGACATGAAATCCGCGCACTTCCAACGGTTGTTCCAATCGGCTCACGCGCCGTGCAAAATGCGCCGCTAACGCGATGAAGAAACCGCCTCCCAACAGCAAACTCCATTTCAACGCCAACGCGGCGAATGACGAGCTTGGCGTGATTGTCAGAGCGGTGTTTCGCATCGACCGGAGCCACGAAGCTGAAGTAATTCCGGCGCAGAGACTCGAATTGCATAATTGTTGTTGACGCTGTACCAGTTCGTTGATTCCGCCGGCTCTGAAAGCGAGGCTCGCGCGTAAATCGTTCATTCCCGTTTCACTGAACGTTGTCAGATAATTGGCCACGCCGATGGCATTTCCGGTCAGGCAGACGGCGGCGTAGAGCAGGGGAATATTTTCCTCCTGTTGCAATTGGTGCGTGAGCATCCGCAGCGTCGTTGCATCGTTAATTTGCGCAACAAACCATGCGAGTTGCCCCCAATTGAATCGCTGACCGAGCGACAATATATCCATCAACACCTGTTCCAAAGGAAGAGTGCTTTGACCGCGACTCACCTCTGCAGCCAGCGCCAGCATTTCTTTGTTCAGATTTAATGAAAGATGTCCGGCATCGGTCAGCATGCCCGCGACGCAAATGGCGGTGTCGAGCGCCTGACCGGAGGCGGAAGCAACTGCGGGAAATAAAACAGTGTTGGTCACGGAGCGGAATTGCCAGAGCGCTTGAGCCAACGGAGCGGAGGAATGTTGGAGTAGTGCGTGGGCGCGAGTGCGATTTTCCGATCGCACCATAAAAGTTGTGAAAGGAACAGTCGCAGGAACGGAGTTGCTGCTTGTTGTTGTGGAAAGTTCAGTTTGTAACAACTGGCCGAGGCGACCGCTTTCGGCGCGACCGTGAGAAATCAATTCCGGATGATTTCGCGCGAGATTATCGACGGCGTTAGCCAGCTCGTGACGGTCCGGCAACTGCGCTCGACTTGCTGCGGCCGCGAGCAATTGTGCCGGGCCGGGCAGATTGCTTTGCACCTGCATCAAGCCGGCTTGCGCCACCGATGCCGTGCCGCGGCCGGCGCGTTGCAGCGCAATATCATCGACTGCTCGCAAGTGGGCCGGAATCAAAAGGCCGCCCAAACCGAGCGCCAGTCCGAGCACTGCCAAAATCAAAGCAAGGCCCCAGCGACTCATAGAAAATCGTGATTGTATTCGGGTTTTCGCAACTCCTTGTCAACGTTCATCACCAGTCAGCCAAAATCAAACGCTCAAACTCGCCAGGGCAAATTCAGCTTTTGTTCGGAATTGGATGTTAAGCGCGGCCCGCTTGTTCAACATTTTTTATCCGGAACAGCGGGAAGATAGAATTCTTAGCAATTTTAATTAGCCAGTCTTTCCTGCTCGGCCCGCTTATGGGCGGCAAATTCCGGGTACAACCGCTTCGCGCAATCCGGGCAAAGGCCGTGTGAAAAATCAATGTGCTGATGCTCCTGGAAATACACTTCCAGCTTCTGCCAGTAACCGTGATCGTCGCGAATCTTTTTACAAGAAGCACAAATCGGCAGCAGACTGCGGAGTGTTTTGGCCTGCGCGAGAGCGTCGGTCAGTTCTGCGATCAATTTCAGCCGAACTGCTTCGTCATGCTGTCGCTGGCTGATGTCGGAGGCGATGGACGAAGCGGCGATGATTTCGCCATCAGGACCTCGAATCGGGGAAATGGTGACGGAGACGGGAACAAGCGTTCCATCTTTGCGCAATCGTTCAGTGTCGAATCGGACGACGTGCTGGCCGCTGCGAATTTTTTCCATCACGTCGGCGAATTCCGAGATGCGACCTGGTGGTAACAAAACCGAAATGGATTGGCCGATCATTTCATCAGCCGAATAGCCATAGATATGTTCTGCAGCTTTATTCCAACTCAGAATCACTCCGGAAAGCGTTTTGCTGATGATGGCATCATCGGATGATTCGACCAACGCCGCGAGATGTGCCGCCGCTTTTTGCATACGATGATAATCACGGCGATTTCGAGCCGCTTGTAACTCCCGCGCCACGCTCGGAGCCAGCCGACTCATGTTGGCTTTGATGATGTAGTCGTGAGCGCCAGCGCGCATCATCTCCACGGCGCGTTCTTCGCCGAGACTTCCGGAGAGACAGATGAACGGAATATCGAGATGCGCTGCGTTGAAAATTTCCAACGCCGCCCGGCCATTAAAGCGAGGCATTGAATAGTCGCAGATGACGATGTCCCATATCTTTCGTTGCAACGCAGTGCGCATTGCATCGGCGGTTTCCACGCGTTCGAAGACCGGGTCGAAGCCGTAACAGCGTAACTGGTCCACAGCCAACGCCGCTTCGTCTTCAGAGTCTTCGACGAATAAAATTCGCATAGTTCCTTTCATGGCGCGCCAATTGAACGATGCCTGAACCGGTTGTTCGCACACTAATGTGCGTCGGGAAGAGAGTCAAATGACTGAGCCGCTGCTGACTCCGGGTGAACTTTGGGCGGTGAGCCCGAGCTTCAAGGCTGAGTCAGATTGTTGCGGATGGCGTAACGCACGAGTTCCGCGAGGGAATGGATGTTGAGTTTGCTCTGAATGCGCTTCCGGTGCGTTTCGACGGTGGCGAGAGTAATGCCAAGGCGATCGGCGGTTTCTTTGTTGGATTTGCCTTCTGCCAGTAATTGAACAATTTCCCGTTCGCGCGGTGAGAGGCGACTTCCGGCGGTCGTGTTCGATGCATTCGTCACCGTGGTCGTTCCAAGTCCGCCCCCCATCAGATCAGCGACCATGGACGTAAAGAAAACCCCGCCTTCGCTGAGAGCTTCGATAGCGCGAGGGAGAAGTTCCGGGGCGTCATTTTTCAAAAGATAACCTCGCGCTCCGGCTTCGAGAACTTCAGTCGCCAACGCTTCGGAATCGTGCATGGTCAGAATCAGAATCTGCGTTTGCGGTGAGCGCGCGCGGATGTGTCGTGTTGCGTCCAGGCCGTTCAACTCAGGCATCGTGATGTCGAGAACGGCGACGTCCGGTTTAAGTCGCGTAGCGAGTTCAACTGCCTCCCGGCCATGTTGCGCTTCGCCGCACACTTTCCAGTCGGATCGCGCTTCAATCATGGCTTTGATTCCTTGCCGGACCATCCCATGGTCGTCGGCAACCAGAATGCGCAATTTTTTCATGGTGATTTTTCCCCGTTATTTGGCTCCGGTTGCTGAAGCGTCCCGGGCAACGGTACGATGGCCAGCACCGTAACGCCTTGAGCATCGGATTCCACGGTGAGGTAACCGCCGACCAGAGCAAGGCGTTCGTGCATGGCGGCGATGCCAACGCCTGTTTTGCGAATCTGCTTCGCGTCGGGATTGGTCGAGTTGTTGGGCAAACCGCGTCCGGAATCCTGCACTTCGACGCGCACTTCGTGTTCGTCCCGCTCAAGGCGGATCGAAATATCGTTACTGCCCGAATGCCGGATGGCGTTGGTAAGGCTTTCCTGAATCACACGGAACAAGGCCAATTCTATATCTTGAGACAGTCGTCCGCTATAACCATCAAAGGCGACGCGCACTCGCACGCCGCTGCGCCGCGCCATGCCGGCTGCAAAATCCCGCAAGGCGCCGACCAGTCCGAATTCGTCCAACATCGGTGGATGCAACAAATAAGTCAGGGTGCGGGTTTCCTGCAAGGCTTGCTCTACCAGATGAACACACTCGGTCACCTCTTTGGAACTCAATGGTTGAGTTGTCGTCACTTCGTGGGTGAGACGCACGAGGATCATTTTGATGGCGACGAGATGTTGAGCCGTCGTGTCATGAAGTTCTCGGGCAATGCGACGCCGTTCCGCGTCTTCGGAGTGCAACAGCCGGGCGACGAGTTTTTGATGTTCGGTTTCGGCTTTTTTGCGTTCGGAAATGTTCTGAACGATTCCAGCCAGAATCAGCGGAGTTCCCTGAGTGTCGTATTGCACTCGCCCGAATTTTGCGACCCAGGTGACCGCTCCGTCGGGATGCAGAATCCGGAATTCGGTTTCGAGAACGGTGCGATCGTTCACGGCGCGGGTTGAAGCGTGAATGACGCGTTCCGCATCGTCGGGATGAATCATTCGAGTATAATCATCCATCGAGATATTATTGCCGGACCGGGCGAAGATAGCGTCGCTTTCCGGTGACCACGAAACCGTGTTGCGCTGGAGATTCCATTCCCACGTGCCCATCTGCGCGGCAGCGAGGGCGAGTTTCAACCGATTTTCACTGGCTTGAAGCACGCGATTCTGCCGTTCAATTTCCGTGAGCATTTGATTGAACGCCGCGACCAGGCCGCCGACCTCATCCCGCCCCGTGCCGGAAGCGCGGATACTGTAATCTTTCTTTTTCGTGATGTGTTGAGCCACCGACGCCAGATGCGCGATGGGCGCGGAGACGAGTCGTTGCAGCCACGCAGCGATCAACAGCGCGACGCCCGTCAGCGCGAACAACGTGACGACGGCGATCAGAAGAAAAACGCGCGCGCGGGCTTGTTGTTTTTGGAGATTGAGGTGGATGGCGATAAATCCGGCCGGGTCGCCGCGAAAATCAATGCGGTGAACGTGGATCATTTTATTGTCAAAGAAATGAGTGCCGATATCCAAAGTAAGCGGCGGGACGTAGTCCAGTTTGGTCGTGTCGCGGCTGAACCACACGAAAGGCTTGCCGTCGGTGGTGTAGAGGCAGGCGAAATCGAGATCCGCCCGCGCTTCGAGGACGTCGAGTGTTTCCTGCGCGTCGCTCGTATTGAAGAATCCCATCGCGGCGGCGCTGTTCGCTCCGGTGATTTCGGCCATGGTGGCGACCTGCGAAGCGAGATTGTGCCGGGTGTTGACGGTGTCATAGACGAGGACCGCAATGGCGCCAAGAGCCAGTACGGTCGCACTCGTGCCGAGAATCATCAGCGTCAGCTTCCACTTGATCGGAAATACAACGGAACTGTTCATTGCTCAGGGGGCTTGGGAAAATCCGGGGTCGCTTCCTCCGGCGGATGCAGGGAGCGGTCCAGTCGCAACAGACGCGAACTGAGTTTCAGGCCGGCGCGTTCTGCGGCGACGGGATTGATGCCGAGATTGATGTGCTCGTTGGTTTTGACCAGCTCAATCATGCCGACGGAACGAAATCCTTTCATGTCGCTCACGGTCAAAATCGGCAGCGAATCAATTTGTGCGAGCACTTGAGAGAGAGTGCGACGTTCCGATTCGCCGAAGAAAAGGATGTGGCAATTAGTCGCGTTGGCGAGATTGTTGGCCGAGGCTCGCACCAATTGCACGGGATGACCATCAATCGTTTTTCCGCGCAGCGTCGTTTCGAGCGGACGAAAAACGGGGTCGCGTCCCACGACCCCGATTCGCAACGGCGCGGTGGGGGAGGGGAAGGTATTCGTGGGCCACTCCACCAGTTTGGCGAGATTATAAACGAACGCCGCTTTGACCTGTGGTTCCGGCGCTTCGATTTCCTGCGCGCGGATGGAAATTTCCGACGTCGCGATCCATCCGCAAAAGCAAAGGATTTCCATCCATACGTGAGCCCCCCTGAAACGCCGTATGTTAATGCGATTGGAAAATGGCTCTAGAAGCGCCACGTGATTTTCCCGTAAACCCCCCGCTGCACTTCACGAATTGGAGTGGCGATGACCTGAGAAGCAAATTCAGGATGCCGATCATCCAGCAGGTTCAGACCTGCGACGGAAATCTCGAGGTTATCCGTCGGCCGCCAGCCCAACCGAACATCCAGCGTCAGGTATGCCGGAATGTATGGATTGTTTAACTCGTCCACAAATCTCAGTCCCCAATCAAATTCCACGTTACGGCCCAAATCATGACTCGAACGCAAGGACACCTGTTGTGCGGGCGTGCTGCCTTCGATCAAACGCTCTGTGTTGATATCTACGCTGCCATTGACCAAACGCAAATGCGCATGGAAAAAAGTATAAGCTGCTTGCAGTCGCCATCCAGATTGGACCTGCCATTCTCCCGCTAATTCCACCCCGTAGGTTTCGCCTTCCAGATTGTTCCCGGAGTAAGCCGATGTCGGCGAGGTGAATTCGAGGCTGCGTAAATCCTGATAGTCATTGTAAAACGCCGCTATATCGAGTGAGACGTTTGGATGTGGCAGAACGCGATAGCCTAATTCATAGGCAATCAAATCTTCTGATTGGCCGCCGCGATTGCCAGAAATATTGAAAACGATTCCCGGTGTGGTTGTCGGCAGATTTACCTGCACATCATCTTCCGCGCGATTCGGAGTTCGCACTGCGCGAGTGATTGCGCCCCAGAATGTGTGATTATCCGTCGGCGTCCAGACCAACCGCCCGCCCGGCTGAAATTCAAATCCCGTAAAATCATTATGTTCAAACCGGCTGCCAACGGTGAAATTCAGAACTTCCGGAATAATGGAAATTTCATCCTGCAAAAAGGCGCTGAAAAGATTCAATGTCCGTTCGGTTGGCGAGAAGCTCTGGGCGAAATCGCCGTGAATCCGATCCGCCGACACGCGATAACCGAGCCCCCACGTGAAACGATTCCAATCCCAGCAGCGGAAGGAATTCTGAAACTCGACATCAAACGTGTCGCGCTGTTCGCGTGGTAAATTGCTTTCACGGTCGGTGTGATCGTAGAACGCCTGTAATTCAAACTCGGCATCTTCGGAGATTTCGTAGTTCCACCGACCGATAATGCTGCCGCCGGAAATGTCTGAGTCCAAATAACGAGAATCGAGGAACGGCGGGGTCGGCGTGGGCACTGTAATGAAATGGCTTTCGCGTCCCTGATAAAAATCGCCGCGGAACATCACGTGATGGCTTTCTTCCGGCTTCCAGTCCACCCGAAAACCGCCACGCGTCATCCACCAATCGTCCATCGCGTCCGTGTCATTGGCAAAGGCGAGGTCGTCGTAATCCCGATGCTTTACATAAACGCGATACCAGGCGTTCTCATTAATCTTATCGCCGTAACGGACACCGCCGAAACCGCGAATTTCTGTGCCGCCGCCGCCGAAGAGCAGCAGCCCTTGAGTTTCCTCCGCACTTTTGGTGATGACGTTGACGATGCCATTTACGGCGTTCGCGCCCCACAATGGAGCGCCCGGTCCACGAATCACTTCAACGCGATCCACATCTTCGAAAAGAAAATCAAGCGTGTCCCAATAAACGCCCGAGGACAGAGGTGTGTAAACACTGCGACCATCATTCAAAACGAGCAGTTTTGAAGCGTATTCGCCGTTGAAGCCCCGCGGACTGACCGCCCACGTGTGAGAATTGACTCGGGCTACGTGCATTCCAGGCACGGTGCGTAACGAGTCGGCAAAAGTTGTGAAACCATTGCGACGTAATTCCTCGCCCGTCAACACATAAACCGCGGCGCCGGCGGTGAAGCGAGATTCAGGATGTTTGGACACTGAAGTCACGCGCACGCGCATCAGTTCTTCCAAATCCATGTCAATCAACTCCGATTCATCCGCCAGAGCGGTTCCTTGACTGGCCATTGCTATCAAAAGCGCAGCGAGAATGATCGGGGGTGGAAACGAAGGAGGGGCGTCAGGTTGTTTTGCTGAACGGAACAAGCGCATGGTTTCTGATTACAATTTTTCCGAAATGCCGGACCAACATCAGCATCAAGCCTTGAAACGTAGTCGCGGTTGTCAAGTAACCGAGCAATTCACTGAGAGGAATCCCGGCCCCGCGATACTGCACATAAAATGGGAACGTCTTGGCGCGATCATAAATCCAGTCGTGATTCAAACAACAGTGAAAAAATTCCCATGCGGGCATGAACATCGCGCCGATGCCCACCGCCCAAATCCAGAACGCCGGCGATTGCGTGTAATCGCGATATCGCGGACTGACCGCATACGCTGCCAACGTGATGACGTAACCCAATCCGGCCAGCCAATACAAATAATCCGTCGCGCCTGACGGATTTGGAAAAATGAAATAGATGGCGATGAACGCCGCCACTACCACGCTGATTACAATCGGAAACCAGCCTTTCAGTTTCGGATTTTTTTCTTCGAACCATGCGTCGGGTAAGAGATGCGAGTAGAGCGAGAAGAGTGTGATATGAAAGAGGCAGAACATCGGATAGAACGCGTATTCCATCGCCGGCATATCATTGCCGAGCCAGAGATGTCGCGTCCAATTGCCCCAGCCCTGGCCTTCCCTGGTAATCCAGAGCAGATAACCTTCCGGCGGGCGATAATGCCACGAACCGGATTCAACGGCTTTGTTTTGCGCCCAAATGCTGATGGGGACGAAACACGCGAGCGTCAGGCAGGTCATTGTTCCGGTGAATCGCGCCGAGTAATACGGCCACGCGAATAAAATCCCGCCTGACATGTAAACCAACGCTGCGCCTTCGTAGGTAAACCCGCGTGAGTAAAGTGCGATGCCGGTGATGACGCTAATTGCGGTCAGCAACAAGCTGAGTGGCGTCGTGAGATTGAACCGACTACGCGGCCAGAGCGGTTGATTAAGTTTTGCGATCATTCCAAAGGCGATGAGCGAGGCGCGCGACGATTCCCGGTTCTCGTCGAAGCACTTCCACTTCATGCTCCCGGCCTTTCTTTCCCTTGGGACGGGTCAGAATGCGCGTTGCTTCGTGAAAGCCGACCCAACGTTCTTCCTTTTTGTAGGTGTTTCCGTTTTCATCGACGACGTAGATGACATCGTAGAAAACCAGTGTCGCCCAGAGGTAGAGGTAGTAGAAGAGCGGCACGACGCCGACGATCCACAGGAATTCACAAATTGGAATTCTATGCCCGGTAAACCATCCGAAGAGCGGAACTTCAATCAGCATCAGATTGCGTCCGTTCGGGAAGCTCCACACATACAGGATGTCCGCAATCCATTCGAACAACAGACCAAGCACGAGAAATAACAACACCGAAACGCTGAAGAAAAATCGCCACGTCGCAAATTTCAGTACCACCCGGTATTTCCAGGCTAATCCCGCCAGTAATGCGTAATAGGGCAGGAGCACGATCGCGTAAGACCAACGTCCGAACCAGTCGATGCGTAACGGCAGTTTTTCGGTCGGGACCAGAACTTCTCCCGACGCGACAGCAGTGAACGGTTGCCCCCATACAGCGAAGCCCCATCCCGCAAAAACCATGAAGTACCGCCACCCTCGGTTCATGCTTTAGGTGACGTGAGAGTAATGAGTTCGGCGCGAAAGGGAAATATTTTGTAACTGTTGGAGGAAAAATTTCGCACCAGAACCCGAGTGACGTTTCACGCGATTGGGCCGGTCGCAGAATTAACGGAGAAACAAAAAAGGAGCGACTCGTGAGAATCGCTCCTGCCTGAGTTTGGAATAATTTCCATTACTTCAAGCACCGATAACCTAGTCCGAGTAGAGGAAATCCGAAATAGGGTGTTTACCGACTGCGGAGTTTTTGAACCTCGCAAAAACGTATCGCGCTCTCGGCGAAAAACGGAGAAGAGACGTTACATATTATTGATTACGATACGCTTTGTGACACGCGGCGCAGTTCGCGCCGACGCGTTTGAAAGTGGCATTGATACTTTCCTGGTCGGCGGAATCGCGAAGCTGCTGGCGGAGCAGGTCTGCCAATTGTTCAGCTTCGGTCAACCTCGCGCGATAATCTTCCGGACGTTCGGCGGTATCCGTCAGCCGCGCCATTTCGCGAAATTGCTCCCACAACAACGTGGCTTCATGGGCGGGCGCAATATCGGCGTGGCCGGGCGGCTGTTTCCATCCGGCTTTTTGCGCGAGCTTCAAATGATCGAAATGCGCGTCAATGGCCACCATCGCGTCCACCAGCGAAGTGGTGCGGGCGACTTCCGGTAATTGAGTCACTGCGGCGAGTTCGGCGGCGCTGGGTTTTTGGAATGTCGCCGCCGCGCGATACAAACCCGGGTAATCCGGCGCCGTGCCCGCTTCGCGCAACCAATCTACGGCCTGATTTGTCGTCCAACCGTCGCTGCTCAAACACATCACGGCCACCGCCGCCGGACCGCGATGTTTGCCATGATGACAATGCACGTAAAACGGCCCGGGTTCGGTGAGTGCCGTCTTGGCGAGTTCGGCGACGCGATTGGTCGGCACGCCGTCGTAACCGAAAGGGAGATGAATGTAACGCAGGCCGTGTTTGCGCGCGGCTTCGACGTCCGGTTTGCTGCCATCCACGCTGATGATGGTTTTCACGCCGAGTTTCGCCAACGCGGCGAAGGTCTCGTCGCTCTCCGGCTGCGAACCGGAATAGACTTTTTCGGAAACGCGAAATGCGTTGTGGACGCCGGGAATTTCAATGGGCCTGGCGACTTTGTTTGTCGCGGAATTGGCTACTATGGTTTGCGCCAAGGCGAAGATAAGGCAGAAAGCAAGGCAGAGTCCTTTAGTCCCATGGAAAGTCATGTGCACCAAGTTGAGAAAAAATCGCTCAACAGGCAACGTCTTACTGCATGCGAACGATGCAGGAGTTGTTTTATTTGGATGGAATGGCCCACACCCAGTCGCCTTGATCGTGATCTACGACGGTATCCGTTTCCTTTTTGCCATGGCGCAAACCGACCTGGCCGCCGTCGTCAGTTTGATTCAAACCGACGGAGTAGAGGACGAAGCTGTCGTCGCGACGGGAATAATTCAGCGGATTGCCATTGATGATGTCGTGCGGGATTTCCGGGAGATACTTGGGCGCGAGCGCGGTCAGACTGGTCGGATAACTGCCGTTTGCAAGGCGGTATCGTTCCAGTGCGATTGCTACGCGGGCGAGATCAAGGTAGGACTGCGCGATCGCGAATTTTTTGGAGGCTTTATCGAGTGCAGGCAAAAGTAACGCGGTGAACAGATCATATGGGGAGCGCGACATGGTGTTCAGAGCCTGGCTCGTGGCTTTGAATTTGTCGGGACTGACGAGACGTTGTTGCGTGTCAACCTGAGGATGGAGGTATCGCAGGTGCATTCGACCGATTGCGGCTTTGTTCTGCTCGAACCAACCCGAAGGAGTCAACTTAAAGGAAATCTTCCCGAGAGCGCGATCGAAGCTTGGGGTCGATGCATCCGTGGCAGTTAATTCAAAAATTTCAGAGGGATTAGCAGTGTGCTTCAGGTAATCTATGGTCCAGATTGCGGAGTAGCGTTCGCCGGCCATGGCGCGATGATAATTGGCCAGAAAATCGTGGCGGGACAACTCACGCTCCAACGCCGTTAACTGTTCATCATTCCAACGATGATCTGCCAGACCTTCCCAGATCGGGGTAAGAGAAATATGGAACGCGGCGATTGCAACCAGATGCGAAACCAGGATGGGCTCGGATTCAATTGCGCGATTGATTCGCAAGCCGAGAAGAATGTCTTCCAACGCGGCGTTGCTGGCGCCAGCTGCCAACTCTGCGGTGGCTCGCAGTTGCAGGAATTGCATAATGCGTTTGAGCTTGGTCAAGTGCGGCAGCAGAGCGCCAAAGCCATCTTCATAATTAATCCCGAAACGCGCGTCGGGACGTTCCGCCGCGGAACGCAGTTGAGCGAGGCGTTCATCGTGACGAGATAAGGCGAGCAAGACGTCTTGCGCGGGTGATTGGGCGGTGGGGGCGATGGGAAAATAATTGGTCGTCGCGCCGGTCGCGGTCTCGAATACGTTGTTTGAACCGCGATAAAAATTCTGCCATGCCGAAAGATCCATGCGTCGGGCAAGGAACAGATTTGCCGATGCTGGAGCTTCGTTATTATGCGGAGGCGCTAGTTCAAACCAGGGGGATGTTGTCGCCTCGGGAGTCCGATACGTGGTCTTTCCTGCGTTAGTGGTGCGCAAAAGACGAAGCTCGATCCACGGCGCGGCTTCAAACATGTTCAGGGCAGGGGGAATTTCGGGCGGGATGATTTTCTCGGCGTCGAAGGTCAGGCCGTTGGCTGCGGCTTGAGTTTGGAACGCTCGCCATGCCGCGCGCCCGCGCCAATTTTCGATCGCATAAAACAATGCAACGAGCGTGGCGATGATTGCGATGACCAAAAGTTTATAGTTCAGCACGCGCGCGAGCAGCCGGCGGACGGGTGGAATCCACGCCAGCAGAAAAGTTGGAAATCCGATGATGATGGCAAGCAGCGCGGCGAGCACGATTCTGCTCATGAACCAATTGGCCGGCGCTGCGGTTGCTGCGGCGACGAAGATCGTCGTGAAGAGCACCAGCAGCGCAAAAATCGTCAGCCAGAAAAAGAAATGGCGTGGTTCGGTCCAAATGGTTTGGGCGATTTTACGCCAACGGGATGGAACGGGTTCCTTCATAGAAATCAGGCGGAAAAAATTACGGGTTTACGATTACTACGTGGCCCGACGGTTGGTGGCTTTGGCGGGATGGCCTCGGACGACGTCGTCGCGCCGTTTAACTCAGCGAGCAGAAATTGTTTTTGTTTTTGCAGCGCGTGCATCGTGTCAATTGACGGCATGGTTTGCGCCATGGTGGAACTTGTTCCTTCGCGCGCGCTGAAGTTCAGCATGAGAATGAGAATCCACGCCGCGCCGACGCCGGTCCAGGCGAGTCCCCGCGGACGATGAATGAAAAGCAGGAAAGCTTTGCGCAGCAGCGCGAGGATGGAATCTGTTTCTTCGCGCGGTGCGGTGTTGGCTTTTACGTTGGCGAGAATTTCCGTGCGCCATGAATCAGGCACTTGGCGTTGTGGCACGTGTTGCAACCGTTTCTCGAAGTCGTCGGTTTTCATTTTATCTCGTCGTAAAGAGGACGCAGGCGCGCCCGTAATTTGTCTAAGCCGTAGCGATAACGACTCGCGGCAGTGTTCAGTGGAATATCAAGAGTGGCGGCGATCTGTTCGAAGGTGAGGCCGGCCCAGAGTTTCAAATGCACGACCGCGCGTTGGTCGGCGGGCAGTTCGCCCAACGCAGCGGAGAGTTCGGCACGAAACGCGGTTTCATCGGGGTCGCTGCTCGGAGCGATGGCGGAGCAATGTTCGGTTTCGAATTGCTCGTGATATTTCTCGCGCGTGCCGCGACGACGCATCAGGTCAATAGCCGCGTTGTGCGCGAGGCGGAGCAGGAAAGAACGTTCATCGCGCGCATCGCGGAGCGACTCCGGATGGCGCGCAAGTTTGGTGAAAACCTCCTGCAACACATCGCGTGTGTCATTCTCGTCGCGCGTAAAATTCAACAGGAACGCGAACAGCGCCTGCGCGTGTTCGTCGTAAAGCCGTTCAAGGTCAAAAGGCATGCGGATGCTTTAATCAAAGACGCACCGGAAGACGTAGTTTGTCTATGCTTTTTCGCGACGGGTTACGAGGCATGTAACCCATGGAAAGCACGACCGCACATGATTATGTAATCACAAATGCATTGCATTATCTTGCCTAAAGAATTTCTGTGATTTAAACGAAAGCCGTCGCACCGCTTGTATGGGGTACGATTTGCGGGAAGCAACCAACCGCGAGCCAACCGACCGATTCTGAAGCACAGCAGATTTTTACAATGCGAGAGCAGAATTTGAAACCGTTGCGAAACCGAACTTCTATGGTTGTCCGTCCCGCCTGTCGCGCGTTCACATTGATCGAACTTCTGGTTGTGATCGCAATTATCGCGATTCTGGCAGCCATGCTTTTGCCGGCGTTGTCGCGCGCAAAACTCAAAGCGCAAGGGGTTCAATGCCTCAACAACAACCGGCAGCTCAGTCTGGCGTGGCGGATGTACACGGAGGAGAACAACGACACGCTCCTTTATGCGAGCGCGGAAGTGAATAACCTGAGCAACCCGTCTCACCCGTCGTGGGCTTCTACGTGGGTTACGGGTAAGATGGACTCGAACCCCGGCAATGCTTCGAACTATGACCCTAATGTTGACATCTACAAAAGCCCGTTGTGGCCTTATTGCGGCAAGAACCTGGCTATCTGGAGATGTCCGGCGGATCGTTCCGGCGTGACGGTGGGGGGACAGTTCCGGCCGCGAATCCGCACGATGGCGATGAACGCGTTTCTGGGAGGGTTCGGTGGAAAGTCGATTACAACCGGAAACATGACTCCGTTCCGACTTTATCTGAAATTCAGTCAGTTGTCTGTCCCGGGGCCCAGCGAGATTTTTGTCTTCATTGATGGGCGCGAAGACATGATTAACTGGGGAAATTATTTGCAGAACATGGCCGGCTATCAACCGCGCAACTCGAAGGCATATGGTTGGGTGGACATGCCCGGTTGGTATCATGGAAATGCTGGTGGACTTTCCTTTGCGGACGGCCACGCTGAAATTCATCGTTGGAAGGATGGGCGCACCTGTACTTCGCTCAAGGGCATTGGTAGTTACGATGGTAACTCGGTAACTTCGTCACCAGACAACATGGATGTCGCGTGGATGCAAGATCACGCCACCCGGCCAAAGTAATGATAATATTGCCAGTCGCCGCCAGTTTTTCCGACTCAACTCGCAGCCGTAATTTTACTAACCCAGAAACAAACACTCCTATGAACTCAAGAAAAACCCAGCGGGTCGTCCTCGGCGCGGCCTTCGCATTGCTGATGGGCGCTGCGCCGTCGGCGCTTCGAGCGACGCCGTACGCATCCGGCATCACCAATGACTCCGGCACGATCTCGTTCATCCTGAATGAATCTGCTGACAACGTAAAAGTTATCTTCGACGGCGGAGGGGTTGGAAACACCAATGACCTCGGTCCGCTGCCCGCAGGCGTAGCGAGTTTTTCGCTTGGCTCGCATACGAGTTGGGAAATTCACGTCACCAAGTCCAGCGCACTGACCTGGACGCAGATCAGCAGCGACGCCAATGTGTTCAACCAGTTTTGGTCGCCGCGCAGCGTCGCGGTGAACCGTAATCCGGCCAGTCCGTATTTCGGCCGGATCTATGTAATGGAGCATGGGAATTCAACCGGAGGGGGCACGACGGGCAGTGGCCGCACAATCAACAAAGGCATCTATGCCTTGAACAGCGATTGCAGCGACGCGTTGGGGCAGGGGAACACCGGGCTGACGGGGGGACTGGAAGCGTTTGACATCTTCGCGCCGACAGCGAACAGCACCTATGAGCCGTGGAAAATCGTGGTGGGTGAGGATGATTATGTTTATGTCTCCGACGCCCAAAATCCGCGTGGCGGATTGGCGCGCGTAAACCCGAACCTCGCTGACGGCCAGTTGGTCCTGGCAGGTGTGGGCAACACGGCCGCCACCAACTTGCATACGGTGGTGTATGGCATCAAGGTGACGGGTTTCTTGGATGATGGCACGCTGTCGATTTTGGGCATTGATGGGCAGGCGTCCACCTGGGCACCCAACACGGTGATGCGCTGGAACGTTGGCATTGACCTGCCATCGGAAATTCCCCCGGAGCCGCAATTTGTCGCGTCCACGAGCGGCGCTGGTGAACAGGACTCCGATATTGATGTGCATCCAAACGGCAATATCTTTGTCCTTTTCTATCGCTCCACCTGGAATGGGCCTACGCCGGGATTGCAGGTTTTTGATCCCTCCGGAACGCAGCTCTTCACCTCGTACCAAAACGGCGTGGAACTGTTTGGCACGAACCGCAGCCTCAAGATTTCACCGGATGGCAACACGCTGGCGATTCTCCGTAACGACCGACGTGTCGTGCTCATCGGTTTGACCAACGGCGTGCCCGACCTGTCGAGTTCCAATTTTCTGGCGACCTTTAACGCCAGTACCTCCGCTGGCACCCGTGCAGTGGATTGGGATGCTGCCGGCAACCTGTATGTGGGTAACAACGCCTCGGAATTGCTCCGCATCTTCTCGCCCGGCGGCAGCAAGACCGCCATCACCAAATCGGACGGGACGTTTGAACTGGTCGCGCCCTCGACAGTGGTCAGCGTCGCGGCTTCTACCCCGACGGCTAATGAAGCCGGTCCGGTTAACGGTGTGTTCACTCTCACGCGTACTGGTGACCTCGGTCAGCCGTTGACGGTCAATTACACCCTGAGCGGGACTGCGGAAAGTGGTTCGGATTATACCGCGCTTTCAGGTTCGGCGACGTTCCTGGCCGGAGCGTTTTCGACCAACATCACCGTGGTGATCAATGATGATTCAGAGGTGGAGTTTACTGAGACAGTCATTCTGACTGTTGACGGAAGTCCGAGTTACGGTATCGACGTCGGCTCCGCTACGATCAACATCCTCGACAACGAACCGGCTACGATTTCTATCGCGCCGACCACTGGCGAAACGCGTTTGCTCGAAGGTTACTCGGCGCAAAAACTCGGCTTCACGCTCACGCGCAAAGGTCTGCTCAGTTCAGCACTCACCGTCAACATCAACTATTCCGGCACGGCCACGCGCGGAGTGGATTACAACGGTCCGGAAACGGTCGCAGTCGCTGCTGACGCGGTTACTGTTCCGTTCGCAGTGACGCCCATTGATGACGACAACTACGAAGGCAACGAGACGTTGAATGTGACCGTTACCTCCGGCACGGGCTACGAGCTGGACTCGACAGTGACGGTGAACGTCACGGTGATTGAGGACGATTATCCGTCCGGCACGGTGATCTTCGCGGATAACTTCGACACGGATTCCTCCGCGCAATGGACGGTCAATGCGCATGATGGAAATAATGCCTCGGCAACGTTTGCCGAAGATTACAGCACCACTGGTTATGTGCCGCCGTACAAACCCGGTGCTACCACCAAGGGATTGGTCTTCCGGGCCAATCTCGCGGCCAGTCTGGACCGCAACGCCATCAGCGCATCGCCGACCGGGCTCAACGTCTCCGGAGATTTCCGCATGCGCTTCAAAGCGTGGAATAACTACAACGGTCCGCTCAACGGTGGCGGCTCTGGTTCTACTTATCACCTCGCGGCGGGTGTCGGTACCACTGGAGATCACGCGCAATTCCAGTTTGGGAGTGCCGACGGCATCTGGTTCGAGATGAATGGTGATGGCGCTTCCACTCAGCTTATCGGTGACACCAGCGCCTACGCGGGCCCGGTAGTGTTGCCGGCTGAGTACGAGGTGTATGCTGCACCGGGGACGGTTGATGCGGTGGACCGTCCGCGTTCTTCCTCCAACCCCTATTACTCAATCTGGGGTGGGATTCAGGCCCCGGAAGAGCAGGTTGCCCAATATTCCCAACAGGCAGGAACGAGCGTCGTTGGCTCTTTTGGCGCTTCCTGGCATACGGTGGTCATCGGGTATGAAACCAACACGGTTTACTGGATGATCGATGGTATCCTCATCGCTTCCGTACCGGATAGCTATTCACCGCTCGGCCCGAACGTCTTTGTCGGCTGGGTGGACAACTTCATCAACACTGCCACATCGTTCCCGAACCCGGCTCAGATGAGCTTCGGCATCATTGACGACCTCCGGATCGAGACGGTTGCGGCTGCGCCCGTGACCATCACCATCACGGACATTCAGATTGTAGGCGGCAATGTTGAAGTAACGTTTACCGGTCCGGCGGCTAATGCGGCGGCGGACTTCAAACTGCAAAGCGCGACCACGGTTGATGGCACTTACACTGACGACAACAGTGCGACGCTTTCGGATGTCGGTCCGGGCTCGTTCAAGGCCACGACTGCCGTGGGCGCCGGCAATCGGTTCTTCAAGATCAAACTCTGATTCTCCGTTGTGAGACAGCCGGCGTTGGAGTCATCCAACGCCGGCCTTTTTGTTGGTGGGACTGCTTACGGGGCGAAGAGGAACACCGGTTCACTCCAGGCGCTTTGGCCGGCAGCACTCACGGCGGCGATGCGGAACCAATACTTCTTCCCGCTGGTCATCGAGTTGAAGAGCCAGTTCGACGGTGACACCGCCGTCGCCGCACGCGCCACCGACATTCTCGCCACCTATGACGGCCCGGCGGCGCTGATGTCCTTCGACCCCGACCTCGTCGCCGCCGTGCGCCATCTGGCGCCGCGCCTGCCGCGCGGTATCACTATGGAGCACCGCTACGACGACCCGGAATGGGACATGCTCCCGCCGGCGAGGAAGTTCGCCTGGGGCAACCTGCTGCATTTCCCGCGCACGCGGCCGGATTTCCTCGCCCATTACGTGAAGGAGCTTCCGTCGGCCCCGGTGTCGCTAGCCCGCCGCGCCTTTCGCCTGCCGGTGCTGACCTGGACCGTGCGCACCCCCGAGGACCGCGCGCTGGCCGCACGTCATGCCGACCAGATGATCTTCGAGGGTTTCCTGCCCTGAGCAACGGCCATGGCCCCGTTCCCGTTGTCGTGAACGGACTTCCATCGCCGGGGCAAGGCGCGCAGAGTAACTGAGCGCCTTGCGCCAAGATCCCCTCGCGCCGAAAGCCTCCATCGCCTCATGTCCGACGACACGTTCAGCCTCCGCGTCGAGAGCGACATCACCAAGCTCTCGCCCGATGCCTGGAACGCCTGCGCCAACCCGTCGTCCTCGCACATCGAATCAGAATTTTCATGTAACCCTTTGAAAGGTAGTGTGGAGGCGACGGGCGAAGACGCTCGCCCCGCGCTTCAGCGAGCGGCCGCAGCACCCCAGCAGCGGCCTTACAATCCCTTCGTCAGCCACGAATTCCTCGCCGCGCTGGAAGAATCCGGCTCGGCCGCGCCGGCCACCGGCTGGCTGCCGCAGCACCTCGTGCTGGAGGCGCCGGACGGCA
>CALAYC010000210.1 GCA_937894935.1 uncultured Verrucomicrobiota bacterium
GTTATTCCGTGGACATTGCGCAACTGGGCGACAACGCACGTCCGGGTTACGAATTTCACTTTTTCTTCGTTCCCGGCACTCCTGCCCTTGATCGCAGCGATCCCGATTGGCACGAGCCGAATGTGATCCGCTGGGATATCGGCAACAACGCCGACGGTAGCGCGTACTCGACCTTCCGCTATAAAACAAACGCTCCAGACGACAACGGTGTTTTTTATAGCGCGGGCCAATTGGGTGGCCCCGGCAGCGCCACCAGCTCTGGCACTTGGACCATTACGTTCAACAACGACACCAACGTTACCATGACGTCGTCCGACGGGACGATCCTCGCCACGAATATCCCTGCGGACGTGGCGGCTCTATTCGCGAATCCGCTTCGAGTTTACGCTGGCACCGTGCCGGGTGATCCTAGCCGCGTCGGTCAAATGGCAGTAGTAAACAGCCTTAGCATCCAAGGTGCGCCGAGCGCTCCAAATCTAAACTCGCAATTTATTGATCAGCCTCTGAATTATAGCGACTGGACCAATAATGCGGCCAGTGCGACCGGCGTACAGTCCTTCTCTACTTCCGTGCGCCATTGGCTGCAGTGGACGCTACCAGCATTAGGATTCTCGCCACAGATTGCAGGCAGCGTCACGGGGCCATGGTCGAATCCGAAGCTTAGTGGTTTCGATGGCGGCGGAATGCGGCGAGTCCTTGTTAGTTCGACGAATTTACCAGTCGGCAACAGCGCCTTCTTCCGATTAGTGCAGCGGAATACTGCGGCAACGAAACTGCAGGTCCTCTTGCCGGGCGAAACGAACGATCCAGATTCTCCCAATGGAAAGACCGGTACCCCCTTGACGGCTGCAGTGGGTGTCGAGACGCCATTTACTATCCACTCTGTGGATAATGATTGGTTCATACGCAACACCTCAACAAACATGATCCGGCTATCAGTCACGCCAGAAGATCCTCTCGGGATAGTTGATGACGACGCGCCTATAACCAGTGGGACCGCGAGTATCCTGATTCTCTTTGGCACCCCTGGCAACTACACGATTACGGCCACCGATATAACCGACGGCACTCTTTTACCAGGAACGAGTGCGACAATTACGGTCACCCCGTAAGAACCGGAATGGTATATTTCACGGGCGCTGGGAAACCAGCGCCCGTTCTTTTCAGACTCAAAAGGAACGGCAGGTCTCCACGCCACGTCGCCCGTCATGGATTTTCATGACGTGTCACCCTACCCATCGAAATGTTATCTTCAAATTAAGTTCATCCCATGAAACGCGCATCTAAGCTGCCTCCAACTTCACCCGCATTTACTCTGATCGAGCTGTTGGTGGTAATTGCGATCATTGCGATTCTCGCCGCCATGTTGCTTCCAGCTCTCGCCAAAGCCAAAACCAAGGCGCAAGGAGTTCACTGCATGAACAACATGCGACAATTGACTCTCGCCTGGAAAATGTATCCGGATGACAACGACGATTTCTTCCCGCCCAACGATTATCCGTGGACTTCTGCTTTTAATAACGCTTACAAAAATTGGGTCGTCGGCAGCATGGATACCACTGATGCGTCACGCACTGATATCCTCGTGATGGAAGAATATAGTGTCATCGCAAAATACACAAAAAACCCTACCATCTTTCGGTGCGCCGCCGACCGAAGCGTGCAGCGAGTGGGAACGACTCTGACTGGTAAAGGCAAACCACGCACGCGCAGCATGTCGATGAACAGCGCCATTGGCACCGCATGGAATGACACCAGTGTGCCTGCAGGAAACAAAGGAAAGGTCCCGTTGGTCGGAGACTTTCTTACCGGCTCGTATTCCACCGGTCAGACAACCTGGCGCAAGTACGCCAAATCCGCCGATCTCATCCGACCAGGGCCTTCCGATTTATGGGTGATGATGGATGAATTTCCAGGGAGCATTAACGATGCGTCGATGGCGGTCATGGCCTGGGATGATCAAGTGCCCGCAGGCAGCGAGCGAATCATTGACTATCCTGCCAGCTACCACAACAAGGCCGGTGGTATCAGCTTTGCCGATGGCCATGCCGAAATCAAAAAGTGGCGTGATCCGCGCACGATGCCCGTGGATACCGGAGAATTGGTGACCCTGAACGTCGCTTCGCCAGACAACGAAGACATCCGATGGCTCGGAATGCGCAGCTCAGCACGTCGTTAATCAGCACTCACGGATCTGCGGATAGAATCAGTCAAAAACACCGCAGGCGTTTAATTTCGGGTTAATGCGAACGATCAATCTACTGATAGGCTAAGAGAAGTGCTGCCTGAACTAGGATCGGTTCGGCTTGCCCCACATCCAACGCAGAATATCCGGCAAAATCGCACCGCCGTGATTGTCGGAGTGATTTCCGTCGCCCCACTCGTATTTGATGCGATAGCGCGGGCCGGGTGAGTTGGCGCGATCCGCTTTGGCGTTGGCGTATTGTAATGCAGAGAGGATCTGTTGATTGGCGAGAAACCAGTTGCCGTGGTCGTTATCAAGATCGTTGCTGCCGTCTTGAAGAAAGATTCTGATCGGCTTAATCGGGCTCTTGCGAATCAGCGTGGGATACAGATCGCCGCCGGGAATCATCGGTTGACCGTCACGCGCCGGACGATACGCGATGGACGTGTAACTACCAATCATGCTGATAACGTTGCGGAATTCATCGGGGCGCTGCCACGCGACGGTGAACGCGCAGATTGCGCCGCTACTCGTGCCGCCAATTGCGCGCGCTTCCGGGTCTTTGGCCAGATTGTATTTCTTGCCGACTTCCGGAAGCATTTCTTCGCAGATAAATCGCGCGTAATTGTCGTTGAGCGAATCATATTCGAAGGAGCGATTGTTCGGATTATTGCCGCGACCTTCCTCGTAAACTTCGCCGCGCTGGCCGGGTGTGATGAAAATGCCGATAGTGACGGGGATTTCTTTTTTGGCGATGAGGTTTTCCAGAACCTGCGGCACACGCAACGCACCATTCGTTCGCACCGCGCGTTGACCATCCTGGAACACCAACACGTTCGCGAGTTTGTCCGGTGTGTATTGAGCCGGCACATAAACCCAATATTGTCGCACCGTGTTCGTAAAAATCTGGCTGCGAAACAACATTGGCCCTTCGAGCGTTCCTTTCGGAACACCCGGTTGCGGCAAGGAATCCGGGCCGAGTTTGTATTCGCCCGGCTTGCGGTTGGTTTCTTGAGCGAATGCCGTCAGTGCGCAGAACACCAAGGCACACGAGAGGCGTGCGAGCATTTTCATACTGGAGTTTGATTTTAAATCAGACGTTCGTAAGGCGACCGGATGAATCGCCGAACCGTTCCAGCCCGCTTATGCCCATGCGATCGGCCATGCTCAGGAACAGGTTTGTCGCCGGCTTCGAACCGTAATTGACAAAGCGACCAGGCGTTAACGTGCCGCCACCGTTACCTGCGAGTACAAGCGGCAGATTGGTGTGCGTATGACGATTGCCGTCGGCGTTGCCGCTGCCGTAAAGAATCATGGAATTATCCAACAACGATTTACCATCCACGTCTTTCGTGTCGCGCAGTCGCTCAAGGAAACGCGCGAACTGCTTCGCGTACCAGAGATCAATGTCCGAGAGCTTCTGAATCCATTCCTGATTGTCGCGATGATGCGACAAATCATGATGGCCTTCCGGCACGCCGATTTCCGCGAAAGAACGATTACTGCCATCGTGCGCCAGCAATAACGTCGCGACGCGGGTGGAATCGGTTTCAAACGCCAACGCCAGCGTGTCGAACATCAGTTGAATATGTTCGGCGTAAGTCGGCGGAATGCCGGGCGGCGTATCGAGCGCAGGATCTTTCGGATTGCCGAGACGTTCGGCGCGTTCGATGCGCGTTTCCAATTCCCGCACCCCGGTAAGGTATTGATCCAGTTTGTCGCGGTCCCGGGCATTGAGCCGGCGTTGCATGTCTTGGGCGTCGGCAAGCACGAAATCGAGAATGGAACGTTGTTCCGCGCGACGGCGTGCGAGAGCGGCGGCGCGTTCGCCAGGACCACCGGCACCGAACAGGCGTTCAAACACCTGACGCGGATTCGCCTCGGGCGTCATCGGCGTGGTCGGCGAACTCCACGACATGTTGAATTGATAGGCGCAGGAATAACCCGAATCGCACGCGCCGGTGTTGCGGCGCGCATCGCAGGTTAATTCGAGCGACGGCAAGCGGGTGAGATGTCCGATTTCGCGTGCGATGAGCTGATCAATCGAAATGCCCGCGCGCACATCGGTCGCACTTTTCTTCATGCGCACGCCGGTGAGGAACGTGCCATTAGCGCGCGCATGATCGCCCGCGCCGTCCGGACCGGCCGTTGCGTTGAGATGATCGAGTCCGCCGAGGACTTGAATGTATTGCCGGACGCTTTCAAGCGGTTGCAGCGTGCGACTCAGTTCGAAATCGGTTTCGCCGCCTTTCGGCCACCAGGTCGGTTGAATGGCGCCATTGGGGAAATAAATGAAAGCCGTGCGCAATGGCGCGCCGGTCGCTGTCGTAGCGAGTTGCTTCGCGCTGTCGCCGGCAAGATTGGCCAGCGAACGCATTGGAACGACTGATTCAAAAACCGGAAGAGCGATGCAGGCGCCGAGGCCACGCAAAAACTGGCGGCGCGCGAAAGCGTTGGGTTTCGGGGTGGCGAATTCCGATGAGGAGGTTTTTGTTTTCATGGTTTGCTTTTAGCGTCCGCAACCTGCTGCGGAGTTTTTAAGTCTTCAATTCGGCTTTGCTGCATCGCCCGCGTCTTTTGGAACGGCGCGGACTCCACCACTCCGGCAATCAGCGCGGACGCTTTTCCGCCTGAGGCCTCGAGGCGCGCTACGATTTGATCCAGCGTTTCAACATCGTGATATTCCATACCACGCCCCAAGGCGTAGGTTAACAGTTTTTCTGCAATTGTGTGATAGAATTCCTTGTAGTGATTTTTTACGAGGATGCGCTTGAGTTCGCGCACCGTAGTAAACTTTTCGCCGGTCAACAATTCGCCGGTAGCGTCAATGGGCTCTTGATACTCCTGCTCGCGCCACATGCCCATCGCGTTAAAGTTCTCAAACGCCAATCCCAGCGGGTCCATACGATTGTGGCACGAGCGACAAAGCGCATCTTCGCGATGCGCGGCCAATGCTTCGCGCAACGACAGTTGGCCCTGCTTCTTACCGCGTGTCGCGTCTTCAAGCGGAGGAACGTCCGGCGGCGGTGGCGGTGGTGGCGTGCCCAGAATATTTTCCAGAATAAACATCCCGCGCTTCACCGGCGAAGTGCGCGTGGGATTCGATGTCACACCAAGCATTGTGCCTTGCGTGAGGACGCCGCCACGCGGACTGTCGGGCGGGAGTTTGACCAACCGCATTTCGCGACCGCGCACATCCGGAATGCCATAATGCGCGGCGAGCCGTTCGTTTAAAAACGTGTAATCCGCATCCAACAACTCCAGCAAACTGCGGTCTTCGCGGATCAGGTATTCGAATGTCTTCTCCGTCTCCAAGCGCATTGCGACGCGCAATTCGCCGGTCATTTCGACGCGTGGCGGTTGATCGGCAGCCCGGCGGACTTTTGCCAGTGCGGCCTGCAGTTCCTTGTCTTCCTCTGGAGTCAGCTCGCGTTTGTTGCGCTCCCCGCGCAATTCGTAGAGACGACGGCGCGCATTTTCCAATTCCGCATCCGGCTGCTCTTCTCGGGCCAACACAAACCGCGCTTCAATCGGAACCGTTTCGATGTCACGCGCGCGCAACCATTGTCCCACAAAATTCCGGACAAACGCTTCAGCCCGCCAGTCGTTCAACATCCGTTGCACCTGTGCGCTAAGGTTCTTGCGTAACTGTCCGGCTTCAGCGAGGCGGAACAATTCATCGTCCGGCATCGAAGACCACAGGAAATAAGAAAGCCGCGAAGCGAGGGAATACTCATCGACGAACGGATACTTCGAACCGACCGGCGCGGGCTCAGCCTGTTCTTCGCGGAACAGAAATTTCGGCGACGCCAACACCGCCACCATCGCCTGCGCGATGCCGCTCTCAAAAGTTTTTCCCGGTTGGTCATAGACCGATTCCGCCAGTGCGACGAGACGATTCATGGTGCGCTGCTCCGGTGGACGGCGATAGGCACGACGAACGAATGTTTCGAGCAACTCCCGCGCATAAGCGCGGCGAGCATCAACTTCCGTGGGGATCGGTTTAGGAAAATACTTTTTGTAATCCTTCGTCCCCACCCAATGTTCAGGTGCTTTTGGACCGATCAATTTTACGGCAGTAATCTGCACCGCGAGCGAACGGGTTTGCTGCTGGTCGGGCGTCAACGGCTCGATTTCAAACGAAAGCTCGTGCTCACCGCGCGTCAGATTTACATCGAAGTCGTAGGTGAACGATTTGCCGCCCGCCCAACCAAATTCCTCACGCTTCAATTCGTTTCCATCGAGCCGGGTGATCAACCGGCATTTGTTGTAATCGAACACGCCATCCACGAAACGTTCGTTCAGCACGAGGGCCAGAGACAACTGATACTCGCCGGCAATGTTCGCCTTGAAGGTATTGGAAACGATCGCCGGTTCGTAATAGGAAAGAATCAACTGATTGCGACGGTTGCGGGATCGATCTTCGTTATCCTGGTCGCGACCGCGGAACTGACTCAGCGCAATCGTTTGTTCGCGCATGACAGCGGGAACAGTCGGAACCGCCTGCGCCACGATTTGATTCGCCGCCTGAACATATTTTTCCAACAAGAGCGGCGGCAGTGTCAGAACGTCGCCCATGTTATCGAAACCATGGCCGGTGTCGTCGGGTGGAAAGACATTCGCGACATCAAAATCCACGCCCATCAAATCGCGAATTGTATTGCGATACTCGACGCGATTGAGTCGCCGCAGCGTTACGCGTCCTGGGTCCGGATCAACCGGATCGGCAGCAATGACGGAATGTTTTATCCACTGTTCGATCCGCTGTTTTTCTTCCGCGGTCGGTTGCGGCTTTTTTGCGGGCGGCATGAGACCGGCGCGAAGATTTTTCAACACCTGCAACCACAATTGCGGATGTTGCAGAACCTCCACATCGGACTCGAATTCATCAAACGCCACGTTGCCCTTGTTCGCGCCGTCGGCGTGGCAGTCATAACAATAATTCTCAATGAGCGGTCCAATGTCCTGCTTGTAAGCCTCCACACTCAACGTCACCGTCGCCGCGGCGGGATGGCAAAATGCAATCACCCCCAACAGCAGCAACGGTTTGGACCTAATCGCGAACATGGATACTTAGATTAAAATAGTGGCGCGCGACATTTTTCCGCAGGCGAACGCAACCAATAATGACGCTTCCCAATTGATTGCATTCAAGCCTTTTATTCGGGTTTCTGCGGCTATGGGATGCGAACCCTGTGGCAACACGGCAAGGATACAACCATCTGAGTGTTATCGGCAGCCGCACGGATATGTTGACGCTCCACAGGATGAACCGCACGCGGAGCGAAAGGGCGACTACATTTCAAGCGGCTCGGTTTTCTGAACGACCAAACTGTGAATAAGTTTTTCGCACTACAGCTTGAACGAATTCGATAATGAGGTATCTGAAATTCATGGGCTCCGTGGGAAAAAAAGCAAAACTTCGAGTTCTGCTGATTGAAGATGACAACGCCGACGCCGAACTGATCATGCACGAATTGGAGGCCTCGGGCATTGCGTTTTCCATCGCCCGCGTGCAAACCGAAGATGAGTTCCGCGAGGAATTGGCGAAAGAACTGCCGGACGTCATTCTCTCCGATCACGGTTTGCCATCCTTCAGCGGCTTTCGCGCACTGGGCCTCACGCGTGCAGAATATCCGCAACTGCCGTTTATTTTTGTCAGCGGCTCCAATGATCAAGGGATGGTCGCGCAGATGCATGAAGAAGGCGCAACCGACTACGTGTTCAAGCGCGACATCGGCGATTTGAAAACTGCCGTGTTGCAAGCGTTGGAAGACGAACCCGAAATGCCGCCGCCGATTCCGGTAGTTAAAGAATCTGAAACCCGCCAACCGCGACAGACTGCGTACGACGAGGTCGTGACGGCGATTGCGTTCCAGGCGACAATGCAACCGGATACATCGCAGACCATGTCGGCAAGCAGCGCTCATTTGTATTTCTGCCCGCGCTGTCATTACGCCCACGATGAACTTGGCAATGCCGTTCGACTCGAAGATTACTGCGGCGCGCGTGAAGAAATCGTCGTCGCGCGCCAGCTCTGTGCGATTTGCGCGCGGCTTTAGTTGGTCGCACTAAACTCCGTTTCCTTTCGCGAATCGCGCTTGTTTCCCGCCCTTGCTTTCGAGTAGAACCTCGGCGCATGACAAATCCGCATCAGCCGTTGGGATTGCTGCTCGCTCTGCTCCTCAGCGTCACGGGTTGTGTCACCAAACCTCCCGCCGTGAACTCATTCCATCGCTTCGAACTGACGTACGAGACTCCCACCGATCCCAACCTGCAAACGCAACTGGAGCGAATTGACGCGGATTTGCGCGCGCGCTTTGGCATGACGACGGAGCACACCGCGGTCGGCGTGCTGGACCTGAACACACTGCGCCTCGCGATGATTCATCCGGATCGCATCGAATACGCGGCGAGCGTTCCCAAGATCGGAATTCTCCTCGCGTACTTTGATTTGAATCCCGAAGCGGCGACAAATCTTTCGGCTCAAGCGCGGCATGAACTCGGTTTGATGGCCAAAACCTCGAGCAACGAAATGGCGGCCAGGTATTCTCAGGAGTTGGGCCTGAAACGGATTCAAGCGGTGCTGGACAAATACAAATTTTACGATGCCAGTCGGGGCGGGGGTATCTGGGTCGGAAAACATTATGGTAAAGGCGGCGAGCGTTATGGTGATCCGGTGGGTGACAACTCTCACGGTGCCACCGTGCGCCAACTCCTCAGATACTTCCTTCTGCTCGAACAGGAAAAACTCGTTTCGCCCGTGGCTTCACGCCTCATGCGCGAGATTTTTGCGTCACCGGAAATTCCACATGACGACATTAAATTCGTCAAAGGGCTGAAAGATCGCAACGTGCAGATCATTCGCAAATGGGGTTCATGGCAGAATTGGCTGCACGACACGGCAGTGATTACCGGCGGCGGACGACATTACGTCCTGGTTGCATTGACCGAACATCCGCGCGGCGACGATTACCTCGTGGCGCTGTCGCAAGCGGTGGATGATTTGCTGACCGGCTCGAAATAGAATCGCGCCGAAGCTCTGTAGCTCACTGCGTTTCCAGAAAACGCATGATGCTGTCGCCGTGCTTGAGCTGTTTAACCTCTTGCCACCACGTCGGAACTTCCAAGGTTTCGCGCTGCGCATGACCGAGGGCGAAACGTCCGCCCGGAACGATCAGCTTCGGAAGATTCTCGTCATCCAGCAGTTTCTGCGCGAACGAAGTCGCACGATGGCCGACATTCTTTTCGCCGTAAGGCGGATCGGCGAGAATGAGATCGAAACGTTGTCCGGCCGTCAGCAATTGCGGAATCGCCGCGAAGACATCCTGCGTCCGCACTTCGAGTTTTGAAACCGGCAGATGTGCCGCGACGACATTGTTTTTGATGAATGCGGCATGGCGTGGTGCGAGTTCGACGCACACTGCCAATTCCGCGCCGCGGCTCAACGCTTCGAGACTCAACGCACCGCTGCCCGCAAACAATTCCAACACGCGCGCGCCAACGACCCGTTCGCCGAGCGAATTGAATAACGCCTGTTTGACGCGATCAATCGTCGGTCGCACCGCCATGCCGCGTGGCACTTTCAACATCCGTCCGCCTGCCTGTCCACCGGTGATACGCATTTCAGTTTGCGTTGGCCAACGCGAAGGTTTGTCGCGCAATCCGTCCCGTCCATTCGGAGGCGATTTGGGTTAACACCACTGACGCGCAAAACAGCAGCAGTCCATCCTGCGCTTTGATGGTTGCCAATCCACCCGAACGAATCAGCACCACCAACACGGCGACAATGAAAACGTCGAGCATAGACCATTTACTGAGGTTCGCCACAACGGCATAGACGTTGGCCATCTGGTGCACTTTCAGTCCGGGCTTAAGCCACAACGCCAATAGCGCGCCGATTTTTACGAACGGAAACATCACGGTAAAAACCAGGACAATGCCGAACAGGAACAATTCATTCTCTCGCCAAAGCGTAATCAGTCCGGTGTAAACCGAGACGTTATCGTCAAACACCCAGAGTTTCGTGACTTGTGTAAAAGGTCGAAACAAACCGGCAAGGAACAGCACCAGCGCAACAACCAACATCACCACAATCGGCCCCCGTTCGCCGGGATGGTGTTCGCCCAGCGAACGGCTTGAGTCAGCGTTCATAATCAGCGAAACAGCTCGTTAAAGAACTGCTTCATCGCTTCCCACGACCGTTTATCCGCCCTTTTGTTGTACTGCGCACCAGGCAAACTTCCGGTTGCATTCCAGTCAGTAAAGCTATGAACCGCGTCGCCGTATTGAATAAGTTGCCAATCCACCTTGGCGTTCTTCAGCTCGTTTTCAAACGCAGCGAGATCCTGCGCCGGAACAAACGGATCAACCGCGCCGTGCAGCGCGAGCACTTTGCATTTGATGTTCTTGCCGGCTTCCGGCTCAGGTGAATCCAGTCCGCCGTGAAAACTCACCACGCCGCCTAATTCCGCGCCGCTGCGTGCAAGTTCAATCACCGTCGTGCCGCCGAAACAATAACCGATCGCCGCGATTTTCGCCGCGTCCACCAACTCGCTCTTTTTAAGCTGTGCGAGTCCGGCATTTACACGCTCCCGAAGCAATTTGCGATCGGCTTTGAATTTTCCGGACGTTGCACCTGCATCCGCCACGGTGGTCGGACGCACGCCTTTGCCATAAATGTCGGCACAAAACGCGACGTAGCCGAGCTGAGCGAGCATCTCCGCACGTTTTTTTTCGTAATCCGTGATGCCCATCCATTGATGCACGACGAGGACGCCGGGGCGCTTGGTTTTTACCGCGTCATCATAAACCAACACACCCTCGAGCGTGGTGTCGCCCTGTTTGTACTCAATCACTTTGGTCTGGATGGCCGCGGACGAAAGATTGATTCCGGCCAGAACCGTAAGAACGAGCATTAAATTTCTCATAGTGACCGTTACTAAACCCCTGAAAACCCTCGAACTCAAAACAAATCTTTCTGCTGTCGGCCGTGTTACTGCGAACGCCATCGAATCGCGATTAATCCTCGCCATTACCGTTCGTTTCGCTCTTGCGTCCCCAGCGATTCTGTTTTTCCGGCAAACTCGTATCCACCTTTACGTGATACGCGTCGTCACCGAACTGTTGCACCACGGCGGCCTGTAATTCCCGCGACGGTGTCACGCCGTAACGCTCATGCGGCGACACAAAAACAAACCGCCCGGTCGGATAACGGAAGCACAACATCAGCTCACATCGGCCTGGATGAGCGGCGATGAGTTCGCGCACCGTATCCAGACTCTCGGGTTTCAAATGAGCCGTGTGCAGATGAAACGTCACGCGTTTCGTAAATCGCTTCGGTGCTTCATCGAGCGGGAATATTTCCACCGGAAAAATTTTTGGCCGATCTTCACCGGTGTTCACTTCGCCGATGACCATGATGGCTTTGTTCAACTCGAGCAGATGCCGGAATTTCTCGTAATCATTCAGCACCAACATCTGCGCCGAGCCATGCAAATCCTCCAACGTGATCATTGCGTAAGGCTTGCCACTCTTCTTGGAAATTCCGTGCTGCGCCGCCGCAATCAAACCGCCAATCCGCGTCATCGTCCGATTCGGCAACTCCATCAATTCGCTCGTCTTCGCCAACGAATATTTTTCCAGAATCGCCGCATACGGCGTCAGCGGATGACCGGTGACATAAAAGCCGAGCAACTCCTTCTCATGCGCGAGCAGTTCGTGTTGCGGCCATTCGGGCAACATCGTAATCGGCTCCGGCGCGATATCCGCGTTCTTGTCTTCCATCAGACCGAACAACGAACTCTGACCTTTCTGCCGATCACTGATAACGCTGGCGGCTCGCGCAAGGGTGCGTTCAATCTGCGAAAACAACGTCGCCCGATTCAGTCCGAAGGCATCGCACGCGCCCGCTTTAATCAATGCTTCCAGCGTCTTGCGCGTTACGGCGCGACCATCCACGCGTTCACACAAATCCGCGAGCGACTTGAATTTTCCGCCTTCCTCACGTGCTTTCAACATCACCTGCACCGCGGCTTCACCCACGCCTTTGATCGCCGCGAGACCGAATCGAATCACCTTTCCATCCTGCGCCGGAGCGAAAGCCACGTGACTTTCATTCACATCTGGCGGCAACACCTCGATGCCCATCCCGCGCGCTTCGGCGATATATTCGCTCAACTTCGCCGTGTCGCTCATGTCGTTGGTCATCATGGCGCACAGAAATTCGACCGGATAATTCGCCTTCAGATACGCCGTCTGATACGCAACGATGGCATACGCCGCCGCGTGCGATTTGTTGAAGCCGTAACCGGCGAATTTTTCGAGCAAATCGAAAATCTGATTCGCCTTCGCCTTCGGGATGTTGTTCTTCTCCGCGCAACCCTTCACGAAGATGTCGCGATGCTTCTGCATCTCCTCGACCTTCTTCTTACCCATCGCGCGCCGGAGCAAATCCGCGCCGCCCAGAGTGTAACCGCCCAACACCTGCGCGGCCTGCATCACCTGTTCCTGGTAAATCAGAATGCCGTACGTCTCCTTGGCAATCGGTTCGAGCAAGGGATGCTCATACTCCACCTTCACTTCGCCGTGTCGGCGTTTGATGAATTCCGGAATGAGATCCATCGGGCCGGGGCGATACAACGCCACGAGTGCCGTGATGTGTTCCACACTCGCAATTTGAAACTTGCGACACAAATCGCGCATGCCGCCCGATTCCAACTGGAACACACCCAACGTTTCCGCGCGATTCAACAGGTCGTAAGTCTTCTGGTCATCAAGCGGGATCCGGTCCATGTCCAATGTGATGCCCTTGGTGCGCTTGACCATTTCGCAGGTGTTGCGAATGACCGTGAGCGTTTTCAGCCCGAGGAAATCCATTTTCAACAGGCCGAGTTCGCCCACCGGATTCATCGGATACTGCGTCACGAGCGCGCCGTCTTCGTCCGTCTTGAGCGGCAGCAAATTCACCAACGGCTCGGGACCAATGACCACGCCCGCGGCATGAACGCTCGTGTTGCGCGCGAGATCTTCGAGCACGAACGCGGTGTCAATTAACTCGCGCGTAATTTCTTCCGTTTCGTAAGCGTGCTTGAGTTCGGGCGATTGCTTCAGCGCTTTTTCCAGCGTCATTTTCAATTCCGCCGGAATCATCTTCGCCAACCGATCACATTCGCTGTAACTCAAACCCATGACGCGACCGACATCACGCACCACGGATTTCGCGCCCATCGTACCGAACGTGATGATCTGCGCCACCGCATCGCGCCCATACTTTTGCCGCACATACTCAATCACGTCCGCGCGGCGATCGTCCGCGAAATCAATATCAATATCCGGCGGATTGACGCGCTCGGGATTCAGGAAGCGCTCGAA
>CALAYC010000211.1 GCA_937894935.1 uncultured Verrucomicrobiota bacterium
TGGCGCAGGCGCAAAACATCTCGCGATCAAAAAGGATGAAAATTCGCCAGCCGTTGTACCGACGGAAGACAATGTCATCAAAGGCACGTATCCAATCTGGCGTTACTTGTATGTCTATGTGAATCCGGCACTCGATAAAGGTGATGTAGCGGCTTATCTGAATTGGATTCGCAGTGACGCCGGTCAGCAGGTGGTGAAAGACGTCGGATATTTTCCACTGCCGGAAAATCTGCGGGAAAAATGATGAACCGGAATTGAAACCGTTGCTTCGCTGTTCCTCCTGAGTAACATCGAGGCGGGGGCGGAATCGGAAATCCGGCCCGCCTCGTTTTCACCTCATTACATGCCACCAAATCAGGGCAACCGCACCCACGGATGGATGGGGATTCATCGCGGTCATCGCGCGCGGCCATTGGAATGGATTGCCGAGCGCGGCATCTTTCTGGTCGCGCTTTCCACGATTCTGATGATCTTTCTGATCTTCGTTTTTGTCGGTCGCGAGGCGATGCCAATTTTGTTCGGTCAGGAAAACAGCGCGCTCATCAAACCGGTGATTCCGCCGGAAGAAATGGATCGGCTCAAACCGGAGGAACTCCAGGCATATCTCGGTTTGTCGGATAAAGCGTTCCGCCAAATGGAACGCGAGACGTTGCGCGAGTTGATGATCGTGAAACAGGAGGCGCAGGAGGAAATCCCCGAACAGTTACGCAACGATCCTGACGCGCATCTCAATACGACGGAATGGAGCGCGATGTTGTTGCCGCGGCAATGGAGCGGTTACGACGAACCGGTGTACATCTGGCAACCGATTGGAAGCATTCACAAGTACAACATCGTTCCGCTCATCATCGGCAGTCTGAAAGTGACGTTGGTGGGATTGTTGGTTGCCGTGCCGTTAGCGGTGGGGGCGGCGATTTATGTGTCGCAACTGGCACGACCGCGCGTGCGCGAAGTAGTGAAGCCGGTGATTGAGATGCTGTCCGGAATTCCATCGGTGGTGATTGGTTTCTTTGCGTTGCTCGTGATGGCGTCAGTGTTGCAATCGGTATTCGGATACCAAACGCGTCTCAATGCTTTCGTCGCGGGAATTGCGTTGAGCTTTGCAGTGATTCCGCTGGTGTTCTCCATTGCGGAAGACGCGCTGACGAGTGTGCCACGCAGTTACACGCAAGCAGCGTTGGCGCTCGGAGCGTCTCGCTGGCAAACCGCGTGGCAAATTGTTTTGCCGACAGCGTTGCCGGGCGTGTTCGCAGCGGTGGTGCTGGGATTCGGTCGCGCGATCGGCGAAACGATGATCGTGCTGATGGTGTGTTCGGCGAGCGTGGTGTCGTGGAGTATTTTTGATTCGGCGCGAACCATCACGACGACGATTGCCGCCGAAATGGCGGAAGCAGTCGCGGGCGGACATCATTATCGGATTCTGTTCATGTTGGGCGCGATTCTGTTCGCCGTGACGTTTATTTCGAATCTGATTGGCGATGTGGTGATTCATCGTTTGAAACATCGATTGGAGGGGAAACGATGAACCCGATTCCTCCTACCGGCATGATAATTCCGACCGAACCGGGCCGACATTTTCGCGCGGGAAAATTCGATTTCTGGTCGTTCTTCTTTAGTGGTCTCACGGGATTGGCGACGTTGTTGATTTTGGCCATCCTCGCGGTGCTGCTCGGCAATATCATCATCAACGGCTGGCCCAATCTCAGTTGGCATTTTGTCAGCACGATTCCGCGCAAAGATTTTTTTGATCCGGCAACGACCGGCGTGTTGCCGATGATTATCGGCACAACGATTCGCGTGTTTGTGATGACGATTTTCGTGCTGCCGATCGGCGTTATCACTGCGATTTACCTGACTGAATACGCCCCGACCGATTCGATGCTGACGCGGATAATTCGCGCGGCAGTGAACAATCTGGCGGGCGTGCCATCAATTGTTTTTGGTCTGTTTGGTCTCGGCTTCTTCATCAATTTTATCGGTCGCAACCTCGACGAGTTCTTGCAGAATCCCGGTCCGGTGTGGGGGCAACCGGCGGTATTGTGGGCGTCGTTGACGTTGGCGGTGATGACCTTACCGGTGGTGATTGTGGCGACGGAAGAATCGCTGAAAGCCATTCCGCTTGGACTGCGTGAAGCGAGTCTGGCGTTGGGTGCGACAAAGTTGGAAACCATTTGCAAGGTCGTGTTGCCGCAAGCGCTGCCGGGCATCATGACCGGTGGCATTCTGGCGGTGAGTCGTGCGGCGGGAGAAGTCGCGCCAATTCTGTTTACCGGCGTGGCGTATTACATGGCGTCACTGCCGTCGAAACTGAGCGATCAATTCATGGACCTCGGCTATCACGTATTCGTGTTATCCACGCAATCGCCGGACATCGAGCGCACGCGACCGATTCTTTACGCGACGGTGCTCGTGTTGTTGCTGCTGACGTTTGCGTTGAACTTTGTGGCTATTCTCATTCGCGCCCGAGTGCGCAAGAAGCTGCGTGCATTGGGATGATTTTGTATGCCTGAAAATGCTTTGCCCAAACTGGAGTTGAAAACCGCGCTGGCTGCTGCGAGCGGAAACGCAGCGCCGTTGATTGAAATCAAAAAGCTCTCGCTGTTTTACGGTCAGGCGCAGGCGCTGAAGAACATTTCGCTGTCAATTCGCGAACGCGTGGTTACGGCATTTATCGGTCCATCGGGTTGTGGCAAATCTACATTGCTGCGCTGTCTGAATCGCATGAACGATCTGATTGACGGCGTGCGCATCGAAGGCTCGGTGAGAATCGGGCAGCACGATATCTACGCGCCGGATGTGGATGTAATTGAACTGCGCAAACGCGTGGGCATGGTGTTTCAGAAATCAAATCCGTTTCCGAAATCCATTTACGACAACGTGGCGTATGGACTGAGGATTCAAGGTGTGAAGAACAAGAGCGACCTTGACGCGGCGGTGGAGCAGAGTCTGCGCGGCGCGGCGTTGTGGGATGAGGTGAAAGATCGATTGCACACGAGTGCGTTGGGATTGTCGGGGGGACAACAACAACGTCTGTGTATTGCACGGGCGATTGCGGTGAAGCCGGAGATTGTGTTGATGGATGAACCGGCGAGCGCGTTGGATCCGATTGCGACCGCGCGAGTGGAAGATCTGATTCTGGAACTGAAACGCGATTTCACCATCGTGATCGTGACGCACAATATGCAGCAGGCGACGCGAATTTCGGATGATACGGCATTTTTCTACATGGGTGAATTGATTGAAGCCGGTCCGACGCAGAAGATTTTTACAAATCCTCGACAGAAACGGACGGAAGATTACGTGACGGGACGATTCGGTTGATTGCCGGTAATATTTTAATGGCGCGATTTATGGAACGACATTTCGAACAGGAACTCGCAGAGTTGAAACAAAAACTTCTCACCATGGGGAGTTATGCCGAGAAAGCGGTGAGTGACGCCGTCAACGCGTTGGCAAATCGCGATCTCGCTCTCGCTCTCGCTGTGCGCGCCAATGACAAAGTGCTGGATCAATTCGAGCTGGAGGTGGATGAGATGGCGATCCGTCTGCTGGCCAAAGCGCCGCTGGCGAGTGATCTGCGTCTGGTGACGGTGGCGTTGAAGCTCACGCAAAATCTCGAACGGGTCGGGGACGAAGCAGCAAAGATTGCGAAACGCGCGCGAGATCTAAGCAAAGAACCGCCATTGAAACTGCAATTGGAATTGCCGCGCATGGCCGCGCTGGCGGGAGATTTATTGAAGCGTTCTCTGGATGCGTTTGTGCAGAAAGATCCCGCGGCGGCGCGCGCCTTGATTCCGCGTGATAAAGAAGTCAATGCGCTGCATAAACAGATTCAGGCACAGATCATCGAACACATGAAAGAAAGTCCGGATCACATCGCGCGCTGTCTGCATCTGCTCGTGGCGACGAAGAGCCTGGAGCGCATTGCTGATCACGCGAAGAATGTCGCCGAAGAAGTGGTTTATCTTTGTGAAGCGCGCGATATTCGACATGGAGGTTCGAAGTGGACTGCGACATAGTTTTTCCCGCCCGAAGCGCGCTGCGAACATGTGCGTTGCGCTGACGACATGAACTAGCAGCGTTTTTTCGATTCAGGTTGAATGGCCTTTCGGCTTTTCCCACAATTTCACGCGATATTCTATGACGCCGACTGCTATTGAGATATTGGCCTCGACTTTGTTCGGGATTGCGGTGTTGCACACGTTTTGTGTGAAACGTTTCGCCACTTGGGCTCACCATGCGGAGGCGGGTTCGGTGAAATACCACTTGTTGCATTTTCTTGCGGAAACGGAAGTGGTCTTCGGGCTTTGGGCGGCTGCGTTGTTTGCAGGAATTGCGGCAGTGACCAGGTCGTTCACAGAAGCGATTCACTATATCGACAGTCTTAACTTCACCGAACCGAAATTCGTTTTCGTGATTATGGTGGTGGCGGCAACGCGACCGGTGGTGCAATTGGCGGAACAGATGATTTGTTGGGTAGCGCGCCTGCTTCCGCTCAAAGAAAGCAAAGCATTTTACATCGCGGCGCTGTCTTTCGGGCCATTGCTGGGATCGTTTATCACTGAGCCGGCGGCGATGACCTTGCTGGCGCTGGTGTTGAAACGTCGTTATTTCGACAACGGCATTTCCACAAAATTCGCCTACGCCACGTTGGGACTGTTGTTCGTGAATGTGTCAATCGGAGGTACGTTGACGCATTTTGCCGCGCCGCCGGTGTTGATGGTGGCGGCGAAATGGAATTGGGGCACGGATTACATGTTTACGCACTTTGGCTGGCGGGCGGCGTCTTCGTGTGTGCTTTCAACGCTCATTGTGGCGTGGTGTTTTCGCCACGACCTGTCGCGACTCGCTCCGGTTTCTGACAACAGCACGCACCTGCCGGTCTGGTTGACGATCGCGCATCTGGCGACGCTCGCCGTGGTTGTGGCGTTTGCGCATCATCCGGATGTTTTCTTCGGCGTCTTCGTTTTGTTTCTCGGGCTGGTGACCGCGACGCAGAAATATCAGGACTCATTAAAACTGAAGGAAGGATTGCTGGTCGGATTCTTTCTCGCGGGCCTGGTCACCCTAGGCTCACTGCAGGCTTACTGGTTGAAGCCGCTGATTCAAAGTCTGAATGGTAGCGCGCTGTTTTTCGGCGCGACCGGGCTGACCGCGATTACGGACAATGCGGCGTTAACCTATCTCGGTTCGCTGGTCGAAGGTATTTCGGACGAATTGAAATACGCTCTGGTCGCTGGAGCAGTGACGGGCGGTGGTTTGACGGTGATTGCAAACGCGCCAAATCCAGCGGGTGCAGGCATTCTTGGCAGCGCACGCGTTTTCAAAGGCCACGGCATCAGTCCGGCAGGCCTGTTTCTGGGCGCGTTGTTCCCGACGGCGGTGGCCATTGTCTTTTTCTGGATTTTGCATTGAGCACTCAAAAATGGAATCCGCATGACCTGGTTTGAATGGGCGGAGGCGTTGAGCTATGTGGTGACGATCATCGGTTTGCCGATGGCGATTCTGGTGTTCATGTACGAACAGCGGCGCAATCGGCAGAACGAAGAAGAGGAGATTTATCAACGGCTGTCCGACGAATACACCGAGTTTTTGAAACTGGTGCTGGCGAATCCGGATTTGCAGTTACTGCGCCGCGAATCGAAGGGCATCACACTTACCGCGGAACAAAGCGAACGGAAATTCGCGTTGTTCAATATCCTGATATCCTTGTTCGAACGCGCCTATCTGTTGGTTTACGAAGACCGCATGGATCGCCAGACGCAGCGTTTGTGGAAATCCTGGGAGGATTACATGCGGGAGTGGTGCCAGCGCTCAGATTTTCGCGAACTGCTCCCTGAACTGCTCAAAGGCGAAGACGAAGATTTCTGCCGTTACATCCGCCAAATCTCAGCCGACAGCTCAGTAGTTAAATCGTTATAGAGTGCCGGTCGGCGACTTCGCTTGGTCTGCCTGTTGAATGGATTCAGATTCCTGCGGGAGCAGTGCCAGCGGCGGGCGAGGATTCTCCGCGCGTAGAGCTTTCAGCAACGACACGATCATTAACAACATGATCACCGCGAAGGGCAGGGCGACGACGATGGATGCGGTCTGCAATCCCTTCAATCCACCGCTCATCAGCAGGGCAACGGCAATGGCCGATTGCACGATACCCCAGATTAATTTCGTCGTGGCTGGCGGATTGGGATTTCCTTTCGAGGTCAACATTCCGAGCACGAACGTGGCGGAATCTGCTGAGGTCACAAAAAACGAAACGATCAATAACCCCGCGAGCAAACCAAGGAATCCGCCCCAGGGAAATTGTTGCAGTGAGACGAACAACGCGCTGGTGACATCGGCTTTCACGGCATCGGCAATCGCGCCGCCATCAAACAGGTCTTTGAAAAGTGCCGAACCTCCGAACGCCGCGAACCAGAGTGCGCACAAAGCCGAAGGCACGAGCAGCACGCCGATGACAAATTCGCGAATCGTGCGCCCGCGCGAAATTCGCGCGATAAACGTTCCCACGAACGGCGCCCAGGCAATCCACCACGCCCAATAAAACAGTGTCCATGAACCGACCCATTCATCGCGCGTGAACGGTGTGAGGCGAAAACTCATCTGAACCAGATTTTGCAGATAGCCGCCGAGCACCGTGGTGGCGGCATCGAGAATGAAAACTGTCGGGCCGACCAGTAATACGAACAGCAATAGCGCACCGGCGAGCGCCATGTTCAGGTTGCTCAGGTAAAGAATGCCTTTGTTCAAACCGGTGATCGCCGAAAGCATGAACAGGACGGTTACGACCACGATGATGGCGATTTGAATGCCCAACGTACTCTTGATGCCGAAAAGGTGATTCATGCCACCGGCAATTTGCAGCGTGCCGAGCCCCAACGAGGTGGCGATGCCGAAGACCGTTGCCAATGTCGCGAGGCTGTCAATCGTTTGGCCAACCGGCCCGTCCACGCGTCGGCCCAACAAGGGACGAAATGTGGCGCTGATTAATGCGGAGTCGCCGCGTCGAAATTGGGCGTAGGCGATCGCTAGAGCGATGAGCGCGTAAATCGCCCAAGGATGCAGACACCAATGGAAAAATGAATAACGCAAGGCGATGCGCGCGGCTTCCGGACTGCGTGGTTCGGCGAGGCCGAGCGGTGGCGAGTCGAAGTGAAACATTGGTTCCGCCACGCCCCAGAACACCAACCCGATTCCCATGCCGGCGGAGAACAGCATCGCCAGCCATGAGGGGTAGGAAAATTCCGGCTGTTCATTATCTCGTCCGAGGCGGATATGAGCATGCCGGCTGAAAATCAGATAAATGCAAAACGCGAGGAATACGTTTGCGGCGAGCAGATAGAACCACCCGAAATTTTTGGTGGAGAACGTCAACACCGAGGCGGCGAGCGCGCCCAGTTCGTCTGGCCAGATCAACCCGCCCGCCGCAAAGCAAACGGTCAGGGCGAGTGAAATATTGAAAACCGCACCGTGGCCCCTGCGCTTCGCCGCCGGGGCGGAGCGCAGGGAAGTTTCGGTCGGCACGGCGGGTTCGCCAGAGTTGCCCTCATTCATGCGCGCGACTCCGGTTTGCGGAACAGGAAAATCCCCCACTGCAATCTCCCGGCGTTGCCGGCATCGATCCAATGTTGCAATCCCGCTTTCATCCGCGTGAGATAATCGGTGCTACAGCGGATGAGTAATTCTTTCTCGCGCCGACCGATTTCATCGCGCACGCGGGTGTAGTGCTGGACCAGATCCGGCAGAAAATCGATCCATCGCAATTCCTCCCAGCCCAGGCTCTTCGCAGTAGTGCGATAGAAACGCGGCGAACCGAGTGAAGCGAGGTGGATGCGTTGCAGCACGGGGGCGAGGAGTTCGACCGGACAATCATCGCTTTGCATCGGATCCGTGAAGATGAAATGTCCGCCGGGCTTCAGCACGCGGTTGACTTCCTGCAACACGCGTTCGCGATTGTCACTATGAAGAATGGCATCTTGCGACCACGCCACGTCATACGATTCCGGCGCGGCGAACGACAGGTCTTCAAAACTGCCATCAATCACTTCGATGCGGTCGGCGAGATTGGCGCGAGCCGTCAACGCGCGATTGGTCTGGTTCTGAATTTCGCTGAGGTTCAGACAGGTGACTTTGCAGCCGAACCGTTCAGCCAGATAGCGGGCTGAGCCGCCGTAGCCCGAACCGAGATCAAGAACTTTGTTCTGCGGTCCGAGCGATGGGAGCAGGGTGGCCATGGTTTCGACGGTGCGCCGACTGGCCGCGAAGATGGATTCGCCGGGCTCACGATAGAGCCCGACGTGAATATCTTCGCCGCCCCAGATGGTCGCGTAAAAGTTGTCGGCGTCGCTGCTATTGTAATATTCGCGGGTGACCGCGACGGTTTTCTTCGCGCTCACGAGGCAACCTTTTCCGGTTCGTTGTCGTAACGTTTCTCCGCGATGTGCACGAGGAAATCAGGCTCCGACTGATGATAGGTTTCTTGAAAATCTCCGTAGGTCCGGATGGTTTGAAAACCAACCTGATGAAGGAGATTCCGCACGTATTGAGCGCGCAGGGGATACATGTTCAAGTGAAATACCGATTTATCCGGGAATTCGTAGCGGAAGCGTGCCAGGCCTTCGTCCACATGTTCCGGTTCGGCTTTCACATTTTCCCCACAATAGTAGTAGGTGTGCTTCGTTTTGAAACCTTCATCCATGATGACGTCGTAATTGCGTTGATCGAGAATGAGCACACCATCGTGCCGCAACGCCGCGTAAAATTCCGCGAGCGCTTTACGACGGTCCCGTTCGCTGAAAAGGTGCGTGAACGAATTGCCGAGGCAGATCACGGCGTCGAATTTCCCGTGTAAATCGCGATTGAGCCAGCGCCAATCCGCTTGTACGGTGCGCAAAATCAGACCGTGTTTACGGCCATTGGCAAATGCCCGTGACAGCATTTCCGGACTGCCGTCCGCGCTTACGACTTCAAAACCTTCGCGCCATAGGCGAATCGAATGAAAGCCCGTACCGGTGGCGACATCGAGGACCTGTCGCGCGCCGCGTCGTTTGAGTTCGTCGATAAAAAACCGCCCTTCGCTGCGCGCGCGGGCTTCCCAATCAATCAATTGATCCCACTTATCGACGAACTCCTGCACATACTGCGCTTTATAATGGTCAGAATGACGGGTATTCCGCTCATCGGCGAATTCCCGCGCCGTAGTAGTGACTTGTTCCATTTGTTGTTTCATAAAATATCAAAGTGGTCGCGAGAGGGTCAGGCACGGCCTTGCGAGGCCTGTGGAGACGCATTGCGAACTCACTGACGAAGATTGAAAATCTCCGAGAACCAGAAGCTCTTCTGAACTGTGGTAGAAACTGTTTTAAACGCCGAAGCCGGATGGGGCAACCCTGTTTTTAAATTTTTTTCGACAGCAAAAAATTTTTTCGGCGCGCTTCAGCGAGTTATCTGCTTGTCGAAGTTGTGGATACGGCTCGGAGCCGAATCTGACATGGCGAAGAAAATTTGACCGAAAGAAAATGTTCAGACCTGCGTCGCTTCCTGATCGCGAATGCGGTCCATGTTCGCTTCGATGCGTTGCACGTACCAATTCGAACCGTGAGGATAAGGGCGATTGAGAAAGCGATAGAGCCCCGCGAATTCGCGTTCCAGTTTCGGCAGGACGTAATCTTTCCAGAACGCGGGCGTGCGATGGCGCAGATCATTTGCGCCGCCAAATTTTGTGATGAAATCCGTGTGGCCGCGATCATGCCGCGCGGCTTCCTGAAATTCATCGTAAAGAATCGGCAGTTTATCCACGTAATCGTCCGCTGCCATCTGCCCGAGCAAATCGGCCGTGCCCAACGCGTAGCCGGCGATGCGTTCTTCTTCGCTCGCAAACGCAATGCTTTCGAGCGCGGTGTCAATGCCCGTGCAGCGAATCATGTTTTGCACGGCACGGATATCATCGCGTGAGAAACCTTTGGCGCTGAGCAGTTGATGGGCAAATTCCAGACTGCGCAACACGTGCGTGGCGGTGTATTTCGCGCCCGTGCCGTCCGTATCGTCGCGATGTTTCAGATAGCCGGTGTCATGGAGCAGGATGCCGATCAATCCCAGCTCGACCATGCGCTGTGAAAGTCGAGGTTTGGCGTTAGCCTCGTGTCGGCTACGCAGCAGCCGCGCCATGCAGAGTGCTCCCTGCAACGTGTGTTCCAAATCGTGATACCGCGCGTCAATCGCCTGATAATCGGCATAACGGCCCGCGAAACAATCTTCTGTCCAGGCAAACACTCGCGCCACAAAGTCATGGTCTCCTTGCGGAAACATGGCCAGATAAGCGGCCTGCACTTCGGCTTTTACGGCGGATGGATTGTTCGTGGCCACGGAGGCGAACATGACCGAAGGTTAAACCGGTTTGCTGGAATTCGCACCTGCTAATCTACCGGAGCTTTATCGGGTGAAGTTCCTATGGCGTAGCCGCGTTCGGGGTTTAGCGCCGCCCGTCGTACCAGGCATAACACGCGGCTTTGTCGCGCATCACTCGACGAGGTCGCAACGCAGCGCGCAGCATGAAACCCAGCAATTCGCGGCTCGAATAAAGCCGCACCTTGCGGTCGGACGTTACGAGCGGATGGCGATGCAAAATAACGATTTCCCGCCTGGATTGGCGCGCGAGTTTCTGAAGGCGCTTGCTCAAATCCAATTCTTCTCCCGTAAAAAACTCCGGATCGAATCCGCCGATGGCGCGAAAAGCCTTCGTTTCCACGAAAATGAACGAGCCGGCCAATAAACGTCGTTGGCGACTCAGCCAGTTCCAGGCCCGCGTGAGCCATTGCGCGGCGCGATGATTTCCCGCGAGCCGAATCACACAACCGCCAGCCAGACAACGTCCACTGCGAATCTGTTCCGCGACATCCGCAAACAACTCGGCGCTCGGATGCGAATCCGCGTCAATAAACAGCAGCCAGTCACCAGTTGCCGCCGTAGCACCGCGATTGCGCGCCCGGCCGATTTGATTCACCGGTTCGAACACAACGGTCGCACCAGCAGCACGAGCCAACTCGGCGGTGCGGTCGGTGGAATTGTTGTCGCAGACGATCAACTCGGATTCGATTCCGGTCGCAGTGAACGCCGTTCGCGCTTTTTGAATTTGCGCCAACGTTTCGGGCAACAACCGTTCTTCATTGAACGCCGGCACGACGATGGAAATTTTCACTGCGGAGAATTTGCGGGTAGGGGAGGTGCGCGTCCAATTTGTTTTCAGGCAACGCTTGCTCGCGCGGCATCCGGAGGTAACTTAACGGAGGCAGTTTTCGCGAGTAATTCGCGCGCGAGGGTTGCTAAAAGGCAGGTTAAATCCCATTCGACGATGAGCTTAGTCCGAATCAAAGAGTCGCCGCGCCGTTCCCGGGCATGGCGCCGAAGAATTTTATGGGTGGTCCTTATTTTCGGCGGTTTGCTGCTGGCTTTGTATCTGGTGGCGAGCAGCAGCGCCTTTTTTCAGGCGGTGGTGCTGCCGCAGGTCAGTAAGGCGCTGAACGCAGATGTTACCGTGGCTGATGCGGAAATTCGGCCGCTGCGGCGCGTAGTGCTGCGCGACATCAAAGTTCATCCGCGCGGTGCAGAACCGTTGTTATCTGTGAAAGAAGTGCGAGTGCGTTACAACCTGCTGTCGTTGATTTGCGGTCGGATTACGCTGGCGGAACTGACAGTTGATTCACCGGTCGTAACACTGGTTCGTAATCCGGACGGCAGCAGCAATCTCGATCCATTACCCAAAGATCCATCGGTTCCCGATGATGATGTTCAGACAACGGAAAAACCGGCAGACATAAACATCGGTTTGCTGGCGTTGCAAAATGCCACCGTGCGCGTGGTGCAAAAACACGAACAGCGAGAACCTGACGTGAGTGAACTGACCGGACTGAATTTCGTCGTGCGCGATTTACGAAATGGCGAAACCGGGCGAATGGAAGTTGGCGCAGTGCTGGCATTACAACGTCCCGCTGTTGGCGATATGCCCGCGAGTTTTCTGCGCGGAAAATTGGAAGGCGGATTGGTTTTCGAATTGTCGCCTGAGCTGTTGCCTTCATCCGTAAAAGGCGATGTTGATTTTCAGATTGAGGAAACATCCGGCGCGTTCGCGGATCTCAACCAGGCGCGCGCGCGTTTTGTCTGTGAAACCACGCCCACCGAAATCAAAGAAGTCGCCGTGCACTTTGCTAAAGGAACAAATGCGCTCGGCTACGTGCGGGCGAGCGGGGCATATCGCATCGCGGCGAACGAAGGCGATATCAAAGTCGAAGTGCGCGAGTTGGATCGTGAGGTGTTGAATCTCATCGGCGCGCCTCACGGTCTGGATTTCGGCCCGACGACCATCAATGCGGTGACCGATCTCAAGTTCACCCGAGGCGGAGAAGAGATTGACGTCGCCGGTGAAGTAGCGGTGGCGGATCTGGAATTGGTTCAGGAGAAACGAAAGTCGCCACGTTTGAATTTGCGCGCGACATATGGCGCGACGATTGATCAGGCGAAGGAAACGGCGCTGATTACGCGGTTGAATTTCAGCGGCACGCAGGATGGTCAAACGGTTCTGCGCAGCGAGCTGCCGCAACCATTCCCGGTCTCATGGGGAGATGCCAATGCGGTTGGCAGTGCAGCGACGTTCAACATCACGGTGACGAATCTATCGCTGGCCGGCTGGCAAACTTTTCTCGGCGACCCGACGCCCGGCGGAGTTTTTGATGCGAGGGTGGAACTTTCTGCGCAGCAGAATGCGCAGGAGATTCAAATCACGTCGCGCGGGCGACTGGCGGATTTTGTTTTGCCGCCGGACGGAAGTACTGTCGGCTCGGCGGATTTGCAGTGGCAAACGCGGGCGCAGGTCAAAAGCCTGAACGAGGTCAATCTCGAGAATTTTCAATTCGAGGTGCTGCGCACGAATCAGCAGGCATTGGTGACGTTGGCGGCAGGTACGTTGAATCTGGAAACCGGCGCAGCGGACTTGCAGGTTACTGTTCGCGGTGCGTTAGAAAAATTGCTGCCGCTTGCCGGAATGCCTGACGCCAAGCTGCGCAGCGGCGAGTTGGTGCTTCAGAGTCAGATTGTCGGTCGCAGCGGCGTTCAGACAATTACCGGGCAATTGGCGATTACGAATATCTCTGGCGCGATGGGCGACGCAGCGCTCGATAAGTTTGGGGCGAATCTCGCGTATGATGTTGCGTTGCGTGTTGATGCAGTAGAGGTGCGGAAACTCACTGGCGTGATTCGACACAATGAGCGGCCAGGCGGAGAATTTTCTTTCGGCGGAAATGTCGTTTTCGGCGAGGCAATGCCGAGCGGTAAGCTCAATGTGACGCTCACCGGATTGAATGAAGAAGCGCTGCGACCGTTCACTGCTTCGTTGTGGGGCGAACAACAGTTAATTTCCGTCTCAGTCAATTCCGCGATGTCGTTGCAATTTCAAACCAACGGTGACGCGACGATCCAATCGGATTTACAAATTACCAATCTGGTCGTCGGACAACCGAACGCAAACCCGCCGTCGCCGTTGCAGGCGCGACTTCAATTGAATGCCGAAGCGGCGAAGGAGGTTGCCGAGATTCGTATGGGACAATTGAATCTTACGCCGACCGAGCGCGCGAAGAATGAGTTGAATCTCATGGGGCAGGTGAATTACAGCAAACCGCAAGCGATCACCGGTCAGTTCAAGGTCCGCGCCGAAGCGCTTGATCTCACGCGTTATTACGACCTGTTCGCCGCATTGCCTGCTGAAGAAAAACCCACTGAAGCTCCCGCAGAGCCGTCTTCTGTTCCTCCGGAAGCAACGCCTGAAGCCGAACCGGAAGCGATGCTGTTGCCGTTTCGCGGTTTTACTTTCAATGTAGATATCGGGCGGATTTATTTGCGAGAGGTGGACATCGCTAAGTTGCAAACGACGACTACACTCGATGACGCAACGATTCAGCTGAAGCCATTTCAGATGACGTTGAACGATGCGCCGGTGCGTGCGGAAGTGCTCGTGAATGTGAACGTGCCGGGTTATCGCTATGCGATCAGTTTCAATGCGGATAGCGTGCCGTTGACGCCGTTGGTGAATACGTTTCAACCGGATTTGAAAGATCTGGCGGGTGGACAATTCGTGGCTGGAATTGAATTGGAAGGTGCGGGATTAACACTTTCCAACGCGCGCACCAATCTCACTGGACAGTTCAATGTCGCGGCGACGAATCTCAGCCTCTCGGTCAGCAGCGTGCGCAATCCACTTCTCAATCTCGTGCTCAACACGGTGGTGAATCTGCCGGAATTGATTGCGACCGTGACCGGTAAGGGCGGCGGTAATCTGAATTGGGCTGAGGAAATCCGGGCGCGTCCGATTGATACGATTCGATTGCAGGCGGCGGCGGGTGGCGGGCGAGTGGATTTGCAAAATGCAATCGTGAGCAGCGCGGCGTTTCAACTTCAGTCCGCCGCCGGCATCAATCTCGCGCCGGTGCTGACGAATTCGCCGCTTGAACTACCGATCCATATCGCGCTGGCACAACCGCTGGCAGCGAAGATTGGTTATGCCAATGCGGCTGCGACAACGAACAGCGCTTACGTGGCGTTGCCGGATTTTCTTTCGATCAAGGGTACGTTGGGCAACGCACAGCGCGATATCAATTGGCTCGGGTTGGCGCAGTTGGCCGGGCAATCTTTGGGTGGAGTGAATGAGAAGCTCGGCGATGTGTTGGGCGAGAAAGGCAAGTCGGTTCTCGATGCGGTGAACACGATTCTCGGCGCGCCGGGAACGAATCGCAGCACGAATTCGCCAGCGGTGAATACCAATCTTTTGCCACAACTGCGTTCGCTTTTCCCGCGCAAGGAATCTGCATCCCCGCAATAAAGCGCAATCGGCTTGGCTTTCCGCGCGCTTTGCGAATACTTCGCGCATGGATGCCGTTCTAAAATATCTCGCGGCGCATCAAGCGCGGTTTGTCGATGAGTTGTGTCACTACGTCCGCTTTCGCAGCGTGTCCGCCCAACCTCAACACGCGGCGGACATGAACGCCTGCGCCGATTGGCTGGTGCAGCATTGCCGCCAGATCGGATTGGAAGCCGAGGCGCGACCGACCAAAGGAAATCCTATCGTCATCGCCAAAACGCCGCGCCGAAAAAAATCAGGCAAGGCCAAACGGCATTTCATGGTTTATGGCCATTACGACGTGCAGCCGCCCGAGCCATTTGAACTCTGGCAGACGCCGCCGTTTCAACCGACGATTCGCGGGCGTTCGCTGTTTGGACGCGGTGCGAGCGACAACAAAGGTCAGAACCTCGCGCATCTCAAAGCAGTTGAAGCGTACTTTAAAACGGGTACGGAGTTGCCGTGTGATTTGACTTTTGTTATCGAAGGCGAGGAGGAGGTCGGCAGCAAAAGTCTCGACAGCTTTTTGCGGCAGAATCGTGCGGAACTCAAATGCGATGCGGTGGTGATTTCCGACACGGGCATTCCGAGCCCGAAACATCCGGCGTTGACGTACGCACTGCGCGGCATTGCGGCGTTTGAAATTATTGTTTATGGCCCGTCGCGCGATTTGCATTCCGGTTTGTTCGGCGGTTCGCTGGAAAATCCCGCGACGGCATTGAGCCGGTTGCTGGCGAAAGTTCACGATGCCAGGGGGCGGATTACGATTCCGGGATTTTATGACGGAGTGATTCCGCTCACGAAATATGAGCGACAACAACTGGCGCGTGTGCCGTTCAATGCGAATGCGTATCGGAAGTTTCTCGGCGTGCCGAAATTGCATGGCGAAAGCGGCTTCACGCCGAATGAACAACGTTCTGCGCGTCCGACGTTTGAGATCAACGGTTTGACGGGCGGTTATCAGGGCGAGGGGAGCAAGACGATTGTGCCGTCGTGGGCGCGGGCGAAAATTACGGCGCGATTGGTGCCGGGACAACAACCGGCCAAAGTCATCAAGGCGGTGCGCGCGTTTTTCGAGAAACATTGTCCGCCGACGGTGAAGCTGGAAATCAAATCGGGTCACGGGGCCGAAGCGTATCTGGTGTCGCCGACGAGCGATGATGCGCAGGCGGCGTTGCGGGCCTTACGAACGGCGTTTGAACGCGAACCGGTGTTGTTGCGCGAAGGCGGTTCGATTCCGATTGTGAATCAGTTTAAAAAGATTCTTGGAGCGGACACGCTGTTGTTGGGCTTGGCGTTGCCGGATGACAATGCGCATTCGCCGAACGAGAAATTTGATCTGGATATTTTTGCGCGCGGCCAACGCCTGGGGGCGTTGTTGTGGCAGGAACTCGCGCGCTAGAACGACGTCATGTCTGATTTGTTGAAAGCCCGCCGGCGATTGCGACGCTTCGGATTGTTTTACATCAGCAGCGCGTTGGTGATGGTGTTGGCGGGGGTGAGTGTGTTGGAGCCGGTGCTGGAGAAATCGCGATCGGGCTTTGTGCTTTATTGGCTGGCGTGTCTGGTGTTGACGTTGCTCGCGATGCTGGCGGCGATTCTGGATGTGGCGCGATTACGGTGGCAAAGCCGGCAGGAGCAGCGGTCGTTGTTGGAAACGACGTTGCGCGAAGTAGAGGAGGAAAAAGCGGCGCGGAAAAAATCAAATCATGAAAGGCAATGATTCTTTTCAAAGTGCGCGGAGGAATTTAACCCGACACACCCCGGGGCGAGCCCGGTTTTTTAATCCGACGCATCCTGAATTGTTCGGAACGCCGGATTGCGATTTAGTGAGTCCAGGTTTCATGCAAGTTACAACCATTGAAAACAATTCGGGATCAAACGCCAGCCAACTGCCTGCCCCGCAGCGTGACGCCTTGATCAAGCTTTTGGGAGATGAAGATCCAACGGTTTATCAGGCCGTGAAGGAAAAAATCATCTCGATGGGGAGCGACACGCAACTCTGGCTCAAACCGTATCAGGTCAGTAACGATGCGGTTTTGCGACGGCATGCGCAGGAGATTGTGCGGCATTTTGATCGGGAACTGGCCGACACGCGTTTCATGGCTTATTGCCTGCAGGACGAAAGTGAGATTGATCTGGAGAAGGGCGCGCTGCTCATGGCGCAGACGGAATTTCCTGAGATCAACACTGCTGCCTACACCGCCTTGTTGGATGAACTCGCGGGTGAATTGCGCGAATGGCTCGCGTTGAGCGATCCGAAGGAACGCCTGCTCGTGCGGGTGAATCAATTCCTCTTCGAGCACAAAGGGTTCACCGGCAACATGGAAAATTACTACGATCCGGAAAACACGTTCCTCAATCGCGTGTTGGATCGGCGCACAGGAAATCCGGTAAGTCTGTGTGTGGTTTATACGCTCGTGATGCGCCGGTTGAATTTCCCCGTGGACGCCGTTGGATTGCCCGGTCATTCGGTATGCCGGTTCCGGTCGGCGACGGAAGAAGTTTACATCGACGCGTTCAATCTCGGGAAATTGCTGACGCGCGAGGATTGCATCGCGCATCTCACGCGCTGTAAACACGAAGTGCGTGAAGAATATCTGCAACCGATGAGCGCCCGGCGTGTGTTGGCGCGCATGTGTGGAAATCTTGAACAGATTTACCTCGAAATGAAGCGCAATGAAGACGCTTCGCGGGTGCAACGATATCTGTTTGCGTTGACGCGGTAAGGAGGCGCGGCGACGCAGCGAAGGATTGGCGACGTGGATTGGTTGCGGTTGGATGATTCAACTGCGTTCAATCCATCTCGCCATCGTTTTGTTCCGATTCAGATTTCCTGAATTTAATCCGAAATTATTCCGGTAACGCTTTCCATTGGAGTCGGGCCAAATGCGGGTCCACGCGGGCGAGCAGGTAATAAGTCAATCGTTCCTTCAGCCGCGTCCAGAACGTGCGCGAACGTTTCCAGGCTTCGAGATTGATTGGCTGACTGTGTTGACGTGCTGCGGCAAAGATTTCCCGCGCTTGCGCTACGATTTCCGCATTGTCGAAGCGAATCATCAACTCGTAGTTGATGCTCAAACTGCGCGGATCGAGGTTCGCTGAGCCGACGTAAACCACATCATCCACGATGATCAACTTGGCGTGCAGAATCTGCGGCTGATACTCGTAGATTTTCACGCCGGATTTCAACAGCCGGCGGTAGAGACTGCGCCCGGCAAGTTGCGCCAGCACGACGTCGGTTTTGCCGGCGAGAATTAATTCCACTTCACCGCCGCGACGTGCGATCTGACCCAACGCGCGACGCAATCGCCAGGGCGGAAGAAAATACGCTTCGATGATTTGAGCGCGCCGGGCTTTGGCTAAATCCCGATAAAGCGCGCGCCGAATGGGATTCGGGCCGCGACCAGGTCCGCCCAATAACAGTTGCTCCGGCGCGAACGGCGCCGCGTATTTGTGTTTAGAGCGCCGCAATCGCATCAGGCGTTTGTGCCGAAAATCTGCGAGTGCGAACATCGTGTCAAAAGAACGTGCGAGTTCGACGCAGAGTTCGCCTTCACAGCGTAAGCCGAGATCGAACCAACCGGCGCTGACGCCGTCGCCCGCATAGACGTTGCAAATGTTGTATCCGCCGATGAACGCCACTTGCTCGTCACAGACGAGGAGTTTGCGGTGATCGCGAATGGTCAGACGACGTAGTGCCAACGGATTAAAGACGCGCGCTTCACCGCCCACGGCGACAAGTGACGAAAAGAAATCGCCCGGCAACATGAATGAACCGATGGCATCCACCAATACGCAAACGTGAGCACCGCGTTGTTGCGCGCGAAGCAGAGCGGCGAGAAATTGTCGTCCGATGGCGTCGTCGGAATAAATGTAGGTTTCGAACCGGACGGATTTTTGCGCGGCATCAATGGCAGCGAGCATCGCGGCGAACGTCTCGTCGCCGTTGCGCAACCATTGCCAGCGAGTCACCCGGGACGATGCCATGGCCGGGAAGTTAAGCATTTGCGGGGTAATTGGCAAACGACCGCGCGACAAAATAGAAGTTCAAACGTTTCCGGCGTTCTGGCATCTATAACCTTGTGAAACGATTTCTCACGTTCGTCGCCGCGCTGGTGCTGATGCTGGGAGGAGCTATGGCGCAAGAGCAGCGCACCACGGCAACGCTCTGGTTATCCGCCCGTACCGCTAAACCCGGAGACATCATCACGGCGGCGGTGCGATTGGAAATGTCCGATGGCTGGCACACCTACTGGAAGAATGGCGGCGATTCGGGCGGGCCGACGGAAATCAAATGGGAATTACCACACGGCATTACGGCGGGCGAGATTCAATGGCCGACTCCGGAGAAATTCGATTTCGAAGGTTTCACCACTTACGTTTATCACGATCAGACAACGCTTCTGGTGCCGCTGAAAATCGGCGCCGAAATTTCTCCAGGCTCAGTGGAAATCAAGGCCGCGGTATCCTGGCTGGAATGCAAAGAGACCTGTCTGCCGGGAAAACAAAACGTATCCGCAACGCTGCAAATTGGAACGGCGACCGAGCTGTCGGAGCACGCGCCGGCAATTGAAGCAGCGCGTAGCAAATTACCGGCGGACGGTGCGGCGTTGATGCCGGTTGCGGCGTGGGACGGGCCAGCGACGGGCGATGAACGTCCCGTGTTTTTGCAATGGAAAGCTCTTCCGGGTTTGAGCAAAGCCGATTTCTTTCCGGCGGCGCATGAAAAATTCGAAGTGGCAACCGGGGTGACCAATGCAGGGCCGGAAACGTTGCGGCTCAGCGTCCGGAAATTTGATGATGAATGGCCGCGTCAGTTTCAGGGATTGTTGCTGCTCCAAGGCGACAACGAAACCCGCGCGTATGAAGTAACCGTGCCGATTCAATCGGAGGCTGCGAGTGTTGTTGGAGCTACTGAAAGCGGAACGACGCAGTCGCTCGCGTTGATGTTGTTGTATGCGTTCATCGGCGGATTGATTCTCAACATCATGCCGTGTGTGTTGCCGGTGATCGCGCTGAAGATTCTGGGATTTGTTGGACAGGCAAAGGAATCGTCGGGCCGCGTGCGACAACTGGGATTGATCTATGCGTTGGGCGTGTTGGTTTCGTTTTTGGGATTGGCCGCGCTGGTGATTGGAGTGAAAGCCGCAGGGCAGGCGGCGGGTTGGGGCATGCAATTCAGCAGTCCGCAATTCACCATCGCTTTCGCAGTGTTGGTTACACTGGTGGCGTTGAATCTGTTCGGCGTGTTTGAAGTGACGCTGGGGGGCGGAGTGATGAACGCCGCGGGAAATCTGGCTTCGCGTCACGGCGCAAGCGGCGCGTTTTTCAATGGCGTATTGGCCACCGTGCTGGCGACTCCGTGCACCGCGCCGTTTCTCAGTCTCGCGCTCGGTTTCGCGTTTTCGCAAAGCGCAGCAATCATTGTTTTGATTTTTCTCACGGTGGGTGCGGGCTTGGCGTCGCCGTACGTGGTGCTGAGCTGGTTTCCGGCCTGGTTGAAATGGTTGCCGAAGCCGGGCGTGTGGATGGAGCGATTCAAAGTGGCGATGGGTTTTCCGATGCTGGCAACGGCGCTGTGGCTCGTAAGTCTGGTGGTGGACAAATACGGCGAACGCGCGTGGTGGATTGGAATTTTCCTGGTGTTCGTCGCGTTGGCGGCGTGGATTTTTGGAACATTCATTCAACGCGGTGAACGGCGCAAAGGTCTGGCGATTGCGTTTCTGCTGGCAACTTTAGCGTTGGGATATTTCTGGGCGTTGGAAGGGCAGTTGCGCTGGCGTGAACCGATTAAGGCGAATGCCAGCGACATCGCAACGGTTCGCAACGCACCGCGTGGTTACGATTGGCAACGATGGAGCGTTTCCGCTGTTGAACGAGCGCAAGCGAACGGACAGGTCGTCATCGTGGATTTTACTGCCAAGTGGTGCATCACATGTAACACCATTGTGAAGCCGGCGCTGGAACGGGAAGCGGTTATTGCGCGACTCAAAGAAAAAAACGTTGCGGCATTTATCGCCGATTACACCGATTATCCGCCGGAGATTTCGCAAGAGATGAAGCGTTATCAACGCGCGGCTGTGCCGTTGGTGCTGGTGTTTCCACCGCGTGCGGGAGCGGGGCCGCAGATTTTACCGGACCCGAATCCTTTGTTGGGGGTGGGAGCTTACGCTGATTTGATTCTGAAAGCGTTGGAAGATGCGGTGAAGTGATTCGTTATCAGAATGGTTGGCTCTTCGCTACTGGATTTGGGCTAGAACAGGACGCCGGCTCGCTCCCCCAAGTTTGCCGACGTCCCGTTCTCGCACTGCCCTTCAAACTCCGCTAAGAGTGAAGATCAATTAACCAACCGCGAGGACAGGTTACGTCAGATGGCATTTCTCTCAATTCCGCCGAACTCCGGACTGTTGCCCCGGGATGTCCCCGGGGCGGCGTGCGTTACGGCAGCTCGATTCGATAAAACAACTGCGGCGTAGCGGGATTGATCGGATTGGTGAGATTGAAAACGCCGGTCGCATCGAATTGATTGGTCGCGAGACGCGACCATTGAATCATCGGCAACGCAACGTTGGTAGTCGCGAGCACAACGTAGCTGGCGTGAGGCATGCCGTTGCTGCCGCTCAGGAGGAGATTGCTTTCGTCGGTGTTGACCGCGGCGCTCAAAACCGGTGGCGAAGTCGGCGCCGTGCTGATGACAGCAATACTGCCGGAGGTGGAAACTCGATTCGTCCACGCGAGACCGGGGTTTAATGGCGGAAGTACAAACGTGTGAAAAGCGCCGGTGACGTTGCCTTGAAAAAGTTGGAATGAATCACCGGCGACGAGTGAGCCGTTGAGATTCGTGACGATGAGCGTTCCGCCTAACGTCAAGGTTTGTCCTGCGACAACGACGTCATTGGTGGAGGCGGTGCGATTTAATTCGAGAATGGTGGTGCTGTTCGCGGAGAGGGTGGCGTTCTGAGTAAAAGTGAATCGCCCAATCTGATTTGAGCCGGGCGAGAGCGTGGCGCTGGAGCCGAGTGTGATTGATCCGGTCACACTTCCATTTCCCCACAGCGTGCTGTTGTTCAAGGTGAATCCTGCGGCAGCGGTGGTATTCAGGTCTGCGCCCGCAGCGATGTAAATGCTCGACGAACTTGCGATGGTGCTGGAGGAATTCACTGCCAAAGTTCCCGGCAAAATTTTTGTCGGCCCGGTGTAAGTGTTTGCGCCCGTCAACGTGACAACACCGGAAACTGTCAGTCCGCCATCGGGTATTGCACCTAACGCTGCGTCGTGAAGCAATGGTGCGGCAATCGTGATGCCGGTGAGCGGAGGCGTGCTGATCACGGCGCCGCCTGCGCGAACATTCACCGTCAGTCCGCTCAACGCATTCAGAAAAGAGGCATTCGCTTGATTTGCGCGCAATGTGCCGCCGTTCAGATTGAGTGTGGATAACTGATTCGCGCCGGTGCGTGTTTTACTGAAACCACCCACCGCGAGCGTGCCGCCGTTGAGATTAACGACCGTGACGGCGTTGGCCGCAGTGGAATTGTGAAGATCGAAATTATTCACGCCGGTGGAGAAAGTACCGTTGTTTTGAATGGTCAATGTCAGCGTGCCACCGCCCGCCTGTCCGCCGCCCAGCGAAAACGCTCCAAAGGAGAGTGAGGCCTGATCCATGACGCGCACCGTGCAACTGTTCTGCGTGGTGTTGCGGCCAAACGAACACGCCCCGCCGGTGGCGCTGAAGTTTGCGTTGCCGCCGAATTCAACCGTGCCGCGATGAATGATGAAATTGCGACCGCCGAAGGCACCGTTGCCGGTCAATCGAAGTGTGCCGTTGACACCACTCGGGCGGAATTGCGCGCCGCCACCGGTTAAAACAATATCACCTGCCCATGTTGCCGTGCCGCTGACGCAATCCAGCATTCCATCGGACGTCGAACTCGGAACAACGAACGTATTGGTGATGACCACGCCATTGCCGAGACGAATCGGTTGGCCGAGATAAACGACCGGGCCGGTGCCCGTTGCGCGGTCGCTGCTCAGGTTCAATGTGCCGCCGGAGTTGGTCGTGCCGCCGGAATACGTGCTCGTGCCGTTGAGCGTAATCGTTTGACCGGAGGCATTGATGTTGAGTGCCCCAGAGCCGCTCATTGAACCGGAGTAGGTTATCGAGGTGTTGGGACGGAAGATAACGAGCGAGTTGTTGCTGATGCCGCCAGGCGGCGGGGCGACCGGAAGATCAAGCGTGCCGGCATTGACGATGGTGAGATTGTTGTAAGTGAGATTGCCGTTTAACGTCAACGTGCCGGGAGAGTTCTTAATCAACACGCCGGAGCCGCTGACGTTGATAGAACTGGTCTGAGCAGTGGCGTTCGCAAAAATCAACGTGCCGTGATTCGTGACGTTCCCGGTCAGGCTGCCGTTTTGCGAAATGCCATTGCCCAATTGCAGCGTGCCACCATTGATAGTTGTGCCGCCGGAGAAATTATTTTCGCCACTGTTCACCAAAGTGAGAATGCCGCTTCCGGTTTTGATCAGGCGCATGTTGCCGGTCAAACCGCCGGTGCCCGCGAAAGTATAATTCTGCTCAGCCATCACGGTGACGGAACTTGGAGCGAGGACGCTGACGAGATTGATAGCCGGCGAACTTGAACCGCTTTCGTTGAACGTCACTGAATCATCGTTGGCAAAAGCGCGAGGTGTTCCATTCGTGCCCAGCCAATTCGGCGTTGTGGTGTCCCAAACATTCGCGCTGCCATCGCCTTGCCAGACCAATGACTGCGGGCCGGTGAAATCTGCGGAAACAACCGTAATCGTGCCGCTGGTGGTGAGCGAATTGGTGTTCCAGATCAGGCCTTCCGGCAGTGGTGGCAAACTCATCGTCGCAAACGAATTGGCGTACGTTCCGGCGTTGAAGATTTTGAAGCCATCACCATTTGCCAAGGTGCCGCTGAGATTGGTGACGATCAAGGTGCCGCCATAGGTCAAGGTGCTGCTACCGGCGTTTAATTGATCGCGCGTGCCGGCGGTTTTGTTGATTTCAATCAACGTTGTGCTACCGGCAGCGAGCGTTACCGGATTGTTGATCGTGAGTGTGCCGATGCCACCGTTACCGGGAGAAAGCGTCGCGCCCGCCGCGATGGTCGTCGCGCCACTGATTGTGCCTGTGCCTGCGAGCGTCGCGCCGGAACTGACGATAACGCTGCCTGTGCCCGTGCCGCTCCCGCTGGTGTTGTTAACTGTAAGCGTGCCACCGTTGACGATCGTGCCGGCCGTGTAGGTGTTTGCACCGGTTAACGTCCAATTGCCTGTGCCGACTTTGGTGACGGAGTTTTGTCCATCGGCAAGAATGCGACCCGCAAACACTGCGTCGGCGTTGTTCCAGCCGATTCGGAAGTTGCGACCGCTGGAAGTGGAATTTCCCGGGCCTACTGCGGAACCGCTGGTTCCACCCAGCGCACCGACATCCATCGTGCTGCCGCTGCCACTTTGCGTGAGGACAACACCGTCATTCAGGAAAATTGTCGCACCGGCGTAACCGCTGCTGTTGGCGACGCGAAATTCGGCTGAGCCGTTGCTCGGAGCTTGCGCGGCAGCAGTGACGTTGATAGTGCCGGTGAAAGCCGACCAGTTACCGCTCAGCGCGCCGCGCACGTAATTCACTTCGAGATTCAACGTGCCACTGCCGGTCAACGAGCTGCTCATCGTATAACGGGCAGGTGTCAGAATGGTGGCCGTCGCGCCTTCGGGAACGATAAGCGGGCGACTGAAATTTCCATAACCCGCGCCGGCATCACCAAGACCGCCGCCGAACAGGCGCAACGTGCCACCGTTCAACGTCACGCTTCCACTGCCAAGGCCGTAGTTGTTGGCGGTGACGGTCGCTCCACCAGCAGGGCCGAACAGCGCGAGTGTTCCAGCATTCAGAATCGTGCCACCGCTGAAAGAATTTTCGGCAGCCAACGTCAGCGTGCCCGGACCGGTTTTAATCAATGCGCCGCTACCGACAATTTCGCCGTTCCACGTCAATGTCGTGCCGCTGCCGGTGACATCGAAGATTGCACCGAACGGATCAAACGTCGCGCCGCGATCCAGAGCGACATTGCCGCCGGTGTAACGCAACACACCGCCGTTGAGGCTGAGATTTTCTGGAGCGGGACCTGCAGCGCCGATGGGACTTGCCACGCCGCCGTTGGCGAGTTGCGACACAGACAAAACGCCGCCGCCGATTATCGTCGGCCCGGTGAAATCGTTTATTGCGTTAATGGTGAGCGTGCCGCCGTTGGTTTTGAGGAGACTGGTCGGGCCGGAAATTTTGCCCGGGCCGTTGAAGGTGTAATTGGCATTTGCATTCACGGTGACAGAACTCGGTGTCAATTCACCCTGGAGGTTCACATCAGGCGCGGCGGCACCGGTGTTGTCGAATTGCACGGCGTCGCCGAACAAAAACCGATCCGGTGAACCATCGTTCAACCATGAAACGCTTGTGCCGTTGTCCCACTGATTGTTGACGCCTGCCCAAACGAGATCCGCTGGTGGGCGGGTGGCTTCGACGAGAATTGCGATTGCACCGGGGGGATTGGTCAACGTCCCGCTCACGCCGGAGACAACGAGATTTGCGAGACTGCCATTGAGTGTGCCGGTGTAGGTGAAGAGCGTGTAGAGACCGTTGCCGGGAAGGCCATCGAGCAGACTGATACGAATCGGATTCACGCCGCTGAGATTGATGTTTCCGATGACGTGAATGTGATCGTTGGTTTTCAGCGGGCCGGTGGGATCGTCGGTGAGATCGAATCGATTGGTCACGCCGCCATTCAACGTGAGGTGATTTGAAATCGTAAGCGTGCCGGTAGCGCCCGAGCCATCGCCCGGAAGAATTGATGCGCCGGAAAAAGCGGTCAATCCGTTGCCGAGAATTCCTTGCCCGCCGACGGTGCCGCTCGCGCGAACGGTTACGGGACTGTTCAGCAACGCACCATTGACGAGCACGACACCGTTACTGACGAGTGTTGCACCGGTATAGGCATTGGTGTTGTTGAGACGCAATGTGCCGGTATTGGTTTTGAGCAACATCATGCTGCCATCGAGTGAACCCGAGCCGCTGAACGTGTAATTCTGTTTCGCGTCCACAGTGACGGAAGCCGGTTGCAGCGAGCCGATGAGGTTAACGGGAATTTTGGTCGAACCGGTATCATCGAAGCGCACGGCGTCGCCCGGATGAAAACGGTAGAGCAGTGAAATGCCGTCGTGCCAATTGTAATCACCCAGCGTATTCCAGTTGTTCGCGAGATCATCGCCATGCCAGACGGGTTGATAACTTTGTGCGGCGGGCGTGAAGAAAAGATTCATCGTGCGCGTGAGCGGTCCGCTGTCATCGTCGTTCACGGTGAATTGAAAACTCGCCGGACCGTGATGATCGGGAGTCGGCGTGAATTGCGCGAAGTAACCATTGAGCAACGTCACCGTGCCATTGACTGGACTATGGACTGACCAAGTGGGGTTACGATTGATGACAACCCAACCGCGGGTGAATTGACGCAGGTCCACAACGACGTTGGTATTCAACAATGCAATTCCGTGCGGTTCCGCGAGCCAGTTCAGATAATCTTCCAATCGCGTATAACCGCTGCCGCTGGGGCTCGGTTGATTGTTGTTGGCGACGACGGGATTTGAGCCCGTGCCGTTTTCCCAGAAATCCGGCATGCCATCGTTGTCGGCATCGGGGTAGGGCGGGCCATTGCGAATAACACCCGGCCCGTTCATCGGCGGAAGAAGTTCGGACGTAATTGTTCCGCCTTTGGTACCCCACGAAATCAATTCTTCAATCATCAGTTCATCCACGTAATCGCGGCGAAATGACGGACCGACATCGCTGATGACAAGTTTGAGCGCGGTAAGTGGCGAATAAGCGGCAGCGGGCGTGACGGGATACGAATACGGCGCGGGTTGCAGATCCATTGGACCATAGTTCGCAATCGGAAGCACCGTGCCATCAAGAATGCCGTTGCGATTTCCATCGAGCCAGTTGTTCGCGGCGTAAATGTGGAAATTCGCATTGCCGCCGCCGATGGCTGTCGAACCACTGGCCGGACCGCGGATGAAATAGTTGTTAAACATGTTGACGTACGAATCGCCCGCGGAATCGCCGCCCATGTTGTAGCCGATGGTTTCCCAGTTGCAGACGACGTTGTTAACGAATTCGTTGACGAATTTGACCTTGGGATTCCGGGTGTCGTTATCAATGTAAAGATTTCGCAGAATGCTGACGCCGCCCATCGTTTGAATCAGTCCGCCGGCTGAGTGTCCTTGCAAACCTTGCGAAATGATACTGCTCTGAATCGTGATGTTGCTGATGGTCTGGCCGGAAGACGGGCTGATGGAAAACGTTTCGTCGCGTCCCCACGAAACGGCGATGTGATCGAAAATCATGTTGCGACCGTTGGCGATGCCGATGGCGTCTGTGCCGGAATCGCCTTTGATGCCCTGGCGCACGCGAATGAAGCGCACGATGTTGTTGTGCGAACCGGAGAACGACAGACCGTTGCCGTAGATTGTTACGCCATCGCCCGGTGCGGTCTGGCCGGCGATGGTGATGTTGGGCTGCGGCGCGTAGCGAGGCGCTTTGTAATCAATGACGCCACCAACGCGGAAAATTACGGTGCGGTTGCCGACACTCACCGCTTCACGAAACGAACCTGGGCCGGAATCGTTGGTGTTGGTGACGAAAACAACTGAACCGCCGCGTCCGCCGGTGGCGAAACGGCCAAAACCTTCCGCACCAGGAAAGGCAGGCAATTGCGCCGGGCTGTAGTGTGGCCACAGAGAAATCAGCGCGCCGGCGACGAAGAACAGGTGACAATAAAAATTCGAACGAAGCAAAGCAGCGGAAGTCATGAGCTTTTACAACCGTTGGCCGTGAGGATGAACGTTGATTGCCGATTTCCCGTTACGGGTGAGCGGAGGACAAACGGATGCTGGCGACACGCAGACATCGGCAAAATCGGGGCTGTTCACGGACTATAGCCGACGGCGAGTTGTCACGTCATTATGGATTTCTGCAAGTTGCGTTGAAAACTTTGCGCGATGTTTTCCGGCGTAACGGTAAATGATGTGTGCAAACTTCTCCGCAACTTATCTAGTGCTGAAGCAGTTTTAGAAATTCGTGCGACTGAGCAGCCGACATGAGGAAATGGAAAACGTCTTATCCTTCCCGCAGGTCCGGCTCGTTACCCTGGCGGCTACAAACTTTGAAACCGCTTTAGGCAACATTTCTCCAATAAAGGTTACATTAGTCTGATTGAGACGTGATGTTTTCGTGCCAAAATCGTGGCGTCCCGCTGCTGTTCACAGAGGAGTTGGGCATTGTAATCCATGAGAATTCGTATTTGCTTCACCGTTGGCTTCATCGTGATTTTGGGAGTGGTCTGGCTCGCTTTGTCTCCCGATCCAAACCCGCAACCAGTTGCTGATTCGACATCCACAGTATCCGAAGTAATTCAGAACGAGCCGTTACACGAAGTCGCCGCAGCGGGAACCGAGGTGAAGCCAACCGAGCCACCGGAAGATTCTGTCACGCCTGCCGCAATGGAAACATCTGTTCGCAATCCTTACGCCGCTTCGCTCAAAGTGCCGGGCAAATCTAAACGCGTGTGGGATGTGGGATTTATTAGCGCGCATCAACACGCGGTTGCCGGCGATGCAATCGAATTTGAACTCACCGAAGGTCAGCGAGCGAGTGGGTACGTGCGGATTACGCAACATCGCGACGGCGTGTTGTGGTATCTCTCCGGCGAACTTGAATCGCCTGAGCGTGGAGAGTTTTTCTTTCTGACTCCACCCGAGGACGGCGTGGCGGGCAAAGCAGTAGGTATCGTGCAATTTCATGGGAAAGACATCGCTTATCGGATTGAGCCAACCGGGCCGGGCGGCGAGCCGGAATTGTGGGAACGGCGACTTGATGAAGTGATGTGTTTGCGATCGGATTTTCCGCGATTGGCCGCCGCGGAACTGGAGGCGCAGCAGTTGAATGCGGAAACGGCGGAGATCCCTCCGCTGCGACCGGATGAATACGCGGGTTCGATTCCGAGTTACAACAGCAACATCGTTTCGTTGCAAAGTTTGCCGGGCGCGCGCGCCGTGTTGTTGCTCGATTTCTTCGGCGGTTACACGCCGACATGGGGCGGCGTTTATTATTCCCGTCCGAATGCGGCCAACAATCACGTCATTCGCGACATCTGGAAACGCGTGGCGGAGGATTATGCACCGTTCAACATCAACGTCACGACCGACCTCAAAGTTTATCTGGATGCGCAGGAGACGAGTCGGCAACGCGTGGCTTTCACTGACACGCCTGTGACGGCCGCCGGTGTGGCATATTACGGATCATGGAATTGGGGTGGCGACATACCTTGCTGGTCTGTTTATTCCTCGGGCAAGAGTGCGGCTGAAGTGGCGTCGCATGAAGCAGGTCACACGCTTTTGCTGTCGCATCAAGGTCAGTGGAATGGCACGACGATCACGAACGAGTATTACGGCGGGCATGGCAGCGGCGAAACCGGTTGGGCGCCGATTATGGGGGTGGGCTATTACCAACCCGTCGCGCAATGGGCGAAGGGCGAATTTATCGCGGCGAACGATCAACAGGACGAACTCGCGGTTGTCGTGGGTAACAATAACAACGTTGCCTATCGCGCGGACGACACCGGGCCGACGCTGGCAGGCTCGCGATATCTGGAGATTTATCCGGACAATTCCGTTTTTGCCGAAGGGCTGATTGAACGCACCGGTGACATAGATGCATTTCAATTCACAACGACGGGTGGTCAAGTGTCGTTGCGAGCGCGGCCGGTCGGCGATTGGTCAAATCTCGGAATGGCGGTGACTCTCGCCAACAGCGGAAATGTTGTGATGTACACCAATAATCCGCAGAATACGCTTTGGGCCGGGATCACCACGACTCTTCCGGCTGGCACTTATACGTTCCGCGTTCACGGCGTCGGCAAAAATAATCCTTCCAACAGCGGTTTCTCCGCTTATGGCAGTCTCGGTTATTACTCGATCATCGGGTACGTCACCGGTGCGCGACAGCCGACGCGTTTGCAGGTGATGGAGCGCGTTCCGAACGGGACGGTCGTTGGCCAAGTGCCGGCGAACTCCAGTGGTAATCTCAGTTACACCATCGCGTCGGGTAACACTGGTGGCGTGTTTGCAATTGATAACAACGGAACGTTGACCGTCGCGAATAATGCGCAATTGGTTTACGCCCAGCTCGCGACGAACTCAGTCTTTCGTGTTGGCTATGAATTGTTCGTCAACATTCAGAATCTCGATAGTCCCGAATTGACCGAGTTCAATCACCGGGTTGTGGTGGAAGTGCTCAGTACGAACGGTTGTTATCCGGTGGCGTTCAATGGTTTCAACGCGGGCATCATCGTGCCTTACAACGCGACGACAACCGCGCCGCAGGCAACGGGTTTTGACATCCCGAATAACTGGGCGTTTTATCAGGCTGGTTTGGCTTTGAACCCACAGATTGCGGGCAGTGGTCAGGGAATGCAGGGTTTTCCGACCGATCGAATTATTCGCAGTCAGGTGGACGGCTCGGTTTTTCAACTCGGTCCGTACGGTGGACAAAATGCGTTGATGCTGGGCAACGGTTATCCGTCGTCCAGCACGCTGACGCTCGTGACGCCGCAGGCGTTTAACAAACTGGCAATTCTGGCATCGTCCGCCAACGGCGGCGGGTTGGGGACGGTGGTGCTCAATTTCAACGACGGCACGAAGAGCCCGTCTTACAATCTCAACGCGCAGGATTGGTACAACACCACGACCAACGTTGCCTTGCAGGGCTTCGGTCGCGTGCGGTTGGGGCAGGCGACATTCAGCACGGAAAATCCCGGATGGAGTAATCCTAATCTGTATCAAACGACGATTGATCTCGCGAGCGTGGGACTGAACAAGGTGGTGAACTCGATTACTATTACTGCTCCGGCAACGGGCGGTTCGCGCACGACGGCAATCCTCGGAGTGAGTGGTCAGGCGATGCCTTCTTCCGTGGCGATCACGAAGCAACCGATTTCCACGACCAATAATGTTCCGGCCAGTCCGGTTACTTTCAGCGTCGCGGCTATGGGCGAGCCGCCGTTGAGTTTTCAATGGTATCGCGGCGCGCCGGGAAGCGGCACACCCATCGCTGGCGCAACCAGCACGAATCTGACTTTGACCGCCATTCAACCCAGCCATGCGGGTGATTATTTTGCTGTGGTGACCAACAGCACGAGTTCAGCGACGAGTGCGGTGGCAACGTTGACGGTGCATCGTGCGCCGCAGATTGTGCAACAACCGACGAACACCAATTTGATTTTGCACGCCGGCAAGAGCGTGAGTTTGAGTGTGAGCGCCATCGGGGCGTTGCCGCTGACGTATTCCTGGCGCACGAATGGCGTTCCAGTTCCTGGCGGGACGGCAGCGACATTGAATCTCGCCAATTTGCAACCCGTGCATTCCGGCAACTACGCTGTGGTGGTCGCGAATGCTTTCGGTTCGGTCACGAGCAGCGTCGTTTCAGTTACGGTGCTCGCACCGAATTATCCGTATGCGCAGCTTGTTCTTGCGAATAATCCCATCGGTTATTGGCCGTTGAACGAGTTAAGCGGTAATGTCGCTTATGACCGCGTGGGCGGACGCAATGGCAATTACAATAACGTCCAACTTGGTCAACCGGGACACAACCTTGTAGACACGCATACCTCGGCCCGATTCGGTTTGCTTGCATCGCAGAACAGTTATGTCGGCGGCATCCCGATTGATTTCGGTAGTGCGGCAAATCAGAGTCTGACGGTGGAATGTTGGGTGCGTGGGGGCGTGCCGAACAGTGACGCGGGATTGATCACCAAAGGCACGGGCGCGGGTGGCGAACAGTTCAATCTCGATTGCGGTGGACCGGGACGCGCGTTCCGATTCTTTGTGCGCAAAGACGATGGTGGCGTGGTTGGGGCGACCGGAAACATCGTTCCCAACAATCAATGGCAACACGTCGTTGGCGTGTTGAATCGTGCGGGCGGATACGTGGCGTTGTATGTGAATGGTATTTCCAATGCCGCCGCGAATAATTTCCCGACGGAGAATTATCGCGGCCTGCTGCGTACCACGAACGCGATGAGTATCGGTTCCCGCCAGGGCGGCACTGGCGCCTATAACTTCCAATGGAACGGTTTCATTCAGGATGTCGCAGTGTACAACTACGCGTTGACGCCGGCGCAAATTCTCGCGCATTACCAGGCGGCCAGCAATCGCGCGCCGGTCTTTGTCGAGAACCCGATCAATCGTCCGGCGGCAAACGCAGGACAGTTCTACGCGGCGGCCATCAATAACACCGCCAGCGATCCCAACGGTGACGCTATCACCTACGGAAAAGTCAGTGGGCCATCCTGGCTGACCATCAGTGCCAACGGCGCTATCGCCGGTACGCCGCATCAAACCAACGCCAACGCGAACGTGTTCGTCGTCAGCGCGCGTGATGCTGCCGGACTTTCCAATGTAGCGACGTTGAACATTTTTGTGAACGCTGCGCCGACGTTTACGACCGATCCGATTATTCTTCCGGAAATTTCGTTGGAACAATCGCTCTCAGCCACGCTCAGCGATTACGTCACCGATCCAAATCCGGGCGATACGTTCAGCTTCACCAAAGTCAGCGGGCCAGCCTGGGTGGAAGTGGCGGCGGATGGCGCTGTGTCCGGCACGCCGACGCTGGACGATGTCGGCACAAACACCGTGGTGGTGAGTGTGACGGATTCGGCGAATCTTTCCGCGAGCGCCAGCGTGTTGATTCCGGTTCTTTCGCCGGTTGAACCTGATCCGATTGCTGTGACTCTGATAACGCAAGGCGAACATCTGCAACTCAACTGGACCGGTGGTGTGCCGCCGTATCAGGTGGAGATGCGCACGAATCTCACGGACGACATCTGGATTCCCGTTGGTGCGCCGACGACTGAGACCTCATTGCTCATCACACCGAGCAACGCCGCGACATTCTATCGGGTGCTTGGGAATTAATCGGTTGGCTTTATACCTGGGTTGGTTGTGTGGTCTTGCCGGAAGCGAGGCTGGTGCGCTAACGTTTGCAGGCTTGACCGGCAACGGGCAACGTGAGACTTCTAGGTCGTCTCCTGGGCCGAAATTAGTCGGCAACCTACTCACACGAACTGCGGCAACTTAACTCCATCTATGAACCTGCGACTCCTCTCCGGTTGTATCATGGCAGCACTGATTATCCTCAGTGCGGGCTGCTCGACACCAATCCATAAACGGCTCAATCGCCTCGAACTCGGCATGACCCAGGCGCAGGCCAAAAAGATTTTGGGCGATGAATACATCGTTAAAGCCTCACGAACCGACGCCAGCGGATCAACGCTGCAACTCTGGGAGTTCCGCGACAAGAAGACCGAAGAAAACTATGCGCTCTACTTCAAGGACGGCCTGTTGGCCCAATGGGGCACCCCGGCGAAAATGGATTTTCCGGAATTGAATCTGCCCAAGCGCTGATTCGGTTTTGATTATTTTCGCAATACCGGTCGCACTTTCTCCGCGAGTCGGCGATAACCGTCCGCGTTGAAGTGAAGGCGATCGTTGAGGAAAACCTCTTCGCGCAGTTGTCCGTTTTCTTGCAGGGAAACATCGCTCGTTTCGAGAAACTTCACGCGCGGCTCCGTCGCGGCGTAGTCGGCGACCAATCGATTCAACGCATTCTCGCGTTGCGCCGATGCCCAGCGCGATGGGCTGTTGTTCCAGGACATAAACACGATTTCTGTTTCCGGCAGCCGCGCGTGAACGGTGGCGACCAGGGTTTTGAAATCCTCAAATACTTCCTCCGGCGTCTTGCCATCCTGCAGATCATTGCCCCCGGCGCGGAAAATAATCTGCTTCGGCGCGTAAGGGAAAACCAGTCGGTCGGCGAAGTGGGTGGAATCGGCAATCTCTGACCCGCCGAAACCGCGATTGATCGTCGGCACATCCGGAAAATCCTGCGCCAGCGTGGTCCACATGCGAATCGTGGAAGAGCCGAGGAACAGCACGGCGTTCTTGGGCGGTGGATTGTCTTTCTCCGTCGCTTCCATGGCGGCAATCGCTTTTTCCCAGCGCTCGAAGTTCGGGTAATCGGTCGCCAGCCATTTATGAAATCGCAACCATTCTTCAAACCGCTCGCGCCATTTGGATGTCGGACCATATTGCGGGTCAAGGCTGCTTCCGTGGGCGCCGGCGGAATAAGCGTGCAGTTCGGCGGATACGCCGACGTTGCGCAACGCTTGATAAAGCTGGAGCGAATTTTCCACCGGCACCGATTTGTCGGTCATCGTTGCGACGATGAAAAACGGCGGAGAGTTGGAACGAACCTGTTTTTCGATGGAAAGCAGTTGAATCTGTTCGGGGGTGGGATTCTCGCCAAACAACGCGCGACGCGATCCTTTATGAACGAACGGATCCTCCATCGTGACCACCGGATAAATCAGCGCCGCAAGATTGGGTCGCGCGCTGACGCGGTCGAGAGCGTCGCCCATTTTCCCCAGCGGCGAATCCCACAGCGTGGCCGCACACGCGGAAAGATGCCCACCCGCCGACCCGCCGAGCACACCGATTCGATCCGGGCGAATGCCGAATTCCACTGCGCGCGAGCGCACAATTCGCACCGCGCGCAGGATGTCCTGCAACGGCGCGGGATGCCCGTAAGTGTTCAGCCGATACTTCAGCACGAACGCCGTGATGCCGCGTTCGGCGAGCCACTTCGCATCGCCGACCCCATTACCGACGCGCACGTAACCGCCGCCGGGTGCGACAATGAATGCGGCGCCGGTGGATTTTTCCGGTGCGGGCACATACATCGTCAGGGTGGCGTGATGAACATTGGTAAAGCGCCCATTGGCCTCGCTTTCAGGCGGTGCGTCTGATTTGAATCCGGGCACGCCTTCGGGCCAAAGCGGGATAACGACCGGAGCTGCTGAGCCAACGGTGGTTGCAAGAATCGCGACGACAACGAACGCAGTGCGAAGAAATTTCATGTGGCTCAAAGTGAGCAGAATTCGTGACCGGAGCAATGTAAAGTTGCGGCAGCGAAGGAGTTCGTCGGAGAAACTAGTTCTTCTCAGAATAGGTGAGACCTTTCTTCGCGTTTGTCAGAACGAATACATCAGTTCAAACAGCGCCGGGGCGGAGACCGGCGCTCCAGCCGCTACCGACCCGGATGAAAAAACCTTCGTTTTATCACGGCCCGAGCAGCACGCGATAGAAGCGTTGCGGATAGGTGGCGAAATCGGTGTCGGCCCAAATGAAGGGTAGGGCGGGAGAATTCGTGGTCAGGAGCGGCGTCCAGTTCACCAGATTGGTTGAGGCTTGCAGTATGTAATCCGGGCCAAAGTCACCGGTGACTTGGAATTGCAACGTGCCGCCGGACAGGGAGACAGATTGCAGCGTGGGAGCAATCGGTCGTAGAACGGTGATGGTGAACTGTTGCGTAGCGCTTAGTGCGGGCGAGCCGTTGTCGGTGACGATGACGCTGAGCAGATTCGTGGTCGGGCTTTGGGCGATGAGTGGTCGCCAATGGAAGACACCAGTGGTCGGATTCAGCGTTGCGCCGGCGGGAGCATTTTCCAGATTGAAGGTGAGCGTTTGTGCGGGCACGTCGGTGTCGGCTGCGATGTTGGTGAAGTTGGCGGTTGTGCCGGCAATGATGGTGTGATCGGCAATCGGTTGAAGTGTCGGCGGTGTGTTGACGACCGGCGCGTTGGTCGTGGTGATGAGAATGCCGTAAGGAATCGGGCCGAAGGTTGTGCTGTTGCCGGTAGCGGTGAAGGTAAAGTTGGCGAGGCCATTGGTGTTGGCCGCGGCGGTGAATCGCGCGGTGTAGCCATCGGCGAGCAACGTCACGCTGCCATTCACGCCAGATGTGACGGCGTAGGTGAGATTGGTTGCGCCACCGGTGGCGGTGCGGAGATTCACATCCACAAAACCATTGCGGTCGCAGAGCGCATGCGCTTCGCCGCGCCAGTTCAGATATTCTTCCAATCGCGTGTAACCGGTGAGGGCATTGGTAATGTTACGATCACTGGCGAGATTGGGATTCGAGCCGGTGGCAAGTTCCCAGAAATCCGGCATGCCGTCGTTGTCGCTGTCCGTAGGCGCGGGTTCAGAAACGAGCGTGGGCCACGTACCGACCTGTGAAACAGCGTCAATGATCATGCCGTTTTGTTGGCGAACGGTGCTGGCGATGCGTTGATCGTTGCTATCGCGGCGCCACGGCATCGCGCCGGATAAAGCGACGACGCGTTGATACGCGACGGGGGCGGGTTCGGTGGTGGCGGGCGGAACGTCAAAGGGGGTCGCATACGGAGTGTAGGTGCCGCTGAACATGGCCCAACCTGTGTCTGTTCCGTCGAGTTGACCATTGCGGTTCAGGTCAATGAAGTTGCCGGATTGATAAACGTGCGTCGAACTGCCGCCGCCCTGAAGAATGAAGTTGTAAGTGCTGGACGGCCCTTTGATGCAGTAGTTGTTGACGTAATTAACTTCGCACGATTCAGGTTCGCCCGCAGTGTAGCCGGCGCGGTCACCGTAGTTGTAGATGACGTTATTTCGGAAATCGAGCCGCAGCGTATTCGGTTTCAGCGGGTCCTGACTGCTGCCAATTCGCGGATTGCGACTTCGATTGTGCGCGTAGAGATTCCGCAGGTAACTGTAGGTCGTCCAATTGTCCGAAGAAAGAATGCCGCCGTAGCCGTGCGAACCTTTTTCGTGGATGGCATTGTTGAGCGCTTCAGTGATGAAACAATTCTGCACCGTCAGATTGGCTACGGAACGACTCGCTGACAACACTTCGTCCACCGACCACGACGCGGACAGATGATCCACGATGATGTTCGTGCCGGAATTGATCCACATGGCATCAGCTTCCTGAAGTGCGTTGGTGCCGAGTCGCGTGCGGAGATGGCGCACGATGACGTTGTTGGCGGCGATGTTGAACGAATAATTTTGAAGACAGATGCCGTCGCCGGGCGCGGTCTGACCGGCGATGGTAATATTTGGACGATTAATCGTGAGCGTCGAACCGAGGACGATATTGCCAGATACTTTGAATAGAATCGTTCGCCCTGAAGCTGGCGCGGTGGAAATGCCATTACGCAACGAACCTGCGCCGGTGTTCGCCAATGTGGTGACATAATAAACGTCGCCGCCGCGTCCGCCAGTGGTGTAAGCGCCCGCGCCTTCCGCGCCCGGGAACGCCGGTGCAAGCGGAACATTGACGGTGAGTGTCGCGTTGCTGCTGACAAGCGAACCTGCTGGTGTAGTGACGACGACCGAATACGTGCCGTTGTCGGTGGGCATGGCGTTGCTGATGGAATACGTGGCATTGGTCGCACCGGGAATCGGCGCTCCATTTTTGTGCCATTGATACGTTGGTGACGGAATTCCGGTGGCGCTGACGGCGAACTGTGCGGCCTGACCGGGCAACAGCGTTTGATTCGTCGGATGCAAAAGAATGTTCGGTAGTAAAGAAGGCGACCAGCCATAAAGCCAAAGTACGGCGTTGCGCGCGTTGGTGAGGTCGGGGCTGTTGACGGCGAGTTTTGTGCCGTTGTAACTGACCGCCGCTGTGCCGAGCAGATTGCTGTTGCCGAATTCCCAGAAACGCGGATTGGCATCGGTCCAACCGGTGATGTGTGAATCAATGCGACAATTGATGAACGCGACGTTGCCGTCGGGATTGCCAAGCGCGCGACCAAGCGTGGTGCTGATGCTGCCGACCCGGGTCAGGCGACAATTTACAAATGACATGCCGTTGCTGCCGGCGGCGGTGCGAGGTTGAGTGATGTAGCCGCCGAAAAGAGATTTGATTTCACAGTTGGTAAAGAACGCATTGCCGCCGCCCCAGATGAAATCCACGTCGCCCTGAATGAGACTGTCCTGAAAATAACACTGCGTGCCGCTGGTGTTCATCAGAATCGTGTCCTGATAACTGGCGAGCGTTACGTTATGCGCGATGAATCGTTTGCGATCGGTTTGCACCATCAACGCCTCGGCTTGCGAACCGCCTTTGGGCGTGGTGTTGGTAATCGTCAGCGTATCGATGGCAATGTCATTCGCGTTCACTTTGAACGCCATGCGGAAATGCGTCGTGCCATACATCGTAGAATTGTTGTCGTAACCAATGATGGTGTTGGTGCGGTTTTCACCACGGAAAGTGAGATTGTGACGGTTGTTGACGTTGACGATCTCGTAATAAAACCCGTTGCGAATATTGATGAGTCGCGGCGTGGTGTTGCCGTTGGGAACAAAATCCACTGCGCCTTGAACGGTGCAGAAATCACCACTGCCATCGGCGGCGACGATGAGGTTGGTGACGTTTGCGGGACCGGTCGGTTTAGTTGTGAAACGCCAGGTGGTGGAATCATTGATGCCGGGAAAAACATTTCCCAATGTGTCGGTGAACACGCCGCTGTCGATGACCACGTAGTAAGTCTGATTCAACGCGAGAACTCCTGAATGCGGATAAATTGTGGCGACGTTTCCGGAAATTGTGACGGGATGATTGGTGAATGTTTCGCCGCCAATAACGCGAGCCTGAATGTTGGATGCCGTGAGACTTCCGGGATGATCCACGTTGGCGCTCAAATCAATAGTGTCCACGGGAATAGCGGGCGCGGCGGCATTGTAAATACGAATCGTACCGCTCTTTTGCAACCGCACCGGCTTGTCGAACGTGAGTCGCAGCAATGTATCGGTGCAAATGCCGGTGGCGTTAGGCGATGGTGAAAATGCTGTCGCCACCGGCGGAATACCGGTGACGTTGAACGTCGCGCTGAGCGCCGTTTTCCCATCGGTGCTCGCTTGCAATTGTTTCACGCCCGCGGTGCTGAGACTGAGATTGTCAAACGTGGCGATGCCGTTGTCGCCGGTC
>CALAYC010000212.1 GCA_937894935.1 uncultured Verrucomicrobiota bacterium
CGTAAGCCAGCAGATTTACAGTCTGCCCTCGTTGGCCACTTGAGTATCCTACCAACCGTCCCGCTTTGGGTCGTGGATTAAGCCATAGGCGCGCCAGAATGTCAATCGGGCCACCATCGAAAAAGCAGGTATGTACCGTTGCAACGTCTTACCGGAACGCAAAATCAACAACCTTGGCGCATAAGCTTTACCCGAGGATTTGCCGCCGCACCCCGGGCTTGACGTAACGGCCTTCCGTCAACACGCTCTGCCCCGTCATGAGTCAACTTGCCAATCAAATCGCGGTCGTCACGGGCGCAGGCCGCGGGATCGGTCGCGCTATCGCCTTGAAATTTGCCGCCGAAGGAGCGGATGTCGTGGTCGTTTCACGCACGGTGGAGAATTCCGAAAAAGTCGCCGCAGAAATTCGCGCGTTAGGTCGCAAGGCCTGGGCGTATGCCGTGGACGTGGCCAATGCCGAAAGCGTCAACGCTGCGGCCGAAAAGATTCTCGCCGATTGCGGTCGCGTGGACATTCTCGTGAATAACGCCGGTGTTACGCGGGATGGATTGCTCATGCGCATGACCGACGCGGATTGGGATACGGTTTTGAACACTAATTTGCGCGGCGCTTTTCTTGTTACGCGGGCTTTTTCGCGCGCGATGCTTAAACAGCGCTCGGGCCGCATCATCAATGTCGCGTCCGTCATCGGGCTTATCGGCAATGCCGGCCAATGCAATTACGCTGCGAGCAAAGCGGGTTTGATTGGTTTTACGCAATCGGCCGCTCGTGAATTCGCCTCACGCGGAATTACTGTGAATGCCATTGCACCGGGGTTCATCGAAACCGATATGACCGCCGAGTTGAAACCGGAATTGCGCGAGGGCGTGTTGAAACAGATTCCGCTCGGCAGCTTCGGACAGGCAGAAGATATCGCGCACGCAGCAATTTATCTGGCAGCTCCTTCCGGTCGCTATGTGACGGGCCAGGTTCTGACCGTGGACGGTGGAATGGTGATGTAACCGCACCGCGTGGGTGCGGCAGTTCGGGCAAACGGGAAAAGTGGTGGGAAAATGAACTGGTGGGCGCACATCAAATCGTGGTTCCGCAAAAAGCAACCGGAACATCTCCGTCGGGGCAGTCTCGGCGAACGCGCCGCTCGGAAACACCTGCAAAAACTCGGCTTAAAATATCTCGCCGCGAATTTCCGTTCGGAACGCGGTGAGATTGATCTGATTTTTCGCGATGCAGATTGCCTCGTTTTTGTGGAGGTAAAAACCCGTTCTTCAGAAGAATGGACGCGCCCTGCTGCCGCTGTAAACGCGCGTAAGAAACGGCTGCTTTGTCAGACGGCACTGGATTACTTGCGGCGACTGAAAAATCCGGAAGTGAAAATCCGCTTCGATATCGTGGAAGTTCTGCTCCAGGACGGCGCGGTGCGCGAAGTGCGCCATCTTCCGAATACGTTTCCCATGAGTCGCGGGATGCGTTACGGCTGAAACTGCGGATGCGCGCGGAGTTTTTCCCAACTCGTTTCACTTAACGGCGCGCGCCGATAAACCGGATCAATCAAAGGTTCAGCGCTGTCGGAGCGGCGGGCGCGTTCGAGCCAGCGTTGATCCAACGGTTTTTCGATGAGGCGCAAATCATTCGCTGCGACCGTGGTTTCCTCCTTCAAACCCGTTGCAACTCCGCTCCCGAGAAAAAAGCCAGCTCGAAGAAGAGTCACGCGAAACATCGTGCTGCGCGAGTAGGTGGTGAGATTGCATGGGCGATTCGGAGCGAGTACTCGAAATAAATTTGTGAATAAACGCAGCGTCCACATCGCCGGATTTTTTGCAGGCGAAAAAGCATCGAAAAGAATCGCGTGCGGAGCGTTGATTTGATGAGCGGTTTGTTGCTGCTCCAGCCAGGTGGGAAAATCGGTGAGGTGAAATTGCCAACGCACTTCGCTCTGGCCGTTTTGAAAACAGATCTGTCCGTCGCGCAGGAGAGTTGCCAGCGCTGATTGATATTCCGCCAAATAACCGAGAGCCGCCGCGTTTTCCAAAGCGAACTGAAGTGGTTCTGCCGTGTTATCGAAGCTGACGAGATGGAGCGGTTTGGAAATTTCTTTTGTCGCGCGCAAAACCGCCAACGCGTTGGCCGCTGCTCCGAGGCCGACATCCCAAACGACAAATTCTTCCGTGGTCGCTCGCATCCGTTCGGGCAATTTCAGTTGCCGCACGTACAGCAAATCGGCCTCGGCTTGCGGGCCGAGGCCGGGATGCATTTTCTCGCCGTAGTCCGCGGCATAAACGGAGTGCGTTCCGTTCGGCAGCTGGACGAGCGCGAAATTGTTGCGTGGACTTGCCACGGCAGATGTATCAGAGCTTCGCCATTGCCTTGTCGAGCGCGGCGAAGAGTTCATTCATCGACGCTTCCGTTTCGTCGCCCATGTTGGAGATGCGGAACGTCGTGCCTTTGATTTTTCCATAGCCGCCGTCGATGAGGAATCCCTCTTCTTTGACGAGCTTTTGGAGTTTGGCGACGTCCACTGTGCGCCCGCCGGGTTTTGCGCCGTTGTTGATGCAGCAGAGCGTGACAGACTCGAATCCTTTTTCCGGGAACAACGTGAAACCGTGTTTCGCCGCCCAATCACGCGTCATCTGATTGGTTTTCCGATGGCGTGCAAAACGATTTTCCAATCCTTCCGAAAAAAATTCATCGAGCTTGGAACTCAACGCGTACGTATGCGCAATACTCGGCGTGCTGGGTGTCATGTTTTGCTCAGCGTTCTTCTGGAATTCAAGGAAATCGAAGTAATAACCGCGTTCCTTCACGGTAGCTGCTTTCGCGAGCGCCGCCGGCGAGCAAACGAACACCGCAAATCCAGGCGGCAACGCGAAGGCTTTTTGCGTGCCGGCCAGCAACACATCAATGCCCAGTTCATCGAACTTGATCGGCACTGCTGACATCGAGCTGACGGAATCCACGATGAACATCAGGTCCGGATACTTTTTCTTCAGCGCGGCAATTTCCTCCAGCGGACTCATCGTGCCGGTGCTGGTTTCATTGTGAATCAGCGTGAGCGCATCGAATTCGCCGGTCGCGAGTTTTTTATCAATCGCTTCAGCTCGAATCGGCGAACCCCAATCCACTTGAAGCGCTTCGGCCTGTTTGCCGCATTTCTTCGATACGTCGAACCATTTGTCGGAAAACGCGCCGCACATGCAGTTGAGCACTTTTTTGGACACGAGATTGCGAATCGCGCCCTCCATCACGCCCCAGGCCGAGGAGGTGGAGAGATAAACGAGTTGTTTGGTGTAAAGCAGTTGTTGCAGTTGCGGCTGAACTTTGGCGACGAGGTCTTTGTAGCCTTGGCCGCGATGACCGATCATCGGGGAGCAAAACGCGCGGAACGTTTTCTCACTCACTTCGACCGGTCCTGGAATATGCAATTTAACGTGTCCCATAGAACGAACATGCTTTCAAAAGCGCGCCGCACAGGCAAGCGCGGGTTGGCTTATCGGCGAGTTCAGCGGCGTAAATCAGAACGCGGTTGGCAATCGCAGGCGCTGTTCCAGCGGTGTGGAATTAAATTCCGGTAAGCCATCGGTTTTCTGCTCCAACCGATAATCCTTTTGCCATTGCAACTGGCTGAACTGAGCCGGCATGCAGCGACAAACTAAAGCCATCGCATCGCGAGCTTCAGGATCGAGATATACAATCGGCCCCATCGGCACCGGGCCGTCTTCGATGACATTGGCCACGACCGTGAAAGCGGCGCTGGCATCGTCGCGTTCCAACGCAAATCGTCTTCCCGGCAACGGCAAACCAAACTCTGCCTGAGCGAGAACTTCGATCGATCGTCCGGCGTACAACACATTTGCTCCGGTGGAATCTCGTAAGATTTCCCAAAGCGCCGGCGCGCCGCGGGAATCCAGCGTGATGCGGACGCCTTGCATAAGAGTTTCACCACTTTGGCGAGTGTTGTGATGCCAGAAATAGCTGAATTGCGGATAATCTTTGCCGTGAATGCGCACTTGATTCGTGGTGAAGAAAACCGTGGTCACTGAAAGCGCGTTTGGCTCCCTGCCATCTGGGTCCGATTCTGCCAGCGCCTGAAGTAAAATTGGCGCGAGTTGCACGGCGAAATCTGATTCAAATCCGCCTTCTGCCGCTTTGAACAGAACGACGTGCAGGAAGTGATTGGTGACACGATTCTGGATGGCGTCACGTTGACCAGATGTCAGCGCAACGGCAGGTCGCTCGCGCTGACATCCAACGGTCAGCGCAAGGGTGATGCCTAACAAAATCAAACTTCTCATACTGCAATTTGGACCAATCGCCGGGAAATTTTATGCCTGCGCCGCTTCGCAGCGCTTGCGGGTTTCCGCTTGCGCTTGTTCGGTTTCCATGTGAAACACCTTCGGCAACGCATGAAAACGAAAGCGGACATCGTGGCCAACTGGCTGCCGCGCTACACCGGTACACCCATTAAAGAATTCGGCAAACACATCCTGCTCGTCAACTTTACCAATTACGTTCATCTCTTCGCCAAATGGCATGGGGTCCCGGTGCGTGGTCTGGATTGTCCGATGCCCAACGCCACAGCGAACGGGATAACGATTATCAATTTCGGCATGGGCAGCGCGAGCGCCGCTACCATCATGGATCTGCTCACGGCGGTTAAACCTAAAGCCGTTTTGTTTCTCGGCAAATGCGGGGGCATCAAACACGTCGCGGCCCTCGGAAGTCTGGTGTTGCCCATCGCAGCCATTCGAGGCGAGGGCGCGTCGAATGATTATTATCCGCCGGAAGTTCCTGCGCTGCCGGCGTTCAGTTTGCAGAAGGCGATTTCCACCACGATTCGCGATCACAAACGCGACTATTGGACGGGCACGGTTTACACGACTAATCGCCGCGTCTGGGAGCACGACAATCGATTTAAGAAGTACCTGCGCAAAATTCGTTGTATCGGCATTGATATGGAAACCGCGACGATTTTCATCACCGGTTTTCATAATGAAATTCCGACCGGCGCGTTGTTGTTGGTGTCCGATCAACCGATGGAGCCGGAAGGAGTGAAAACTGCCGCGAGCGACAAACGCGTGACGGAACAGTTTGCCGATACGCATTTGCGTATCGGCATTGATTCGCTAAAACAGTTGATTAACCGGGGTCTGACTGTGAAGCACCTTCGATTTTGATTTCGACCGGTGCGTTGGTGCTCGCGGGTTCATCTTCGCGCGCCGACACGGACAACGGCGGGGCGGAAAGATTCATCCAATGCACCGTGGCGCCGAGCGCGAGCCCGAGAAACAGGATTTGACCCACCCGCCAGGTATCGCTTTGGCGCCAAAATGATTTCTCCATCTTCGTGTTCGTCATGATCAACTGATTTTCGGAATAACCGTGTCGTAGCTTAACGGCGGAACGACCTTGCCGTCGCCCGTGCGGACGGAGCGGGTTTTTTCGTCGAAGAAACACACCATTCCGAGCCGCTCCGACATTTCGGCCAATGCCAGCACCGTATTGGCGCGGACGGTCAGATCCACATTGCAGAACGGCGTGCCGCCTTCGCGAATGCACTGGTAGAAGTTCTTGTGCAGATTCTCGATTTTGCCGTGCGGCGCGGGGCTGTTGAATTCCTCCACGTCGAGTTCATCGGCAAAGATTTTTTCCGGCTGCAACTTCGCCTGATTCGCGCTCGCGGCGAGATAAACCGTCGCTTGCCGACCACGAATGATGTCCGGCAATCCCACTTCATTCACCGTGGTGCCGGCGATGACGAACGTCAGGCCGCTCGGAAATTCTGCCAACACATGCGTGGTGTCGCTGATTTCGCGATTCGTCGAAACCGCACGAGTGGCCGTGCAGACGACGCGCCGCGGAAATTCCGGATTTCCGGTCGCCAACATCAGCGGATAAAAACGGTGGCTCAGCAAATTGCCGAGAATGCCGGAGTTGTAATCGTAATATTTGTGCCAGGAGAAATAGCGGTGCGCGGCTTCCGGTCCCCACGGAACTTTCTTGGCCTTTCCCTGCCAACGTTCCCAATCGAGATTTTCTGGATTGGCGTCTTTATCCACCGGAAATTCCCATTCATCGTTTTTCTTGTTGTTACGGCAGTACGAACCCTGCGCCCAGACCAGCGGCCCGAGCTTCCCGGATTTAACCCATTCCGCAACTTTGTGAATCATCGGATCGGCGGTGTATTGCGAGCCGCATTGATAAACTTTTCCAGTGCTCTTGACCTTATCGTAAACCTCCCAACCTTCCGCCGCGTAACGCGTCATCGGCTTTTCGCAATAGACATGCTTTCCGGCGTCCAACGCGTCGAGCGTACACTGACCATGCCAGTTATCCACGGTAGCGATTAAAATCGCATCGAGGTCTTTGCGTTCAACCAAACGGCGATGATCGCGATAACCATCCGATTCTTTCAATCCGGTGAACTTTACCGCCGCATCAAGGTGCTTTTGGTAAACGTCACTGACCGCGCCGACAGTGGCGTTCCATTCTGCGCCGTTGTTTTTCAACAATCGAAGATGATATGTGCCTTGCTTGCCCGTACCGATGACGCCGAAAACGATGCGGCTGTTTGCGCCGAGAACGTTCGCTGAAGGCGCTTGGTTCTGGCCGTAAACCGGCGTTTTGAGGAATGCCGGCGTCGCGGCAACAGCGGCGAGCGTGGCGGATTTGCGCAAAAATGAGCGGCGCGTTTCGCCGGTGTGAGAATTACGGGAGGCTTTTTTCATAAGCATCTTTTGACGGTGTTCAGACGTTGAAGGTAAGCACTTTCATCAACTGGCTAAAGCAATTTATTGCGAACACCTGTTTGTGCCCCCGCATGAACGTGTGCGGGCATTGTGATGGCAACGCGGGTTTTCCCGCTTTCTCCCGTTTCCCCGAGTCGCTAGCCTCCGCTCATGCTGAACTACATCTGGCTCGGCCTGATGGTATTGGCCGTGATGATCGGCATTGCCACCAATTCTCTCGACGCCATCGGCAAAGCTGCGTTCGAGCGCGCCGAATACGCTGTGATGAAGCTCGCGCTGCCGCTTGCCGGCATCATGGCGCTCTGGCTCGGCGTCATGCGCCTTGCTGAAAAAGCCGGCCTCATTCAAATCATGGCGCGCGCATTGCGCCCGCTGATGAAATGGCTCTTCCCCGATGTGCCGGTCCAACATCCCGCCATGGGTTCGATGTTAATGAACATGGCGGCGAACATTCTCGGACTTTCCAACGCCGCCACGCCGCTCGGCATTCGCGCGATGAAAGATTTGGAAACGCTCAACCCGCGTCCCGGCGTTGCTTCCAACGCGATGTGCACCTTTCTCGCGGTGAATACGAGTTCCATTCAGCTTATTCCGGCCACGGCGGTGGCGGTACTGGCGGTTGCGGGGGCGACGAATCCTTCATCCATCGTCAGCACCGCAATTATGGCGACGATTTGTTCAACGGTTGCCGGTATTGTTGCAGTGAAGTTATTGGAAAAAACTCCGGGCTATCGATTGCCCCCACTTCCTGCGGAAGCGGGTAAGGCGGGCAGTCCACAGCCCGCCGACAACGCCAATAAAACAGCCGCTGCAGAGGGAACAACGCCTCCTCTCGTCGAAGAACCGGCTCCCCTTAAACCGTTCGGTTGGCTGGCGCTGGCGATTTTTGGCGGCTTCTTTGTCTGGGCTTTTATGCGCGTTGGTTTCCCGGAAACACTCAATTACGAAACCTCCGCTGATCTGGCGCAGAAAAACGGATTTCTGCGGACACTTCACGCCATTTCAATTCTCGCGATTCCGTTTCTACTCTCGTTCTTCCCGCTCTACGCCGCCTTGCGTCGCGTCAACGTTTACGAAGAATTTGTCGAAGGCGCCAAAGAAGGTTTCAAAACGTCCGTGATGATCATTCCGTATCTCGTCGCGATTCTGGTCGCCATCGGCATGTTTCGCGAAGCGGGCGGAATCGAAATGATTACCAAAGCGATCAAACCGGCGCTCGATGCAGTGGGTTTCCCGACCGAACTGCTGCCCATGTGTCTCGTTCGCCCGCTTAGTGGCAGCGGCACACTCGGTTTATTCTCTGACCTCGTGAAAGAACACGGTCCAGACAGTCTGATTGCGCTGACGGCGGGAACAATCTTCGGCAGCACAGAAACGACGTTTTATGTCATCGCGGTTTACTTCGGTGCGGTCGGCGTCAAACGCACCCGTCACGCCGTGCCTGCGGGGTTGATTGCGGATGCGGTGGGCATTATTGCTTCGATTATTATCTGTCGCTTGATGTTTACCTGATTCAATTGCGGATATCTGGTTGAATCCGCATTTATCTGCGGTTGAAATTTTTTTCGGATTTTGCTCCGTAGCGGCAGCCTATGGGTGAAACATGAACCAGCGGCAGTCTGATTTCGAGTGGTTGCAACAGTTCGCCCGGGCGGGAAACCAGTCCGCGTTTCGCGATCTCGTCCGCCGCCACATTGACCTTGTTTTTGCCACGGCATTGCGCAAGGTCGGCGATCCGGGTGGCGCAGAAGAGATATCTCAGAATGTCTTCAGTGTGTTGGCACGTAAAGCGTGGCAATTCGCGCCGGACGATTCCCTGCCCGCGTGGCTGCATAAAACTGCGTTGCTTGAATCGCAAGCGTGGCTTCGGGGCGAGATGCGTCGGCGCCGTCGGGAGCAAACTGCCGCCGATCTCGGTACCACCATGAAAACTCCGGACGAACAACCTGCCTTTCGTGCCCTCGTTCCGTTGTTGGACGAAGCGTTGATGTCCTTGCGCGAAAAAGATCGGGAAGTGCTGTTGCTCCGTTATTACGAGAGCCAATCGTTGAAGGAAGTCGGCACGGCCTTGGGCGTCAGCGACGACACTGCGCAAAAGCGGGTGAAAACCGCACTGGAGAAACTTTCGCAGTTCTTCCAGCGTCGCGGCTTTAAAAGTGCCACCGTGGCAGCCACGACTGCCGTATTACAACACACCGCTTCGTCCGCGACTACCGCGACGGTTTCCGTGGTGTTCAACACCGCACTGCAAGCCGCTCCACCGGCGTTTGTCGGCATCGGCGCTTGGCTGGTGCGTTTCGCGAGCCTGACGAAGCTGCAGACGGCCGCGGTCTGTGTCGCCGTGAGCGCGATTCCCGTGGCATGGCAGATTTCCGAACACCGCGAAGCCGAAGCGGAATTGCGTCAGATGCAGAATCAGGTCGTCGCCGTGCAAAATGAAATCGAGATGCTGCAGACCGAGACGGTTCGCCTGACGGAAGTAACAGATCGCATGGAGGAATCTCTCGCTCGTTCACAGGAAGCGGCCGAGCGCGTTGCGGAAACGGAACAGCAGTTCGCCGCGTGGAAGGACTCGGTGCGCGCTCGCCTGTTTGCCGCCGATTACACGTGGCCGGATGATTTGCCTTTCGTGCGGATTCCCAAAGCGGTGCTGCCGGAACTGGATGTTTATCAACCGGTGCAGTTGCCGGGTACTATTCGAACCGAAGCACGCGAGTTGCTCGGATTGACCCCGGCGGAACGCGAAGCAATGGAAGCTGCCGCGCAGAAACATTTCACCGCGATGGATGAACTGATCGAATCGCGCCGGTTCGGGACGAATCAAGCGCGTTACACCTGGGTGCCCAAAGACGCACTGGCGATGCAGGTTCTCAGTGTGCCGCCGTTGGGGGATGCTGTGGCCGAGCGCGCGGCAGAGTTGAAGGAAGCCTGGCGCTTGGTTCTGGGCGAGGAACGCTGGCCGATGATTGAGGCGCAGTTGCAGAATTCCGGCACGCACACGCTGCAACGGATCTTCAACCTCGACGGAGAAAGCAGCGGACAGGAAGTTGCCGTCTGGCTGCGACAACAGGATGGCATGTTGACGGTGGCCTATAGTTGGGGACGCGAGGGAACTTCTTTCAGCACTTCAGGACGCCCGCTGAGTCTGTTCTTACCGGATTCGCCGTCGGAATGGACGGGCCAATCCAATGAAGATTGGCTGGGTGGGTACAATTTACCAAGCGCGTTCACGCGTCCGATGTTGGCGTGGATTCAACAGCAGGCGGAATTGCAATTGAAGAAAGGTGACCGATGAAACGCATCATTCTGGCCATTCTCATCTTGAGCGCGGGAACGACCGTTTTTTGTGCACTGCGACACAACGCTGGTCTCACTCGCGAAGCTTTGGTAGAGCAACAGCAAGTTTGGCAGTCCGCGACACAGCAGTTGGTGGACGTCCGGATCACGAAACAAAACATCACCGAGCACTGGAGTGAAACGAAGCAACGGTTAGCGGCACAACCTCCGTTGCCGGCGCTCACGGAACTCGCAGCGAAAGTTCTCGCCGGGGCCGCTCCGGAAGATTTTTCCACCGCCGAGCGCGAACAACTGCTGGCGGAACTCGGCTTCCACTGGAACACCACAGGCGATTACCTCATCGTCAGCAAGAAGTCGCTCGAAGCTATTTCATTCCGCAGCATCCGGCATGCGGCGCTGACCGATGCCGCGCGCGCGGCTCTGGCGATTACTCCGGCGGAACAGACGGCCCTGGAGCAAATGACCGCGCGGCTGGAAATCGAGCGGGCGGATTGGGCGAAAGCGCACGTGCAACGCGAAGAACCAAGTGGTCTGACTGTGGCCAAATACACGCTGCCAATTGATGCCGCGTTGGGCCAAAGCCAGAGTAATTCCTTCACCGGAACCGTCCTGGCCACGTTAGGTGACGAACGCGGGAAATTATTCCGGGACAAGTCCTGGGGGTGGATGGACGCGATGGGCATGTTGAGCGGACCGGAAGCCGCTTACGCCAATCGTCCCACCACGCTGGAGGTTAAACGGTACGCGGCGGATCGCGACGATCTCGGGTACACGTTGCAGCAAGGTTATAGCATGATGAGTTCATCCGTGTTGCCGTGGCAGCCGCTCCCGGAAGCCTTTCGGGCGGTGTTTCCCGGCGGCTGGCCGGAACTCGCGCAACGCGAAGGCTTCGAGTTGCCGAAAGAGTTCAAAGAAGTTCAAACGCGGTAAACGCACGCGCTTCGCTTTCCGCCGCAGTCCATGATTGCCAAACGTTTGGCGAAAGTTTACCCCGCCAATTGGCCGCGCGTGACGCCGAGTTGATTCGTCAGCTTCAACTCGCGCCAGAGTTGGCCACCGGTAATTTCGCCGCGCAACAATTGGCGATACTTCGTGATGGTCTGTGTGACTTCCGCCGGGGTTTCGTTCAGAAACTCGACGCGGAAATGACACACGCCGAGCGCGAGCATGCGTTCCACGAATTCCGCACCGGTCTGCGCCTGCGAGTTGAATACCGTGTTGCGACAACCCACATCAGCTTTGAGCGGATGCAACGCCCCGACGCGGTCGCGCAAACGCACGTCGTGTTTATCGCACGGGCGACCGCAGTCGCGGTAATCCTTGCCCTTGGACAGGAAGGCGCAGAACACGCAATGCTCCATGTGAAACATCGGCATGTGCTGATGGATCGTAATCTCAAACCACTCAGGCGGCGCACCGGTGAGCAACGCTTCGAGCTGCTGCACGTTCAAGTCGTAACTCGTGGTGACGCGTTCCAGGCCGAACCGGTTTTTGAAATAATCCGCGGCGAAATGATTCGCAATGTTCAGCGAGAAATCACCGATGCGCCGGTCCTTCGCAAAAAACTTCAGGTGATCGTAATTGCGGACGAGGTAACCGTCGGCATTGCAGGAACGAACCTGTTCGAGCGTCCATTCTTCGCCGGTTTTGAAGATGCGCGGCGGCGCGACCCAGATGGTAGGGCGCGCCACTCCGTGCGGGCCGGACACCGCACACCCAAAAGCGGTGTGGAATGTCGTGACGGCCTCGCGATATTTCTTCGGGTCTTCGAAATCGCAATAGATTGTGCGAATGCCGCATTGCAACGCGGCGTCGAGCTGCGCGAGATCGCGGACGAGCACAATCAAGTGCGGTTCACCGTTCAGGCGTTGAGGCGCTGAGGAAATTTCAACTTCAGTTTTCTGCGTCTCTGCGTTTCTGCGGCGAGTTTCATTTATCGTCCAACGCTTCGGCGTGGCGCGTTGCCGTTCCAGTTCCGCCACAATCTCGCGGCGCAGACGATTCAACTCACTCACCGGTAACATCAACTCGCCCGAGAGATGATTTTGCAATTCGCCCAACTTGAATGGTGTGCCGCCGAGGCGACCGAGTTGTTCGCGCAATCGTTCGGTGGTGAGCGGTTGTTTTTCCGCGGCGACCAGCGCGACGTTTGATTCCAATTTCGCCACGTGACCGTCATCATCGCGCGCGATGAGCGTCAACGGTCTTCCAACCAACCCGTGCACTTCGAGGTGCAACGGACGTTGATAACGGATTTTATCGCCTTCAAAACTCTGTCGCAGCCGACGATTCAATTCCGGGTCGTCGGTTTTCCAGACCTTGTCGCCGACGTGAACGCGGCGAAAGTTCACGTCGCCACGACCAAATCCCAACCACGTTTCTTTACCGCGAGTGGTGACTTCGTAAACGCGTCCGCCTTCTTCGTCTTCTTCCGGTTTGCCGGCGTCGAACACCACGCCGTCGCCGGGTTTGAGCGGTGCGACCAGTTTGAGCATGACTTTTTCATCGGTCACGCGCGCAACTTCGCCGAGAAACACGCCGCGCTTTTTGCCGAAGCGCGCATGCACGAGTTTCTGATTATCAATCCCGCCGAACCAGCCCGTGAAGAGCCCACGCGAGAACGCCATCTCTAAATCGTATTTGGATTCACCGCTGCGACGCGGAGCCGCAGAGGTGGAAAAAGGTTCAGCTTTTCTCGGCGTTCCTGCGTCGCTGCGGTTCAAACTCAGTTTGTTCAGCGCCGCCCGGTAAACCCGCGTGATGTTCGCGACGTATTCCGGCGACTTGAGCCGGCCTTCGATTTTCAACGAAGCCACTCCGGTGCGAACGAGTTCGGGTAAAACATCGAGGCCGGACAAATCCTGCGGACTGAGCAGATAACGACGGTCGCCCAGCGGCACGGGGTGACCGTCAGAAATCAATTCATAAGGCATGCGACACGCCTGCGCGCATTCGCCACGATTGGCAGAACGGCCACCGAGCGATTCGCTGGTCAGGCATTGACCCGAATACGCCACACACAACGCGCCATGAACAAAAACTTCCAGAGGCAACGCGGTTGATTGCGTTACTCCGGGTGCGTCGGTCGTGCTCAGAGTGGCTTCGACGGTCAAAGAATTGCTCGCTCTGCTTTGGGCATTTTGAATTTTCTCGATTTCTTTAATCGAACATTCGCGCGCAAGAACGACGAGATTGCAGCCGAGTTCACGGGCAAATTCCACTCCGGTCGCGCTGGTGACGGTCATTTGCGTGGACGCATGAATCGGAAAATCCGGCGATAGCGAGCGAATCAATCGACAGATACCGACATCCTGCACAATCGCCGCGTCCACGCCCGCAGCGATGATGGCGCGCAGATATTCTTCTGCGTCGGCGAGTTCGTTTTCGAAGACGAGCGTGTTGAACGTGACGTAACCCTTCACGCCGCGGCGATGCAGAAACTCCATCAGCTTTGGCAAATCCGCGACGGTGAAATTGTTCGCGCGCATCCGGGCGTTAAACTTTTCGAGCCCGAAATAAATCGCATCCGCACCATTCTCGACCGCGGCCTTGGCGCAATCCCAATCACCAGCAGGTGCGAGCAATTCCGGCAACGCCGGTTTGAGCGGCGGAGCAGAAACATCGTTTGGACTGGCGACAGATGTATTCACGATTTGGCGGAGCGTGTCATTGGACGCGCGGACCGGTTGCGGACCTTAGCATGATTGCGGGATGAAAACCAAGCAAGGCGGCGGACAAACTTCCGGCAGCCGCCCAGGTTTTCCCGCGTGACCGGCTTCCGGCGGTCTGGCAATGTCGCCGCGTGACAACCATCGAAGCGGGCAAGCTGTTAGATCAATTTCGCCGTGGCCAGGTCAGCCGCGACGCGGTGATTCGCGCCTTTCAATCCGCGCCCGTCGCGGACCTTGGATTCGCGCAAGTTGATTTGCATCGCGCGCTGCGGAAGGGTTTCCCCGAAGTGATTTTCGGCGCGGGCAAAACGCCGGCTCAAGTGGTGCAGATTGCGACGAAACTCGCGGCGCACGAACAGAATGTGCTTATCACGCGAGTCACATCGGAGCACGTGCGGGCGCTGAAACGGAAGTTCAACAACGCCAAACATCACGAGACAGCACGATGTGTCACGATTGCGAAGAAACCATTGCCGAAGCGAACGGGAACAATCGCTGTAATCTGTGCTGGCACGAGCGATTTGCCGGTTGCTGAAGAAGCGGCAGTGACCGCGGAAATCATGGGCAATTCGGTGGTGCGTATTTCCGATGCGGGCGTGGCGGGGCTGCATCGGATTTTGTCGCAGTTGGAGATTTTACAAACGGCCAACGTGTTGGTGGTCGTGGCCGGAATGGAGGGCGCGTTGCCGAGTGTGGTGGCGGGATTGGTGAGCAAGCCGGTCATCGCCGTGCCGACGAGTGTGGGCTATGGCGCGAGTTTCGGTGGCGTCGCGGCGCTGCTGGGTATGTTGAACAGTTGCGGCAGCGGCGTGACGGTCGTGAATATTGATAACGGATTCGGCGCCGGTTACGCCGCGAGCCAGATTAATGCGTTGGCCAGCGAAGGAACCGCCGCGAAATCTCATTAAGAAATTCCGGCTCACGGGATTCGCACTCCGAACATGAAAACCGATTTGAAAGGCAAATCACTCGCCGAACTGGATACGCCGTGTTTGTTGCTCGATGCCGACGCGTTGCGCCGGAATCTGGATTACATGGCGAACTATTTCGCGAACCGCCACGCGAAGCTGCGTCCGCATTTCAAAAGTCACAAATGCACCACGTTGGCGCGACTGCAAATGGAAGCCGGCGCGGTGGGAATGACCTGTGCGAAACTCGGTGAAGCGGAAGCGTTGGCCGACGCAGGAATCAAAAACATTCTCATCGCGAACCAGATTATCGGCCCGGTGAAGATTGCGCGGCTCGTCGAATTACGAAAGCGTTCCAATCCAATCGTGGCCGTGGATTCGTTGGAAAACGCACGGATGATTTCTGAAATGGCGAGCGCGGCGGGCATGGACATCGGGGTTCTGGTTGAAGTGAACATCGGCATGAATCGTTGCGGCGTTGCGCCTGGTCAAGCGACGCTTGAGCTGGTGAAGGACGTTGTGAATTTGCCGGGTTTACGATTTGAAGGACTGCAAGGTTACGAAGGCCATCTGGTGGCGTTGCGGGATGAAGCGGAACGCATCGAGAAAACCCGCGCTGCGTTGCAATTGGTGGTGAAAACGCGTCACTTGATTGAGCATGCGGGATTTCGCGTCAACATCGTCAGCGGCGGTGGCACGGGCACTTACAATGTTACCGGCGACACGGAGGGAGTGGACGAAGTGCAGGCCGGTTCGTACGCGGCGATGGACTGGTGGTATTCAGACATTCGCCCGGAGTTTCAACAGGCGATGACTATTTTAACGACGGTTATCAGTCGGTCGCGTCCGGGCTTTGCGGTTCTCGATGTGGGGCGCAAAGGCGTGGGTGCGGAGTTCGGTCCGCCGCGGGTAAAGGGTATTCCCGGCGCAATGATTTCCAGCTTCGGATCGGAAGAACACGCGACGGTGCAATTGTCGGACAACTGTGACGTGAAGTTGGGCGAGCAGGTGGAATTGATTCCTTCTCACGGTTGCACCACGAGCAACTTGTATCGTGAATTTATTATTCATCGTGCCGGAAAAGTCGTGGACGTCTGGCCGATCGAAGGCAGCAGCAAACTTCAATGAAAACTCTTTATCTCGATATTTTCAGCGGCATCAGCGGCGACATGTTTATCGGCGCGTTGATTGATCTGGGCGTTGACCCGCACAAGCTCGCGCGCGAACTGGAAAAGCTGAAACTGGACGGTTTCCATCTGCACATCGCCGAGGCGGAGAAATCCGGAATTGCCGGCATCAAGTTCGACGTGCATCTCGATTCGGAGCACCACCATCACCATCACGACGAGTGCGAACACGAACATCATCATGAGCATCATGAACACGCGCACGGCCATCATCACCACGATGAACCTCACGATCATTCACACGATGACAGCCGGAATTTCGCCGACATCACAAAGCTCATCACGAAGAGCAAACTGTCGCCGTGGGTGAAGAAAAAAGCGGTTGCGGTGTTTCAGCGCATTGCTGATGCGGAAGGGAAAATTCACGGGAAACCCGCGAACGAAGTGCATTTTCACGAAGTTGGCGCAGTGGATTCCATCGTGGACATCGTCGGCGCCTGTGTGGGGTTGGAGCTGCTGGGCAAACCGCGTGTGATTGCTGCGCCGGTGACGGAAGGCACGGGCTGGATACGCTGTGCGCACGGACGTTTTCCGATTCCGGCGCCAGCGACGTTGGCGATTCTCGGCGCGCGAAAAATTCCGATTACACAATGTGAAGAACCGCACGAACTCGTAACGCCCACGGGCGCGGCGTTGTTGGCGGAGTTTGCCGAACGATTCGAGCGAATGGACAATCTCGTGGCCGAAAAGATCGGTTTCGGTCTCGGCACGCGCGACAACAAAACCCGACCGAATGTGCTGCGAGCTGTCTTGGGGAAGGTGGTCCGGGATCAAGGGTCAGGTGTCAGGACGCAAACGGCTGACGGGCGACGGCCATCAGCAGTCAGCCATTCGACATCAACCAAACTGGATTGGGAGATCGATCGCATTGCGGTGTTGGAAACCAATCTCGACGACGTGAGCGGCGAGATGCTGGGCGCGTTTGTGGAATCAGCGCTGGCGGCCGGCGCGTTGGATGTGTTTCACACGCCGATTCAGATGAAGAAGAATCGGCCCGGCGTGTTGCTCACGGTGCTGTGCGCCGAAGCGGACGCCGACAAGTTCAGCGAGTTGATGTTGCGCGCAACCACGGCTTTCGGGGTGCGGCGCACGATTGCCGAGCGGCGGAAATTGCGTCGCGAGTTCACCACAGTGAAAACGAAATTCGGCCCGGTGACAGTGAAGCTTGGGAAGTTGAATGGCAAAGTGGTGCAAGCCGCGCCGGAGTTTGAATCGTGCAAGAAACTTGCCGCACAGAAGAAAGTGCCGTTGCGGCAGGTTTACGAAGCGGCTAACAAGGCAGCACTAAAGTAACACTTTGAAGCGATCGCACGCGCTGTATGAACAAATCAGAAACTCAGAAATTAAAGGTGATTAAAGATAGGCTTGTTGAGGGCATGACGGATTATTTGGCTGACGGTGACGATGTCGGCTATGCCAAAGCCGACATCAAGAAGTGTGAGAAAATTCTGCAACAGTTCATAACGCGCCTGGGCAGGCTTGGCGCTTCGGCGACAGACGAAGCGATACTGAATTGCGTAAAGCAGGCGGTGCTGGATTTGAATACTTTAAACGATAGCGCAAATGGCTGTCTTATTGAGACCGATCAACGTGAAGATTTGTGCGAGTATCTGCTGCTGGCGGCAAAGAGTGCTGGCTTAAACCAGGGAGGCGATATTACGAAAGCGTGGCGAGAGTGGTAGTTTTGCCACTTAACCGGAGCACTCGGAGAAAGTTTGACAGGACAGTTTTGCGCCTTTGATTTCCCGGGTGCTTCCCCTAGCTTGAGAGCGGCATTTTATGAAGAGCCGTTTTGATTCGATCGAATCCGTCATCGCCGACATCCGCAAAGGGAAAATGGTCATCGTCGTGGACGACGCCGACCGCGAAAACGAGGGCGACCTCATCATGGCTGCGCAATACGCGACGCCGGCGGCAATCAATTTCATGGCCAAGCACGGTCGCGGTTTAATCTGCGTCCCCACCACTAACGAACGCCTCCAGCAACTCGGCATCGAGCGCATGGTGAAACAGAATCGCGAAGTTTTCCGCACGGATTTCCAGGTGAGCGTGGACGCGGCGCGCGGCATCGGCAGCGGCATCAGCGCGGCAGATCGCGCGAAGACGATTCAGATTATGGCGTCGCCGACGGCGGTGCCGGACGATCTGGTGCAGCCGGGTCACGTGTTTCCGTTGCGCGCGAAACCGGGCGGTGTTTTGCAACGCGCCGGTCACACGGAAGCCGCGGTGGATCTGGTCACGCTTGCGGGTGCGCGACCGATCGGGGTGATTTGCGAAATCATGAACGATGACGGCACGATGGCGCGATTGCCGGCGTTGCAAAAGTTCGCGAAGAAACATCGCCTGAAACTCTGCACCATCGCCGACCTGATTCATTATCGCCGCACGCGCGAGAAACTGGTGGAGCGACTGGAAACCATCAAGATGCCGACGGATTACGGCGATTTTGATCTCGCGTTGTATCGTTCAAAGATTGACGGGCAACACCACCTCGCGCTGATTCATGGTGAAGTCGCCGGGCGCAAAAACGTGTTGGTTCGTGTGCATAGCGAATGTCTGACCGGCGACGTGTTTGGTTCGCGCCGCTGCGATTGCGGCCCGCAGTTGCATCAGGCGATGCGGCAGGTGGCGGAGGCGGGTCGCGGCGTGATTGTTTACATGCGGCAGGAAGGTCGCGGCATCGGCCTTGCGCCAAAAATTAAAGCGTACAAGTTGCAGGAACAGGGCTACGACACAGTGGAGGCAAATCAGAAACTGGGTTACGGCATGGACCTGCGGGAATACGGTTTGGGCGCGCAGATTTTAGCGGACCTTGGATTGAAGCAGATTCGGTTGCTCACGAATAATCCGAAGAAACTGGTGGGTCTGGCGGGTTACGGATTGGAAGTGGTGGAGCAGGTGCCGATTCGCGTAAAACCGAATCCGCACAATGCGAAATATCTTAAAACGAAGCAGAAAAAAATGGGGCATTTGTTGTAACCCGTTTCTGTTTTGCGCGGGTCAAAAATCTCAGTCAGTTCAAGTCTCGCCATCTCATGAACAAACATTTCTATTCTATTCCGTTGCTCTCGATTGTGGGATTGCTGTTCGCCGGTTGTGCGACTGCGCCAAAGCCGATGGCAACACCTCAGACGCCGATGAGTTTGATTACCGAGACGGCGCGCGTGGCGGAAAGCGGTAAGACGCGGCTGCCGGTGGAATATATCTGGGCCACGCTCAAAGACCGTGAGCAGCACGAGGAAATCAACGCCCTTTTTGAGCAGGCGTTGCTGCAAGGCGATTGCAAGTCGAAGCAGGCGTTGTTGCGCGGGTTGGAATTGAAATTCATTCATGATCCGAAGACGTCCGGATTGGATGTGTTGGGTCCGGAGTTGAGCAAACATTTTCGTGAGTTCGATTGGCAGGAAAATGATTTTCCCGGCGGACCGGAAGGACCGAATGAACAATTCGCCGATGTGATGGTGGATGCGCTGGATCTGGTGCGCCCGGAACGTCGTGCCAACAGCACGCGTGATGCGGTTGTCCTGCGCGCGGAGGCGACGGATGCCGTGTGGAATTACATCACCAATCAGTGGGTGCCTGTGCCCGGTCAGGAACGGTGGCAACTCAATCGTCACGCGCAGGAATCGTTCGTTCGCATGCGCGAGCAGGCCAAAGCCGACGGTGTGGATTTGATTATTCTCTCGGCGCATCGGCATCCGCGGGTTGCGGCAGCGAATGCAGCGCGCGCGGGAAATCCCAATGCGGTCGCAAGTTTTTCATCGCATTCACTCGGCCTCGCTGTGGATTTCAAAATGAGCCATCGCGAAGCATTTAAAGTGATGGAAGTTTCCACGCGACCGATGGCCGAATTGGTGCGCATGCGCGAATCGCCGGTGCACAAATGGCTGCTGCTGCGTGGCGAAGAATTCGGCTGGTATCCGTATCAAAATGAACCTTGGCATTGGGAATACAACCCGCCGGGGTTTCGCGACCTCTTCTGGGCAGACTTTCCCGGCGGCGCACCCGAGCGGGAAATCATTCTCGCTGAACCCTGAGCCAGATTCCGCCATGTCGGAGTCACTTCGCTGAAGACGCTCAGAGTGGATTCACGCCATATCGGATGAGATAACCCAGATTTTTGACGTACTCCATCCGCGCGTAACGGGCGGTGCGGTTGTTGGTCCATTCCGAACGATTCGTGCCGTAATAGGAAGGTCGGGAATAGAACGTGAGGTCGGGCGCGTAGTGTTCAAACGTGTTTAATGCACGGCGCGAATGATACCAGGTGGTGACGATGATGATGCGTTTGGCGCCGAGTTTGCGTAGCGTTTCGATGGTGAAGCGGGCGTTCTCACTGGTGTTGGTGGATTTGTTTTCCAGTTGAATCGCATCGACGGGTACGCCTTCGCGAATGAGCAGCCGGCGATTGGATTCGCAATCGCCCAATCCGGAACAGATCACCAATGGTGCTTCGGCGGCGCGATACAGTTCCGCGGCGTATCGCGGGCGTTCGGTTTGACCTCCGCCAAGCACGACAATGACATCCGCTTTTACCGGTCCACTTTCTTTGGTGAGCAACGGTTGGGGAAAGAACCAAAGCAACGCAAACGTCGCTGCGCCGCACAACAACAGCGCACCGCCGA
>CALAYC010000213.1 GCA_937894935.1 uncultured Verrucomicrobiota bacterium
CCCCATCCGATATTTCTGCAATACATCCCGCCAGTGAACATCACTGTTTGTGCCGGGCAGGATGCGGAAGTTCTCGACGCGCAACGAAGCGGTGGTGCCATAAGCATCGGGGTTGTTGAACCCGAGTCGGCCACGCAATACTTCCCAATCCGCTTTCATTTCCGCCAACGCGCTGGACAAACCGGGATCGCCCGTCGCGCTACCGGCAAATTGCGGTTCGCCGTTTTGCACCACCCCCAACGCGCGAGAGCCAACGATGCGACTGATAAACGAACGTCCGGTCGGCGTTTCGAGCAAACCGGTTTCGTAATCGTACGCATTCGCTGCGAGATACGAGTAACGTGCGGCGAGATCAAAGAGCGTCTTGTAGCGTTCGAGTTTTTCGTTTCGGAAAATGCGGAATGCAGCGTCACGCGTGCGATATCCTTGAATCACCGCCGCTGCGCGTTGCCGGAAGACCAGGCGCTCCTGTTGGATGCGATCTCCCTTGGCCACCAGCGCGCGATACGCTTCGAGCGCGTCGTTGTACTCGCGGAATCGCTCATTGATTGTGCCCAACAACGCCATGATGCCTTCCCACTTGTCACCCAACTCAGCAACCTCCGACCGGACTTCCTGATTCCATTCAATGGGCGCAATTTTTTCGAATTCAGTCCAACGTTGCGCCGTGGAGGTGCCCAGTTGCAATACTTGAACAAGGTTGAAGCCAACTGTTTTGGCAGCTTCAAACGCGGCCTCGCTTCCGCTCTTCGCGAATTTAAGCGCAGCACGCCCTGGCGACGTCAGGTCGCCACCTGCGGCCACACCAGCGATAAGACTCTTCGGCAAGCCTTCGATGACTCCCTCGAATGAATCGCCCGCGACGTTCTCGACGGCATCCAGCACGCGAGTCATGATTTCGTTGGCGGCAACGACCGCCTCGAGCGTCTGCTCGGCAATCAACAAATCTCGCTGGTAATTGGAAATGGTCACGTGGTCAGCCATTTTTGCCCGGAACAGCGCGAGAGTGCGGTTAAAGTCTGTCATCGAACCTTCCTGATCAAACAACGCCTGACGTAACGCCGTGTGCGAAGCGATGACTTTTGAAATCGCCGCCTGAATCTGCCCCGGCGACGCGCGACGCCCGGTCCATTCCGCTGGTTTCAACGGGAAGCCATCACCGCCAATGTCGATTTCAATATAATGGACGCCGTTGGAATAACGCGGGTCGGTCTGATCCACAATGCCCAGGTCCGTAAGATTGTAGTTTGTCAACCAATCAGCCGGGAAATCCTGAATGTCGATCTGATAAGTATTCCGCGTTCCCGGATAATTCCACACAGCGGGAAAATCCTGTTCCGGTCGCTCCACGTAGGTGTAATGAACGAGATCGGGACCGGCATAACCCTGACGCCACGTTTTGCCCGGGCCAATATCGTCAGTGTATGGCGTGCCATAAATTTCAATCAGCGCGTGTTCGTAGGCGAGTTCCTGTTTGGCCACAACGTTTTGGAAGTCGGCCAACGAATCCTGTTCGGAACGCATCAGACTCGTGACATCCTTGGCGTCATCGAAAGACGCCACCGCGTTGTTGAGCGCGCGAATGGCGCGATTGTAAATCTGATCGAAGTGGGTGCCATTGCCATCGCCAATAGCATTCGGATTCACGTCAAAGGCCACCGCGTTCTCCGGCAGCCCCATCGGCGTAAGCCCGCCCTCAGCATTTTCCATCGCCTGTTGTAAATCCTCCGCCGCAATGACAAGTTCCTGTAATTCCGGCACCGTCGTGCGGTCAATCTTCTGAATACCTTCGTGATAGGGATTCGGATCCACGGCAGGAAGGATAGCGTTGCCCACGACCCAATTCAGATACCCACCCTGCCCGACACGTGTGGCCCAGTGATCAAGTCCCCAATAACGCGTCGAATTATAGGTGTTCACACCATCGGTGTAAGTGCGTTGGGAATTCACGCGCGTCGTGCTGAAATGATTCCATCCAGCCGTTTGAATTTTCTGGTAATCCTGTCGCCACGTAAGATCGAACGCCTGTTTACCCGCCCGAGCCAAAGCAGCAGCAGCAGCGGCGAACTTCCGTTCATCCTGATAATCCACCGACACCGGCAGGCCCATTACCAATACCGCTTCGGAGCGCGGCACCCAGTCGAAGTTCCGATTCAACAACAGCGAGTAATAACCTTTCAACGCCGTGAGATAATGACCATAAGCATCGCCATGTCCTTGCGGGAACATGTAAGCCGCGTCTTCGGCATTGATGACCCCATCGGGCGTTTTGTTCGGATCTTCCTGAATGTTATAATTCAGCGCGTAAATAACTTCGCCGGCGTCAATGCCACGCGTGTAGTTCCACACCAGCCGATTATAAACCGGCGACACTTCAACGCCGGGCACGAGGAAATCATCCCGACCGCGTATCAACGCCAGTTCTTCCTCGAGCAACGACGCCGTCTGACCTTTAAAGGCGAACAGCGAAGTCGCGATAGCTCCGTAAGTCTGATTCGCGGTGCCGATTCCAATCGTCGGATTCGCGGCATCCGCCCAGGCTTCATTGCCGACCATCATGTAAAGGTCATTGAGATAACCGGCCGCGAGTAACAGCGCATCGTTCGCCGGACCGTAGTTGTAACCCGCCTCAATGCTGATGGAGCGACCGCGACGCAACACCGTTTCGTAAATCTCGATCAATCCGTAGTTGTTAATCGTGTCGAGATTTAACGCAATATCACCTTCCCATCGTCGTCCGGCAGCAGTGAGAATACTGCCGTCAGTGTTCACCGTGTTATTGAACAAATCAGTAACACGCTGATTGAACGGATTAAGTCCAGCCAGCACGCGTTTAATCCAACCTTCGGCCAGTTGCGGATCAGTCCATTCGGACCATTGATCGTAAAGTGGATGTTCGGGATTGGCCGGCTTGTAGCGGAGCACCACGTAATTATCTCCCAACACCTGAATGCCTGAACCACCCAACAGATACAGAGGCTGCTCTTCACCGCTGGAGAGAGAGAGGTATTGCGACATGGTTGCATCTTTTACGGGCGGCTGACCGTCCACCGGTGCGGCGATTTTCCATTCGTAAAAGAACTCATCAAAACGTCCGCCCATATCGAGCGAATGCTGGAACGTAATCTGTTCGCTCAATGGATTGGCCGCCGGAATCACCTTGAGTTCACCCGGCTCTAATTCCGGCACTACCCGGAAAATATGCAGCGCCACCGGTTCGCCTGGTTGCGTAAACGCAGAACCATTAGCTTCAACCAGCGTAACGTAACCCTGCCCCGGACCACTCGCTGAAAGCGCGTAAGAATCAACCGCAATGTTGTCGTTGTTAATTTCGGCAAGCTCGGATACTCCCACCGAAACCGTCACGTTGGGATTCGGAATGTAGGTACCCGGTACAGCCGGATTCTCGTAAAACGTTTCGAGCGGGGTCGCCAGAGCATCCACAAGATCGCCCCATTTCGAACTGGCCGGGTCATTGGTGGGACAGAGACTTCTGACCGCGTCAAGGTCCGCACCGCGAAGCACGTTGAGCAAAAGATAATCGTCCCCGAGGATTTCCTCCTTGAATTCCCCCTTCAACACCAGACTGCCCTTCGAGCCGCGGTTCGGATCGTAATAAACCCGTGAAGCCAGATGCGGCGGCAGATTCGGGAAATAGTATTTGCCGAGGTAAAGCTCGGTGCGGACACTCGGCGGAATTTGCGTGAGCCCCAAAGCGGCCAAATCGGAATACTTCTCCCGCGTCGGGTCATGAAGAATGACACTCGGACGGGCGTTGGTGATGTTTGCACTGATGGACTGCTGATAAAGGACGCGCGCGGTTTTGAAATCACGCACCCCGGGCAAACCATTTTTCGGACTGGTAAGCGTCAGCCCGTATCTCATTTCCGGAACACCTTTCGAACCGTCCTTAGGATCGCGCTCCGGCCAGACCGGGCGATATACAATGTCGAGCGCCGGCGTAGTCTTCGCCGCTGGATCACCGGCATAAACACCATTACTCAATGGCCGCAAATAAGGAACAATACTGCCGGGCGGCGGGGGCGAAGAGATCCCCGGCCACGCAAAACTCGGCTCGGTCTTGTAATAAAACCGCATCGTAAAGCTGTTCGTCGTATTCGGCGAAACAGCGAGAAACGGCGGACGATTTGAAAACGCGATAATGCTCCCCGTGTAAGAATTGGTACTGGTGATCACCAACCGCGATTGCGCAACGACGCTGCCACCAGCAACGACGTTAATGGTAAGATTGTTCGTTACGCGATCGCCTTGATAAAGATCGTACACGATGAGTTGCACGTTGGCCGATCCGGTATTTGTCGGCGTGCCCCGAAGTGCCAAACCTGAAATCGTCAACCACGAAGGCAAATTCCCATTACTGGTCATCGAAAGGAATTCATCCTGGCGCGACGCGTGGACGACGTATTCGAACGGTTGTCCGACCACCGCAGTCGCCGTCGGCGGCGTTCCGAATGTTCGCGTTGCGACGTTGTACGAACCCGCCTGAAGCGGCGGCAAACCGGCATGCGCCCCGCGATAGACCCAGAAATTGTTATTCCGATCGCGGAACGTGAACCCTTTGTAATGTCCGAACGGTCCGTCGGCGTCACGGGTTTCATTCCACATTCCCGGCAAATCACCGGACGTATTGGGCGGCTCAGTATTGTAATTGATGGCGTTGTCGCCATTGCCTTCTACCGGTTTGGCAAGTAACGGTAATGGCATCGGCGGTTGGAGCATTCGACCGGCTTCGGTGATGTAATCAAACACCCAACCGGCTTCCGGCTTTTCTCGCAATACCTTGAAAGCCGACATCGACGGCCGTCCATCAGCATCCTGGTATTCAATCAAAACAAAACGATCGGACGAATAGCTGGCAGAGTTGGTAATGTTCAGATCGTCACGCGTCGCAAAGACCTGTCCGCCTGAAACGATGGCGTGCTCTTCGTTAGGATTGTAACCCGGCTGCGTGGGATCGTTCTGATAATAAATCGTTCCCGCCGCTTCGAGCGAACTCAATTGCCGATGACCAGCGCTGCCGACATTGCTGGCGAGCACAATTTCTCCTGCATCATCCGGCCACTTGAGCGTGTAACGGCCAATCACCGACGGCCAGTAAACAGTTTTGAATCCAAGTGTCGTGTCTGCGCCATTGAGACGATACCACCAGACCTCGAGACGATTATTGCCGGGAACAGCATTCACCGGAATGATCGACCCGCTATTGGCATTTTCAAAACCGGCAGTGAACGGATTTACATACGCATGAACGTTGTAATGATTTCCGTATTCGGTGCGGATATGGCCGGCGAGATAATTCTCACCCAACCCCGCTCCCACTTCGCCCGCTGGTGCATTGATACGTCTGCCGACGTCCACCGTTTCGTCCACCACGCGCGGCGCCTTCAACTCGTTCGGCCAATGCATGGTGTTATTCGTCGGATTCCAGCCGATGAGATTAGTGGCAACTGTAGTCGCCAGATTGGTTGACTTAAGCGCCGTATCCAGCCAGGAGAACACGCGCTCAAACGCGATATTGTCCCCGGAATTGAACATCAACAGCGTGCGATGCGCCGTATAGGGCGGCTCAAGAAACGTATAAAACGCAAATGTCTCCGTCAGCTTGGCACGCGGGCGATCGAAGGGATCCTGATATTGAATGATTGGAACATTCTCCGTCGGCATGGTCACCGCAGTCAACTTGGCCTGGTCTTCGGTCGCGACAACGGGGCGAATATAATGACTGTACTTGGCTGGATCCGAGGGCCAGATGAGTTTGTAGCGCCCCAACAACGACGGCCATTTCAAACCGACCTCGCCCTCTTCCATCCAGTGAACGAGATAATCGTTCACGTTCTGGGTTTCCCGAATGGCGAAGAGCCGGATGTCCTCGGTGCCGGGATAAGTTTTCTCGTAAGCAAAAGGTAAGATGGTGCCTTGGAAAATCGGCTCTGGAGTCAAGGCCGCAACCGTTCCCGGCGAAGGAGGAACAATCCGTTCGCCAAGCTCAATGGAAACATCCAACGGCGTCGGCGATTTAAAAACATCCACGATTTCAAAACCGAGTTGTTCGCGGGACTGACCGTCGGGTCGCGAATCACCGAGCAATTCCATAAAGACTCGACCTTCGATGTTATAGGCGAAAATTCCCCGCTGAGAGCTGTCGTACCACAATGTGCGCAATTCCGGTAATGGCGCGTTGGTGGTACCGTCCGTGGGACTACTGTCGCCCGGACCGACGTACTGCGTCTCAACTGTGCGTGGAAAATTGTTGTTATAGACGATGGTGATGTCGCCAATGCGACTGCTCGGAACGGTGATCGGCTTACCGAGATTTCGGAAACTGCGCTCAGTCCAATAAATCTTTCGCGGCGGTTTAACCGGTGCGCCGGAGACAATGTAATTGGCGGAGTGAGTGGTGAAATAATTTCCGGCATTGGTGAAATACGTACCACTACTCGGCGGCGTTGAAGAATACTGAGCCTTCACCCAGGTGACCGTGATTGGCCCCGGCTGAATGGCGTAAACTTTCCGTGCATTAACACTCCAATAGTAACCGCTATTGGCATGATTATTCGTCGTATAAGGCTCCGGCAACCAATAAGCCTGCGGAGCAATGTTGGTGAGCGCGATACCGTTTTCGTCCGTCAATGGCACTGGAATTTCCGCTCCGAATGCGAACGAAACCTGCCGACTCAAATACGGCGCGCCGATTGAGACACGACGTAACACCATCGCCACCGCTGAATTCGACAGCGCTACCGGTAATCCCATCTCCTGCGCCACAGTACCGGAGAATGCATTTGTTCCTGCTTTCAACCCGGGCGAATTACTTGCCGCCAACCATGCATCGCGGCTCAATCCCGGCGTCGCACCAAAACTGACGAAACCACGAAATTGATTTGTCGTTGGTAACAGAGCCGTACCCGATTCGTTGAGCGTGGTCATGCGGCCATCCGATCCCGGAGGCACATTCACCACGGTGGAAATCGGCACACCGCGCTGGGAAAAGAAGTTGAACGACACGTCGCCCTGCCGAAACTCCAGCGGCACCGATTCAACCGCGTGCGCGCCGGACAAACCTGCCAGCAGGGCAGTAACCGCCAGATGCTTTTGCAGAATCCGTTTCATTGGAATGCAGCAGCGGGATTAATTCCGATCGGCAACAGGAGAAATCTTGATGGCCGCCGTTTGCGGCTGTTGATTGCGAACCAGGCGTTCCAACGCCGCCAGCCGTTCGTCATGCTCCTTGTTCTTCGCGGACAGTTCCGCGTTCTGACGCTCAAGTTTCTCTACTTGCCCCTTGAGCTGAGCCACTTCGTCGTCATGTTGCTGTTTGAACTCCTGAAGTGCCTTGATGGCGATGAGCGCGAAGTCGTCATAACCAACGGTAAGATTCGTTTCCCTGGTTTGCGGGTTTTCCAGCTCATCCACCAGATCGGGGAAAAGCGGTTGCACTTCCTGGGCAATTACACCGAGCATGTGTTTGGAATCATCCGGACTGTTCTTCCAACGGTAGCGCCGCACCTGAACCTTCAACGCGCGATCCAACATGGACTCAGCATCAACGATGTCTTTCTTTAACTTTCGGTCGGAAGGAAAGTTCCAGTTGTTATCTCCGTCGTAAGCGATGGCAATATCACCCGGGCTCCAATGGCTTTGGTTCATTTGAAATACCAACTGTCCGTTTGATTGATACCCTCCGCCGTTGCGATACATGGTGGCATATTTGCCATCAGACCGCTCCACCCGCAGCCCCGCCACGGTATCGTTCCGAACCGTCAACGGATAGCTTGGTTCGGTTGTGCCCAACCCGACATAACCATTATTCCATCGGATGATGAAGTCGGTGCCCGCGCGCATGATGTCATCAATCACAAACGAATAGCCGCTGCCTGTGTTTGCAACCTCGTCCGTCTCCGGCACACCGACATCCCACGTCCGCCAGGCGCTACCAGTCCCCGAACGTGAAGACATTCGAATCATCCCTTCGGAATTTGCAATACCAGCATCGCCAATTTGTACTTTCTTTCCGGGATTCGTCGTACCGATTCCGACGTTACCCGCACTGTTGATCCGCATCTTTTCCGTTGAATCTGTGAAAAACTGGATCAACCCATCAGCTGTGCTGAACATTCCGCTGTCATTGTCACCTCCATTACCGGCAAACGCATAGCCATTGTTATTCACGCCGCCCCCCGCAGGAACTCCACCTCGAGCACGAATACCTCCATTGACCTGCAGACTCGCCCCCGGAGCGTCTGTGCCAATACCGACGTTGCCGGCACCAGTGATATACAGCCTCGAGACACTGTTATTGTCCCGGAGATTGAAACCGCCACTGCCGAAATTCATGTACGTCCGGTCGTCATTCCAGCGCGGCCAAAAGAACGGCTCATAAGTCCCCTGCGTATTCTTCGCGTACCAGACCCGCGCGTTATCAAAGTAAAAATGCCCCGTGAAAGATTGGTCATTGTTGAACGTGTTACCGCCGTTGCGCAAAGCCACGTTACTGCTCAACCGATTATCCGGCACTGTGCCACTGGTGACCGCCCCGCCATCCACACTCATCGCTTTGTGCGCCAGAAATGCATACGGCGACGTCAGTAAACGCAATCGCGGCAGAATGTTCGCATCAGAGCCTCCCGGCCCGATGCCTTTGACGGTGATACCGACCCAGCGGTCCGATGCGGTATTATTCGTAAAGATCGTATTCAACGTCGGGCGCGGCTCGCCAATACTGCTGCCTTCCCCAAGTAACACACTGAAGTTGCCACGATCCACGGTGACCGTTTGTTGTTCCGCCCAGAGGGGCACTGTTCCACCACTCGCGGCGTCCCAGATGCGAAAGATCACATCATAATTCTTCGGCGCATTCGTACCCAATGGCACGCCATTGGCATCCACCAGGAAACCTTGAAAGGTCATCAAGGTCGGTGGATTGGCGTTGGCTTGCGCAGCGGCCCGGTTGGCGCCGAGAAGCAAGGCAACGGCACACAGCGATGCGGTCAACGCGCGATTCAATCGGAGGTGGGACTGGATCTTCATGTTTTCGATTGGGGTTCTTAAAGGTTTCAAAATTGAGGTCAGGGCGCCGGCGTGAGTTGCGCGATTTCACTGATTCGATTCAGCGAGAAATCGCCACGCACATGAAACTGCCGGGTATCGTTCGTGCCCCCGGCGCGAGCAAGCCCTTTGACAGTTATGGTTTCGAGATAAGTACCCGTGATGGTATGGGTCGCGGAAACGAGACTTCTGAAATCATTTCCGGGCGGTTTTACGCTTAAGGTGATCTGCCGTTCGACGTGATAACTTTCCGAACCTTGCGGCAGCAGATTTTTGAAATTCGTATCCAGATTGTCGTGGTCTGGATGATACGCGTGGACAAACGGATTGGATTCCCGATCATTGTAACCGAGTGAAACTGTCGTGGTGAGATTCGTCTGCGTGGCAATTTTCCCATTGAACTGCCACCCCGTATTCGCAGCAGTCCACGGCAAATGTACTGAGCTGAGCCGCCGCGCAGCCGTCAGGAATTTCGGCGCAATCGCCGTTTCTTTCAGCGAAAGTACCTGATTCGTGTTTGCATCCAACCCCACGAAAACGCGCTGCAACAGAACCGCATTGCCCACTGCGGGATTATGCACAATCAGCCGCAATGGATAGGAACGCGGCACCCCACCGAGCGATGTATCCACTTTTTCCACGATGTAACTGCCATTGCTGGAAACAGCGAAGCTGCCGTCAGGATTCCTGATGAACGTTTGAAGATAGTGCCCCACCTCGTTCACCTCGGCTTTCCCCACCCAAAGCCCCGCACTCGTCGCTGCGGTAGCTGATACGCCAACGTCCACTTGCGAAAAACCGAGACTGTCCTTAAACCGCAGTATTCCCGCCAGCAACGCTCCTGGAGACGTCGTAATTGCAGCGCGGTTCAATCCGATAACCACTTCCACTTCGGATCCCGGCGTTCCGGCTGGCGCGAGCGTCCAGGTCCGTGTGCCATTGACCGGCAAGGTGGTGTAACTGTAAGAAAGATTCGTCACGACAAAATCGCCGCGCACAATCAACGGCGGCGTACCGACGAAGCCTGTCTGACCGGCTGGTGCGGCTTCCGAATTGGCGAGTGACAGCGTAACGTTAAGGGAATTGGTCACGAGATTCTTCAAGCGCAATGACGCCGTGCTCAGATCGCCGCCAAATTTCACCTCCGTTCCGCTCAGCGTGACTTCGAAGGGACCGAAATAGCTGTTGAACACATCGCCGGCCCGAATCCAGAACGCCTGCCCGCGCTTGACCGGCACATTGCGAAACAGGCTCGGAATAATCTTCATTGGATTGTTCGGCCCCAATTCGCCTCCGGGATATTGAAAAACTTCAGGAATGACTGATTGCAAATCCGGCGATCGCGCAAGAAAAGCATCAAGTCGTGGCGGATTCACCGGCACCGTGGAAAATCCAAGCAGATTCAAACCGGTCACGGTCCAGCGCGGCCGCGGCGGAACGGGTTTTCCTTTGATCGACCAGTTATAAGTGGGCGCATTGACTCCCACGCGTACGAGATACGCCGAGTCGCCTACCAGACGTTGCAACGAATTGGCCGACTTGGTGCGCACCCAACTCGCCCACTCGCTGCCAGGATTGGGATTGTTCGGACTATCAGTGAACTGCGTCGTAGTCGGCGGATTCCAACGCCACACTTCGATGATTGGATTATTCGCATCACTTCCGATCAACGCTTCGAGCGTCGTATGAGAAGCATCCACATGCAGGAACACCGCGTTCCAACCGGCTTTCAATTCGATCGTTTGCGTCTGCCACTGCGCGCTCGCCGGAATGGCCCAGATCATCATCGACAAAAACAAAAACCGAAAGAGCGAATAGCACTTCATGAATTATTTTTTTAGGGCTCACGTGACCGCAACCGAGAACGCACGTCGCGGTTCTCTTTCATCCTGGCTGGAAGGATATCTGAATGGACGGATAAGAATCATACGTAAATATACTCCGCAAGAATTATTTGCATTCGCTGAAACTTATTAACGACAACCGGATAACTCGTCTTCCCCAGTCTCCCCAGCGATTCCAGAAATCTCCTGTCCATTCATCCCGTCGCCACCCAACCCAAACATGTCAGTGCGACGACTTGCCTCTCTCGAAGCCGGTGTGGATAGTCTTTTGCGCTATGACTCCGTTGTTTCGTCGGCCTGTTGTGCTGGGGTGGATTCTGCTTTTTTGCGTCGCTCTTTCCGACTCGTCTCGCGCTCAAAATCCTGAATTTCGGGCGTTCTGGGTGGATGCATGGGG
>CALAYC010000214.1 GCA_937894935.1 uncultured Verrucomicrobiota bacterium
CGCGTCCTTCGCCTTCTTTCGCGCGATTCGGATACGTGTACGCTTCAGCGACCCAAAGTCGGCCGCGATCATCAATGGCGAAAGCGATGGGCTGCTGCACGTCCGGTTCGCCAGCGAACAACGTGGCTTTGAAACCAGGCGGCAGGATGATGGCGTTGGCGGCTTCTTCAGGCGAGAGGCCAGCAAATTTGGGTTGTTGCGCCGAGGCAGCGGTGGAAAACAAAAGACAACTGACCAGGAACGCGAAAGCCGAGCAGGGGAAATGGGTGTTCACGGGATTGAATGATTGGTTTCACGGAAAGCTATTCAAGCAGGGCGATTCTTGCACGTAGAAATCCCGCTTCGTGATGGGAAGAAATTTCACATGTTCATGTGAAACAACGGCGTGCAGCATGTTTCACGAAAAAAAGAAGGGACGAGGTAAAACTCGTCCCTAACATCTGAAAATGGAATTCTGCGAAAGCTTAAATCCGACTCGCTAACTTATTACGGATGATTGTGGCCTTCGTGATCGTCGCCGGAAGCGTTTGATTCCTCGGTGGATGACGCCGCTTCCTCCGATCCTTTCGCCACAAGCAATTCCGATCGCGGTTTCAACAGCGAATCTACGCTCCAGCTTGAAACCAAATACGTCCAGCCCGCGAAGGCTTTTTCAGTCGTAAGTTTTTCTTCAAGCTTCCTGGTTTTGTCAGCGAATTCTTTATCAAGCCGTTCCTTGTCCTCAGGTTTTTCATCCGCGCCCGGCGTGCGTTCTTTAGGCAGAGTCGCAGTAACAGCGACGGTCAGCGGATAATTATCGTCCTGCTTGCTGCCGACTTTCACAGTATAATGGAAGCCATCGAACGTTTCGATTTCAATGGTCGTGGGCTTGTCGAGGCCGGTTTCTTCCGGAGTCTTGTTGATGACAACATCGTTGAAACTCGGTGAACTGAAAGGATAACTGACGCCGCTGACTTTGCTGCCGTCGAGTTGTTCGCCTGCTTTGGCGTCTGCGAGTTTGAACTCGCCGTTCTCGGTTTCACGCACGAGTTTCCAGGTGTTTGTCTGTTCGAGGAAACTGACCGAGATGGTTCTCGGTTTTTCCACCTTGAAGAAATTCTTGTTCAAGAACCGACCAGGGTTCGTCTCCAGATCAGTCAACGGATCGGAAATCAACACGACTTTGTCTGTCGCGCTGTCAGTTTGCACATAGCGACCATCCGGCCAACTGTTATCGCCGAAATCTGCCATCGGCGCCGGCTCCATGGCTTTCATGTGCTTTTTGCCGAGCGTAAGTTTTTGCAGGTCTTTGCCGCTCGCATCGCGAAACGCGACAACCGTCGGTGAATTCGTGCCACTGGGCGCAAGTTCGAGTCGAGGCAATTGCGACGCACCGATTGCTTCGCTTTGAATGACCTTCAAATCTTTCAGCTTCAACAGCAGCGAACTGATTTCTGAAAAATTCGCCGGATAATCGTTGCGCTGCGCGACGCGCCACGTGTCATCTTTCTTCGCGAGTAACAGTTGATTCGTACCGTGAGTAATCTGAATTTGCGCGACGGCGTTTACATCAAAGTTCGCCAGCAGTTTTTGGCCAACGGCCGTGCCGCCACCGGACCACGACGAACTTTGGCCTTTCCACCGGGTGATACCCACAATGCCGAGTACCACGACCAATCCCAATAGAATGACGAATTGTTTCTTGTTCATTTAGCCGCTGTCAGTTTGCGTTTGTAAATCGCGAGGACAATGCCGCCGGCCGTGACAAGCCCCGGCATGGTAAAGATATTCCACCAGGTTAATCTGGTCTTGAGTGAATCCACTTCGCGCGCCAAATCCTTTTTCACAGCGCGAAGTTTCTTATCGGTTGCGACGCTTTCTTTTTCGAGCTTTTCCAACTCAGCCTGTTGTTCGGGCGAAATGATGAAGCGCTGATTTTGATCTGATTTTTGCGCCTGCAACTCGTTGATTCGTTGCTGTGCGGCTTCCGCCTTCTTCTGCAAATCTTCAATGACGCCCTGGAACTTCTGCGCCGCTTCCGCTTCTTTCTTGCGCACGACCTCGAATGGGCGATTCAAAGTCGCGCGACTGCGCACGGCGATCAGATTGTTGTCACCGGCGAGCTGCTCGACTGCGTTCTGGGCAAAGTTCAGGTTCGCGTTCAATTGTCGTCGCCAGACGCCGAACGGCGTTTGCGTTTCCTGCAATGTGAAGTTGTCGTGAATCATGTCCGCATCGCCAATCAGAATTACCGTCGTTTCCTCCTTGGATTCTTTAAGCGAGTCGCTGGACTTCGATTCTTCACCTTCTTTGACCTCCTCAGACGTCTGTCCAGGCTTGCCGTTCGGGAAAGCGGTTTTGAACTTGCCGGTCAGGCGAATGCCTAACGCGTATTCTTTGCCGCTGGGTTTGAAATCTTTCATCGCGGCATCCGGCGAGAGATTGGCGAGGAAACCTTCGACCAATCCGGAGTTTTCCGACGATTTCAGCAATACCGTTTGCGTCAGGCCTTCGACCGGCGTGCCAGAGAATGTTCCGCCAGCGAAATACCAGAGGTTATCAATCTGACTCGTCACGATGTCGTCGTTGTTGAGAC
>CALAYC010000215.1 GCA_937894935.1 uncultured Verrucomicrobiota bacterium
GCTGCGCGCCGAAAAACCGGAGCGCCCGGCTACGTGGTTGCGGGAACGCTGAGCGCGGCGATTACGCCTGAGCCATGGCGTTTCCGGCAATCCAGCCCGTGGTCCACGCGGCCTGGAAATTGAATCCGCCGGTGATGCCGTCAATGTCCAGCAGCTCACCCGCGAAGTAAAGGCCGGGGCAAATCCGGCTTTCCATCGTTTTGAAATTCACCTCGCTGAGTTTCACGCCGCCACAGGTCACAAACTCGTCTTTGTTCAAACTCTTGCCGCTGACGGCGAATTCCGTGCGCGTCAGTTGTTGAACGAGTTGCTGTTGTTGCGTGCGCGTCAGCGCTGCCCAACGCGTGTCGCGCGGTAATCCCGCCGCCTGCACCAGCGCTTCCCACAAACGCGCGGTCAGCGGTGCGAGTGGAGCATTCACAATCAGTTTTGCTCCCTGCGATTGCCGACGCGACTGAAATTCTTTCGTCAGCGCATCGGAACGGAATTGCGGCAGCCAATTCACTCGCAACGGAAATTTGTAATCGCGCGCGTGCAATTGCCTCGCGCCCCACGCGGACAATCGCAACACCGCCGGACCGCTCAAGCCCCAATGCGTAATCAGCACCGGGCCGCGTTCTCGCAAATCAGTTTCCGGAACGCTGACTTCCGCTTGCTCCACGGAAACTCCGGCCAGCGCAGTCAACCAGGGCAGGGCGATGTGAACTGTGAACAACGAAGGCACAGGTGATTCGAGTGTGTGCCCCAACGCAGTCACCAATTGCCCCGCCGCCGCGGCGCGACAACCGCCCGTAGCGAGAAGTAAACGATTGCAGGAAATTTTTTCGCCGGCAGACAACAACAGTTCAAAACCGGATTCGGTTCGTTGGATTGAATCCACGCTGCATTCGGTTCGCACCGTCACTCCAGCTTCACGCGCAGCGCGTAGCAGACATTCCACAATCGTCTCTGATGAATCTGTGATGGGGAACATTCGGCCATCGGCTTCGGTCTTTAGTTCCACGCCGCGCGATTCAAACCACGCCACCGTGTCGCGCGCCTGAAATCGATTGAATGGACCGATGAGCGCCTGGTCGCCGCGCGGATAACGCGTAGCAAATTCGCGCGCATCGAAACATGCGTGCGTCACGTTGCAACGTCCGCCGCCGGAGATGCGCACTTTGGAAAGCAACTGGGAACCCCGCTCCAGCAGTATCACTCGCGCGCCGGATTCCGCCGCCGTGATCGCAGCGAAAAATCCTGCCGCGCCACCGCCGACGACGATGCAATCTGAATCAAGTTTCATGTACGAGCGGAAGTCGGTGTTGGCGATTTGCGTTCGGAAATTCGAAACATCAAGCTCCCGAGAATATTCATTTTTCAAGCGCCAACAGCGCGAGCTATTCGTTGGATTTTGATGCCTGACGCTTCTCAGTTCGCCACGATGAATTCTGCGAATTCTGCTCGATGTTGCGGTGGAATGCGCGCTTTGAACTTCGCTGCTTTAGTCAGATATTTTCGTTCCAGCACTTGACCGATTTTGTGCAATCGCGCAATGAGCGCGGCTTCTTCGTGGGGAATTTTCAGTTCCACCAGTTCGCGTTCGGGCCGGATTTGAGTGCTGATTTCGCCAAGTAATTCATCAATGCCCTGACCGGTGCGCGCCGAAATAGCGACGGAATTCGGATAAAGCTCGTGCAAGCGCGTGAGCATATTACCGCCATTCAATCGATCCACTTTGTTGAAGACCATCATCGTCGGCTTATGCCCCGCGCCGAGTTCATTCAAGACAGTGTTCACGGCGGCAATCTGTTCGTCGGACTGTGGATGACTCACGTCCACGACGTGCAATAACAGATCGGCCTGCACGACTTCTTCGAGCGTGGCTTTGAAGGATTCAACGAGTCCGTGTGGCAGCTTCTTGATGAAACCCACTGTGTCGGTGAGCAAAATGTTTTGATTCGTCGGTAGCCGCAGCCGGCGCGTTGTGGGATCGAGCGTGGCGAATAAAATATCTTTCGCCAGTACGCCCGCGCCGGTGAGGCGATTCAGCAACGTGGATTTGCCCGCGTTGGTGTAACCGACGATAGACGCAAGTGGCCATTGATTGCGCAAGCGGCCGGCGCGTTGCGTCTCGCGTTGTTGTCGCACGGCATCGAGATCGCGCGTGATGCGATCAATGCGTTCATTGACTTTGCGACGGTCGGCTTCGAGCTGCGATTCACCTTCACCACCGCGCATGCCGATACCGCCTTTTTGACGCGACAAGTGTCCCCAGAACCGCGTCAGCCGCGGCAGCAAATGCTGAAGTTGCGCCAGTTCAATCTGAAGTTTGCCTTCGCGCGTGCGCGCGCGTTGCGAGAAAATGTCGAGAATCAGCGCCGTGCGATCGAGGATTTTGATCTCGAAAATTTTCTCGAGGTTGCGCGTTTGAGCGGGGGTGAGTTCATCGTCGAAAATGACGGTGTCCACGTTTTGCTCTTTGCAAAAGCGCGCGAATTCTTCGGCTTTACCTTTGCCGATGTAAGTGGCGGCATGAGCGGCTTCGACCTTTTGCGTGCCTTCACCGACGACTTCACCGCCGGCGGTCTGGGCGAGTTCGGCCAATTCGTCGAGCGACTCGCGCAACTGATGGGTGCTGCCGGATTTCAATTCGACGCCGATGAGGAAGACCCGTTCCGTCCGCGTATCTCTGGTTTGGACTAATGCTTTCAACTAATCAATTTCAGTTCGTCGCCGCAGCATAGCATGGCGCTGGGGCAGAACAAGGCGGGGAATAATCCCTTAATCCTCGTTTGTCGCCTGGCGAAATTCCTCCACTTCCTCCGGCGTGGCTGGCGCGGGCCAGACGTAGTCGAGTCGCTTCCACAAATCACTCCCGTGATAATCTTCCCGCGGGGCGAAATTTCCGCCGTCATCCAGACCATCTTCTCCAACGGAGTAAAGCGTGAAGCTGCCGTCGGTGTTGAGTCGGTATTTGAGGGGCTTGCCATCCATGTAATCCACCGGTACTGCAGAGAGAAATTCCGGGACGAGTGCATTCAGATTGTCCGGTAACTTTCCGTGTCGAAGCGAATAGCGTTTCAGCGCGATGGCGGTGATACACAGTGCGCGTTCAATTTCGGCCCGCGTCGATTTCTTAATTGTGTAAGCTAAAGTTATCACGCTATCGGGTGGAGGAAATCGCAATCGATCGTAACCATTTCGCTTGGTTGACTGGACGATCAGCGTGGTTAAATCAGATTCGATAGCCTGGAACGAGGCGTTAGTTGTAGCCGCACGACTCAGTTCGATGAGTGTTTGCATATTCTTGAGAAGTCTCCGTTCTGCTTGATGCGACCACGCGAAACGCCAGGCCCGGCAATAGATATGTCGCCGCAGACCGCTTAACAACTCTTCGCCAAAGGGTAATTGTTTGAACCGTGTCACCCATTCAGATTCAACCTCATCATCAAAGAAGATCGCGTAATCACCAAACATGAAGTCGTACGTTTTGTCATTGGAATCGCGCAACTGTTGTGCGGTTTGAAGCATATAAATGCGTTCACCTTCGAGATTGGTGGCCATTGAAGCCATAAAATATTGCGTTTCCCAGACGTGCTGAATAGCAGCCAAATCCGCATCCGCCCAGTCATCGGACTGTAATGCCTCCCAGGTGTCAGTTCTGGCAATCGCGCCCATGGCAATGCGCACCAGTTCGCTGATGACAACGCCATCTTCTGCCAACAGTCGGAGTGAATTGAGCTCAGAACTAAGATATTTCGTCGCGTCAGCGGTTCGACCATGGTGCAATGCAAATTGGCACGCACTGCCAAGCCAACGAGTCAAGTTCCTGGCGGACAAGAGATGAGAAAATTGCAAATTGGATCCTTCTGCGAGGTCCAAGCGATTGTTCAAGACCGGCTTCGTCAATGCGGTCTGGATTTCGTTCAAGGCGGGCTTATTTGTCTGCAAATCAGCCGCAAGGTCGCTCCAGTGATTGGTGAAAATTCCGGTTAATGCTTTGCCGTTGCGATAAGGATCTTTTTCTACCCAATAAGGTTCACGGAATCCGACGATGGCCCGTCCCGACTTCAGCACCTGCATGCGAGGTGGGTAGCTGTCTGGTAGAAGAATGCGATTGGTTAATCTTTCGAGAGCCGCAAAAATCGTGGGTGCGCCATTGTCTTCTTCATCAAAGACGCGAGCAAAATCCTGCGGGGAAAGTTTCTCGCCTTTGACGCGGAGTTCTTGCTTGAGTCGAGCCAAAGCAATTTGCCCGCGCCAACGTTCAATCAACAGAAATGCCGCAAGCAACGCGATAAGTCCAAGCAGAATTTTTCCGAGAAGTTTCAGCCGACGTTTGGACATGGCCTGAGGTTAGTTTTCAGCGGTGATGAGACAATTATAATTTCTAAAGGAGATTTTCCTCGGAAAGTTTATGAGAACTTTTCAACTGAATGGTTCTTAGTTGCAAACGAGCACGATCAGGAAACGCACGCAACAATTGTCCAATAGAACGGGCTGGCTTCAGTTGCGGCGCTTCGGCATTTTGCCTGCACTACACGAACGGTTCGTGGAATGAACATGCGACATTTCAATCTGCTTCTCTCTCTGGTTCTCGGTTGTTCCATGCTGATGCCCGCGCGCGCGGTCGAGAAAACTTCGCGCATTGACGCGCGGATGATGCGGCAACCGGATGTATCTGCGACGCACATAGCGTTTGTTTATGCGGGCGACATCTGGGTTGCTCCAAAAACGGGCGGGGAAGCGGTGCGGTTGAGTTCGCCGCGCGGCGAGGAATCGTTCCCGAAATTTTCGCCGGACGGCACGACTATCGCCTTCAGCGGCAATTATGACGGCAACGTGGACATTTACACGGTGCCGGTTACGGGTGGCGTGCCGCAACGCATCACGCATCACGGCGCGGCGGATCGGGTGATTGATTGGTATCCCGATGGCGAGAGCATCCTCTATGCGACGACGATGACGAGCTTCAAAGATCGGTTTAATCAACTCTATAAAGTATCGGCGACGGGCGGGTTGCCGGAAAAATTGCCGATGCCGTATGGCGAGTTTGGCGCGATTTCGCCGGATGGAAAATCAATCGTGTTTAACACCATCAGCGTCGATTTCCGCACATGGAAGCGGTATCGCGGCGGCATGAACCCGGATTTGTGGCTGATGGATCTGACCACGCTCAAGGCGCGCAACATCACCAAGTCGCCTGCGGCGGAATCCATTCCGATGTGGTTCGGAAACAAAATTTATTTCCTCTCTGATCGAGATGATTCCAAGCGACTCAACATCTGGTCGCTGGATCTGGCGAATGATCGGTTTAAGCAACTCACGTTTTTCAAAGAGTTCGACGTGCAATTTCCGAGCGTCGGTGCAGGCGAAATCATTTTCGCCAACGCGGGTCGCTTATATTTGCTCGATTTGAAAACGGAGAAGATGCGTGAAGTGGAAATTTCCGTGACGACGGATCGCTCCACGTTGAAGCCGCGATTGGAAAATGTGTCGAGTCTGATTCAATGGGCGACGATTTCTCCGACCGGCAAACGCGCGTTGTTCTCCGCACGCGGCGAAGTGTTTTCGGTGCCGGCGGAGCATGGCGTGGTGCGCAATCTGACGCGCAGTTCCGGCGTGGCGGAACGTTATCCTGCGTGGTCGCCGGATGGAAAACTGATTGCGTATTGGAGCGATCGCACGGGTGAATATGAATTGACCGTGCGTGATGCGGAGCGCAATCCCGAAGGGCCGGGAGAAGAACGCACGCTTACAGCGCTCGGACCGGGTTTCCGTTATTCGCCGCAGTGGTCGCCGGACTCGAAGAAGATCGTGTGGATTGATCAGGCGATGAAGATCTGGGTTTACGATTTTGAGACGAAGACGAATCGTTTCATTGAGCAACAGAAATGGATGTATCACGGCGCGCTGCAACGTTTCCGCGTGAGTTGGTCTGCTGACAGTCGCTGGATGGCGTATGCCGGAGAACTGGATACGCGGAACACGGCGATTGTGCTTTATGATTTCGAGAACAATACGCGCCATCAGGTGACGAGCGGTTTTTACAATGACGATTTGCCGGTGTTCGATCCGGACGGTAAATATCTCTATTTCCGCACGGGCCGCAGCTTCAGCCCGATTTACAGCGATCTCGATAACTCCTGGATTTACGCGAACACGATGCGGCTCGCGGCAGTGCCGTTGCGTCGCGATGTGCCGTCGCCGCTCGCGCCGCGAAATGACGACGAACCGGAGTCCAGGAAAGACAAAGACGCGGAGAAAAAGGATTCCGAGAAAAAAGAAGACGATAAGAAAAACGACGAAAAGAAGTCCGACGAGAAAAAAGACGAGAACGGCAACGAAGAAAAGAAAGCCGAGAAAACCAACGGCGAATCCGAATCGAAGAACGACGCCAAGGTCGCCGAGAAGAAAGACGAGAAGAAGAAAGATTCCAAGACCAAGGCGGTTGAAATTGATCTGGAAGGATTCGAAGAGCGCGCGGTTTTGTTGCCGACGAAGGCCGGTCGTTACGACGACCTCATCGCGGTCTCTGGCAAATTGCTGTATCGCTGGTTGCCGCGCACCGGAGCGGATGGTGGCAGCAGCCCGGTGGAGTTTTACGATCTGGAAAAGCGCGAGACGAAACGCGTGGTGGACGACGCGGATGACATCGAGTTGTCTGCCGATCGCAAGAAGTTGCTGGCGCGCAAGGATCGCAGTTACAGCATCATTGAGCCGAAAGAAAATCAGAAGCTCGACAAGCGGCTCGCGACAACTGGATTTGAAGCGATGATTGATCCGGTTGCTGAGTGGAAACAGATCTTCACTGACGCGTGGCGGTTGGAGCGCGATGTGTTTTACGATCCGAATCTACACGGCGTGGATTGGAAATTGATGCGCGAGCGTTACGGCAAATTGCTCGAAGAAGCCGTGACGCGTTGGGATGTGAATTTCGTCATCGGCGAATTGATTGGCGAACTCAATGCCTCGCATACGTATCGCAGCGGCGGCGATGTAGAAAGTGCCACGCATCGCAATGTCGGCTATCTCGGTTGTGATTTTGTGCTGACGAACGGCGCGTATCGCATTGCGAAAATTATTACCGCTGCGCCGTGGGATACCGAAGTGCGGTCGCCGCTTGCGCAACCGGGCCTGACGAATATCAGCGAAGGCGATTATCTGCTCGCAGTGAACGGCGAGCCGTTGGATACGAATCTCGATCCGTGGGCCGCATTCCAGGGACTGGCCGATAAGCCGGTGTTTCTCACCGTGAACAGCGAACCGATATTCCAGGGCGCGCGTGAAGTTCTCGTGCAAACCATCGGCAGCGAAGCGCGCTTGCGAAATCTCGCGTGGATCAATGAGAACCGGTTGCGCGTGGAAAAAGCGAGCGACGGAAAGATCGGATACATCTACGTGCCGGACACGGGTCAGAATGGACAGAACGAACTCGTGCGCCAGTTCCGCGGACAATTCACGAAGGCGGGATTGATCATTGATGAACGCTTCAACAGCGGCGGGCAGATTCCGGATCGCTTTGTGGAATTGCTGGATCGTCCGTTGCGGAATTATTGGGGCGTGCGTGATGGCAGCGATTGGCCGTGGCCGGCAGTGGCGCATTTCGGTCCGAAAGCGATGTTGATCAACGGCTGGAGCGGTTCGGGCGGTGATTGTTTCCCACATTACTTCAAGCAGTCGAAACTCGGTCCGCTGATTGGTCAACGCACTTGGGGCGGTTTGATTGGCATGACCGGTTCGCCGCCACTCGTGGACGGCGGTAGCGTGACGGTGCCGACGTTTGGCATTTACGATGAGTCCGGCTGGATTATCGAAAGTTACGGAGTGGATCCGGACATTGAAGTGGTGGATGACCCCGGCGAAATGGCGCGTGGCGGTGATCCGCAACTGGAGCGAGCCATCTTTGAAGTAATGCGTTCCATCCGGCAGAATCCGCCTTCGAGCATCAAGAAACCGCAATATCCGAACCGGGCGAATTAAAAAACGAGCGCGGCTGTGCAAACGCACCAACCGCAACGGCGTGAATTTTGTCGCGTTAGAAATCCTTTACAGGTTTCTGCTGAGAGGTACTGCGGCTGGTCTTTCAGACACAGCCGCGCTCCGTAGCCTCAAGGACACGTCAACGTGGGTGGGAAATCAGATCCCAACGCAGCCAGATCGCCGTCTGGCTTCAACTCAATCCACTGCGCGTTGGCGTGTCTGCGAAACCAGGTCAGTTGGCGCTTGGCGAATTGGCGGGTTTTGATTTTCACCAACTCAATGGTTTCCGGTAACGCACGTTCGCCGCACAGGTGTTCCACCACCTGACGATAGCCGATGGCTTGCATGGCGGTTTTGTTTTGTTCCAAACCACGCTGGAGCAGTTGGCGAGTTTCTTCGAGTAAACCAGCAGCGAACATTTCATCCACACGCGTATTGATGCGCGCGTGAAGATCAGCAGTGGGGCGGGAAAGACAGAAGAAGCGAGGCGACACGGAAACCAAATCCCTCGCCCCGCTCAAGCGGGGAGAGGGTTGGGGTGAGGGGATTTGAGCCGCAACAGCACGGGTTTCAGCCGAAAACAAAAGCGCCTCCTCTCCGTGACCCTCTCCTCCCTTGGGGAAGGAGAGGGGAGATGCGGCCTCGCCCCACCGGGCGCGTTGGGCGGAGAACGGTTTGCCGGTCAGGCGAATGACTTCGAGCGCGCGGATGACGCGACGTGGGTTGTGCCGATCGATTTTTTCAAACGTCGTCGGGTCGCGTTGTTCAAGTTCGCGGAGCAGGTCGGGCAGGGGAGTCGCTTCAAGTTCGGCGCGCAATTTTTCATCGGCAGGCGGCGCTTCGCCGAGTCCTTCCAGATAAGCTTTGAAATACAATCCCGTGCCCCCGCAAAAAATCGGAATGCGACCGCGTGATTGAATTTCTTTAACCGCTTGCTGCGCGAAGCTGACGAACTTTGCGGCATCAAACGTTTCGGTGAGGTCCGCAACGTCAATCAGGTGATGACGCACCCGGGCGCGTTCGGCGGCGGTAGGTTTGGCGGTGCCGATGTCGAGCCCGCGATAAACCTGCATGGAATCCACGGAAATAATTTCGCCGCCGAGTTTTTCCGCGAGAGCGAGGGCGAGGGCGGATTTGCCGACTGCGGTCGGGCCGGCGATGAAGACCGGTTGCAAATCGCGCGTTGCTGTTTGCACGTTATCCATCGCGCAATCAGGAGGCGGACCGGGTTCGCGGCGCGAGTACGCGATACAAAGCAATTCCCGCAATCAGAATTCCAATGCTCAACAGATGCGCCGGCGTGAAACCGTTGTGCAGATGACCGTCGGAATAGTCGCCACGGAAAAATTCCACGGTCGAACGCGTGACGGCGTAGCACATCAGATACAGAGCGAAGATTTGGCCGTTGAATTTGCGACGATGGCGGAAGATCCACGCGAGGCCGAGGTAAAGCGTGAGGTTGAGGAACGCGTCATAAAGTTGCGTGGGATGAACGGGAGCGCCACCGGTGAAATGATCGCTCGGGAAACGGACGGCCCATGGAAGTTCGCACGCGCGCCCGTAGCAGCAGCCGTTCATGAAACAGCCGAGGCGACCGAACATCGAGCCGAGTGCAATAGACGGTGCCATGATGTCGGCGATTTTCCAGAGCGAAACTTTTTTAAGGCGCGCAAAAATAATGGTCGCCAACGACGCGCCGATGAGGCCGCCGTAGAAAACGAGACCGCCGCGTTGAATCATAAAAATTTCCCACCACGGTTTGCCGGCGAATTCATCTTTCCAGTAGCTGATGACGAACAGAATTCGCGCGCCGACGATTCCGCCGACGAGTAGCCACGGGATGACGAGATCGGCGATGAGGTTGCCGGAAATGCCGACATGAGGTGCGCGGCGCGTGGCCGTCCACATGCCGGCGAGAAACGCCAAAGCGATGCAGATGCCGAACCAATGAACGGTGATCGGGCCGAGTTGAAAAGCAATCGGTTGCACTGGTGCGCAAGCTAGCGGGAAATGGCGAAGTTGAAAAATTGATTCTGAGTCAACACGCCGCGGCGAGTTACTTTCGGTTCAACCGTTGGCGGAGGGCTTTGAGCCGTTGTTCCCAATCGAGCCAATCCAGTTCCCAATCCGGGCCGGTGAGATTGGTTTGCGCGTGAGGCCAGAGTTTTTCGAGCGCCGCAAGTTCGCTTTGAAACAGTTTGGTGTCCTTCCATTCCAGTGCGGCTTCGGCGAGGTTCAGGCGATTTTCCGGATAGTCGCTGGCGAGATTGGAGGCGCGTTGAAGGTGTTTGCGCGCGAGTTTTTTGTCGCCGACACTCAGCGGCCAGCCGGGCGCGTTTTGATAAAGCAGACCGAGATTGCGGTCCGGCCCCGCGAAGGAGAATTTCTCATCAATCTGTCGGGCGCGTTCGAAACTTCGTTCCACTTCCTTGACCATGTTGAAGGCGCTCAGATTGCGTTTGAGATCGGCGATGCGACCGATGTTCATGCCGAGATAATAATTGGCGGGAGCGGATTGAGCGTCGAGCGCGAGGCTGTGCCGACAGGCGGTGACGCCTTCACGGAAAACTTTTTCTTTGGCCGCGGGCGTTTTCAAAAGATTGCCCCAGGCGAAACAGGCGCGGCCAAGTTGCCAGGCAGCGATGTGGTTAGTCGGTTCTGCTGCAAAACGTTCGCGAGCGGTGATGAGTTGTTGCTGAAGATGCGCGACGATGTTCGTGGGCACGGAACTGATGACCTCGTCCGATTGCGCGCTGAGCCGTGCTCCGGAACAAAGGAGCAATGCCAGTGTTAGTCCAGCGATATGACAAATCCTGCTCCGCATCTTAAAAATATCTTTCTCCCGACCGTCGCGTGGGTCTATAGTCTCGCTCCAGTGACGACAAAGCGGAAGTTAGTCCAATGGGCGGGAGCTGCAACTCTGGTGCTGGCCACTGCGGGTTGCGGTGGCGTTCGGGCCTCGCGGAGTGTCTCACCGCTGGATTTTATTCTCCCGGGTTTGATTCAAAATCCGCCGGCCCCGACCACTCCCTCCGCTCCGGTAACCAACACAATCCAACTCGTCGCTCAAGTCCGCCAATAGACTATGCGATTCCCCTTCGCGTTGTCGGCGAAAATCGCCGGCCATATCATTAAACATAAGGTCAAGCGCACGCCGAAGTTTGCGATGGTGCTGCAACTTGAACCGCTGCACACCTGCAATCTGACGTGTACCGGCTGCGGTCGTATTCGCGAATATTCCACGTCGCTCAAAGACATGGTGCCGCTGGAAAAATGTCTGCAAGCGGCCGCGGAATGCGATGCACCGATGGTCAGCATTTGCGGTGGTGAACCGCTGATTTATCCGAAGATCGAAGAACTGGTCGCCGGGCTGCGCGAACAGGGCCGCATCATTTACATCTGCACGAACGGCGTGTTCATGCGGAAAAAAATGCGCGAATACTTTGCCGCCGTCTATGACGCCACGGACCCATCACATGAAGCCAGGTTGAAACGGTTGATTGCCGAAAAGCTGGTCAGCGAAAAAGAAGCTGACGCGATTCGCAATGCCGATGCTGCGGCGAAGCACAAGGTCGTCATTCGTCCAAGCCAATGGATGTATTGGAACGTGCACGTGGACGGATTGGAATTTACGCACGACCTGATTGTCGAACGCGAAGGTGTTTTCAAAGAATGCGTCGCCGCGATCAAGATGGCGAAGATTCTCGGCTATCAGACCGCGACGAACACGACGGTTTACAAAGAAACCGACGTGCAGGAACTGGAAGACATGTTCAAGTTCCTCAGTTCGCTGGAAGTGGACGGTCACACGATTTCGCCCGGGTACGATTATGACGCGGCGAAGAAGGACATGGTGACGCGTCTCGGCAAAGATCCGCAGGAGTTTTTCCTCACGCGCGAGATGACGCGGAAAAAATTCGCGAAGATCGAGGAGTGGGGAAATCTGTTCACGATTTTTGGCACGCCGGTGTATCAGGAATTTCTCGCGGGCAAACGTGAGTTGACCTGCACTGCGTGGGCGATTCCGACCTACAACATCAAGGGTTGGAAAGCGCCGTGTTACCTGATGACCGATGGGCATTACGAGCGTTACGCCGAAATGCTGGAGAAGGTGAAATGGGAGAACTACGGCGTGGTGGACGGCAAAGCGCGCGATCCGCGATGCGAAAACTGCATGGTGCATTGCGGCTACGATCCCAGCGGCGCGCTTGGCACGAATTATCAGAGCGGCGATAACTGGAAAAATTTCAAATACAACTTCTGGCCACGCCCGAAACCGTTTCCCGCGAGTGAAGAACTCGTCAAACGCGCTTTCAATGGCGTGAGCATCGGCAAAGGTCATCTCGCCGAAGCGAAAGCGGCTATTAATTCTCCGCGTGCGGCGATGAACGGCGCTCAGTCGGTTTTCCAACGTCGCGAAGAAAATCACGCTGCTGGAAACGGTTCATGCAGTTCCGGAGACGGTGGCGAGCCCGCCGCCGTTGCGACGGGAAAATCTGCGACTACTGAAAGTTGATTGTAGCTCGCTGAGGCATCGCGCCCCATGTGGTCAAAAGTTTTGTCGGGAAAAGATCGCTGCGTTGAATCTGTATGACGACGAAGCATCGGGTCTTTGCGATCAATTTTGCCAAGGTTTATCCGCTCTACATTGCCAAGGCTGAGAGGAAGGGGCGCACGAAAGCAGAGGTCGATACCATCATCAGGTGGCTGACGGGTTACACACCGCGGCAATTGGAAAAACAACTGGCAAAGCAGACGGATTTGGAAACTTTCTTCAAGGAAGCGCCTGAGTTGAATCCCGCGCGAGCGTTAATCAAAGGAACGGTTTGCGGTGTTTGCGTAGAAGACATCGAAGACCCGACAATGCGGGAAATTCGCTATCTCGATAAGTTGATTGATGAGCTGGCGAAAGGGAAACCGATGGAAAAGATTTTGCGGTCGTAGAATCACTCCTGCGGATGCTTCCACAACATCCCGGCCTTCAACCATTCGCTCATCAGGCTGCGAAACGCGGCGGCGGGCGGCGATTCCACTTCATCTGACCAGACCATGACCAGCTCAACCGAACGCGCGGGACTGAGCGGGCGGAAGACGACGGGTTGACCGTTGCCGAGCGAGCTGACGCTGTCCGGGATGACTCCGCAACCGGCGCCGGCTTCCACGTAACTCAACACGGTGCTGATGAGGCTGGGAGTGTGTGCGAGCTTCGGAGTGAACTTCGCTTCGCGACACGCATCGAGAATGGCATCGTGCAGACCCACACCTTCACGTCGTGCGAGAATAATCAAAGGTTCGTTTGCGAGGGCACGCCAGCGAACAGTTTTGTTCTTTGCCAGTGCGTGGTCTTGCGGCAACGCTACGCAGAGGCGTTCATGACGCAGCAAAGCGGTTTTTAAACCGAGCGCCGGACTCGCGAGTACGGGTCGGGTCAAACCAATATGAAGCCGACCGCGTACGACCATTTCCCAGACGCGTTCGGGAGTGCGTTCTTCGAGGTTCAATGACACGCGAGGATGACGACGGCGGAATTCCTGTAGAATGCGCCCGAGAAAATCCTGGGTGGGCGGTCCGATGAATCCGAGACGCAGTTCGCCTTCTTCGCCGGCGGCGGTGCGTTGGACTTTTCGTAACGCTTCGTCGAGACGCTGCAGGAGCAAACCGATTTCATTCAACAGGACGCGACCGGCCGCGGTGAGAGCGACGGAGCGGCGATTGCGATCCAGCAACGTCACGCCGAGTTCGGATTCCAATTCCATGACGGCACGGCTCAGCGCGGGTTGCGCGATGTGCAAGCGTCGCGCGGCTTTCGAAAAACTCAATTCTTCGGCGACCGCCTGGAAGTAGCGCAGGTGACGGAAATCCATGCGGATGATGTTAATGCCGGCGCGGCATAACTCCTATAACTAAAAAAGATTTCTGTTGTCAGGCCAGTCTCTCCAAGATACGCCGGTTGAAATTTGGAAAATCCATTTTAATTACGTCGGTGCTGTGGCTGGTGATTATCACTTTGCTGCACGGCGCGCTGAATTTGAAATGGTTCGCGCCTAAGGCGGCGGGTGCGACGGAAAAGTTTCGCATCGGTTTTCTGCCGGTGACGTGTCATCTCACGTGTCCGGTCACGGACTTCATCACGAAGCAGAAGGACGGGGTAGGGATTTTTGAACCGGTGCGCTTTAACGGTTGGCCGGAATTGAAGGAAGCGTATTTGTCCGGTTACACACCGGCGACATTTATTCTCGCGCCGATGGCGATCGCACTGCGGGAACAAGGCGTGCCGCTCAAAATTGTGTACCTCGGACATCGCGACGGAACAGCGGTGATGGTGCATAAGGATTCAGGGATTTATCGAATGGAAGACCTGCGTGGGAAACGCATCGCGGTGCCGAATAGATATTCGAATCAGCGGTTATTGATCTTCCGAGCGCTGCGGCAGGCAGGCATGACAATCAAAGATATTGAGATGATTGAAATGCCGCCGCCGGACATGCCAGCGGCGTTGTATGCGAAAGCGGTGGACGCGATTTCGAGCGGCGAACCGTTCATGGGGCAAACAGAGTTGGATGGTTACGGTCGCGTGTTGTGGCTGACGAAAGATGTGTGGCCGAACTTTATTTCGTGCGTGCTCGCGGTGCATGAAGACATGATTAAGAATCATCGCGAGCAAGTGCAGGCGCTCGTGGATGGTATTGCAAAGAGTGGTAAATGGCTGGATGTGGATATGACCAATCGCATGGATGCCGCGCAGTTTGTGTCGAAGAATTATTACAATCAGGACCCGCGCTTGTTGGAATTTGTGCTGAGCAAACCGCCGGATCGCGTGAAGTACACGAACCTGTCGTTGCGGCGAAAAGATTTTGAAGAGATTGAAGATCTCGGACGCGAAGCGGGAATTCTGGAAGGTAAGGCGCATTTTGAAGATTACACCGATGTATCCTTTGTGCCGGACGATTCGGTGGTGCAACCGCATGTCTGGGAGGGACTGAAGAAACCATGAGCGGCAGCAGTGGTAATGGCAAAGGAGCGGCGGTTCGAGTTCGCGTGGAGCGTGGCAAATTATTTTTGCCGATTGGAACAATCATTCTGTTTCTACTCGCATGGGATGTTGCGGTGCGGATTTCTGGAAGTGATTTGTTCCCGACGCCAATTCAAGTGGCGAAAGGTATCAAGGAACTCGCGGAAAAAGGTTTGTTGTTGAAATATATCGTGGCATCGCTGTTTCGTGTCAGTTGGGGTTTCGGTGGTGCGGTGCTGGTGGGAGTTCCGCTGGGATTGGTGTTGGGCTGGTTTCGACCGGCGTTCTTCGCGATGAATCCATTGATTCAAATCCTTCGCCCGATTTCTCCGATTGCGTGGATTCCGGTGGCGATTCTCTGGTTTGGCGTCAAAGATACTGCGCCGATTTTTCTGATTTTTCTCGCGAGCGTTTTTCCCATCACCGTGTCGGCAATGGCCGCGGTGCAGAACATGCAATCGGTTTACATTCGCGCGGCGCAAAATTTCGGGCTCACCGGTTTTTCATTATTTCGACGCGTGATTTTTCCGGCGGCATTGCCGCAGATCATCACCGGGATCCGGATTGCGCTCGGCGTTGCGTGGTTGGTGGTGGTGGCGGCGGAGATGATCGCGGTGAACTCCGGACTGGGTTACCTCATCATTGATGCGCGCAATGCGGGTAAACGCTACGACCTGGTCGTGGCAGGGATGGCGTTGATTGGTGCGATCGGGTTGGTGCTGGATTTGTTAGTGCGCCGGTTGGAGAAATTTGACGAAGTTCGCTGGGGTTATGGCCAACGTTGAACCACTCATTCGCGTCCGCGATACCTGGATGTCGTTTCCCGGCAAGAGCAACGGGAAATATGTTCACGTGCTTGAAAACGTGAACTTCGATATTCGCGCGGGCGAATTTGTCTGCATCGTCGGGCCATCGGGCTGCGGCAAATCCACGATGCTGAATATCCTCGGTGGTTTCCTCAAAGAGACTCGCGGAGAAGTGCGAGTGGAAGGCGCGCCGGTGACCGGGCCGGATCCCGGCCGGATTTTTGTGTTTCAGGAGAACGGCGTTTTTCCGTGGCTGACCGTGGAACAGAACGTCGGCTTTGGATTGTTAGCGCGACCGGAGGGGGAACGCGAGCAGCGGGTGAAGCATTACATTCAGATGGTCGGCCTGACAGGATTTGAAAAATCGTATCCGCGCGAACTTTCCGGTGGAATGCGACAACGCGTGGAAATCGCTCGGGCACTCGCAGCGGAAGCGCGTGTGCTTTATATGGACGAACCTTTCGGCGCGCTCGACTTTCTGACGCGATTAAAAATGCGTAACGATCTCATTCGCATCTGGCAGGCGGAACACAAGACGGTGATTTTTGTGACGCACGATATCGAAGAGGCCGTGCAGATGGCGGATCGAGTGTTGGTGATGAGTCGTCGTCCCGCGACCGTGCAGGCGGAAGTGGTGGTGGATTTGCCGCGACCGCGCGATCTCGATGCGCCTGGTTATCTTGAAGCGCGCGACAAAATTTTTTCCATCATGGGCATGGACGCGCACGGCGGTGGAGCAGGGGAGCCGAAGTAAACTTCAATCTGTTTTTCGTAGAAATTCAAATTCAGTCAGTCGTTTGTAGAGTTTTTCCCAGTCGGCTTCGTTTCAATCCTCGCACCAGCGTGACGAAACCAATGATTAATCCGCCGCCGATCAGATTTTCTCGGGCGTTAGGTGGAAAAATCAGGATGTAGCCGGCGTCTTTGACGAGTGCGGCGAAACTCGAGACGCAGAACGGCATTAGATAAAGCCGAAACGTTTGCCAGCGATCTAATGCCATCGTGCCTTTGCTTGAAGAGCGAGTGCTGATGACGAGCGCCGTGCCGATGATGAAACTCAGTCCCACCGACGTCAGCCACAAGCGCGGACGCGGATCGAAATGCGTCGTCACATTGACGGCGTACCAGATTGCGTAGCACCAGAGAATGATTCGACCGGTTGTCAGCCGGGCAAGATAACGGAGCAATTGCCTCATGCGTTATCCACGAAAATCAAGTTGTCCCCTCTTTTCAAGCGAACAATCGACGTAATCAAATGGTGTTATGGATTGGAAAAGTTTTTGCAAAGTCAGAACGGAAAGCTGGTCAGCACCGCAGCAGCATGATGTAATGCGTGACGATGAAAACTGTGACTGTAGTGGCGACGTTTGAAGCCCGACCGGGAAAAGAATTGGAATTGCGTAATGCGTTGATGGGACTCGTCGCACCCACGCGAAAGGAAAACGGGTGTTTGAATTACGATTTGCATGTGTTGCCGGAGAATCCCGCCCGATTTCTCTTTCACGAAAACTGGACTTCGAAAGCTGCGTTGGATGCGCATTTGCAGAACACGCATCTCCAGGCGTTTTTGCCGCGTCTCGACGAACTGTGCGTGAAGCCACCGGAGATTGTGATCTGGGAACGCATCGCGTGAGCGGTGCCTACCTGAATATGTTGCAATAAAGCGTGGCGCGCGGCTTGACGACGGTACGTAGCATGGCGGAAAATTCCGTCGCTGTACCATGAATACAACCAAAGTTTCGTTAGCTTCCACTCGCCGCGATTTTCTGAAAACTACTGCCCTGGCCGGGGCCACGTTGGCCGCACCGGCGATTCTGCCCGGTAAACTTTTTGCCGCGAATTCGCAAACGTTGCGCATTGGATTAATTGGTTGTGGCGGTCGCGGGACCGGAGCTGCCAGCAATGCGTTGCGCGCCGATCCGAATGTGGAATTGGTCGCGATGGGCGACGCGTTCTCTGATCAGATTGAGAAAAGTCTGAAGGCGTTGCGTTCTGATGCTGAGCTGGCGCCGAAAGTTAAAGTGACGCCGGAGAAATGTTTCGCCGGGTTCGACGCGTATCAGAAGGTGATTGATAGCGGTGTGGACGTGGTGCTGTTGACTTCGCCACCCGGTTTTCGCCCGCAACATCTCAAAGCTGCCGTTGCCGCGGGAAAACATATCTTTGCGGAAAAACCGATGGCGGTGGATGCAACGGGCGTTCGTTCGGTGCTCGCGAGTGCGGCGGAAGCGAAGGAGAAGAAGCTCTCGCTGGTGGCAGGATTTTGTTACCGCTACAACAACGGTGTGCGCGCGTTCATGGAGCAGATTCACAACGGCGCGATCGGGGATGTGCGGGCGATTCATACGGCTTACAACACCGGTGGTTTGTGGTCAAAGGCGCGCCAGCCTGGTTGGACGGACATGGAATGGCAGGTGCGCAACTGGATGTATTTTACGTGGCTTTCGGGCGATCACATCGCTGAACAGGCGGTGCATAATCTCGACAAAATGTCGTGGGTGATGAAAGACGTGCCGCCGGAGCGGTGCATGGCGATTGGCGGACGACAGGCACGCACAGCTCCCGAATACGGTCACATCTTCGATCACTTCGGAGTGGTGTACGAATACGCCGATGGCGTGCGCGCATTTCATTTCTGTCGGCAACAAACAAATACCGCGCCGGACAACTCCGATTACGTCATGGGTTCTGATGGCGTGGCCCACATCGTGCGCGCGTTCAGCGGGCCGTTCGTGATTCGCGGTAGTAAGAACAATTGGCGTTTCCGGGAGGAACAGAAGGCGCGGGACATGTATCAGAACGAACACAACGAGTTGTTCGCTTCGATCCGCAAGGGCGAGCCGATCAACGACGGTGAATGGATGGCGAAATCCACGTTGCTGGCGGTGATGGGACGTATGGCTGCTTATACCGGTCAGATTGTGACCTGGGAAGAGGCGTTGAATGCGAAGGAAAATCTGTTTCCGGAAAACCTTTCCTGGGATACGCCCATCAGCGTGCCGCCGGTGGCAATTCCGGGATTCACGCAAATCTCCTGATGAGCATGGCGCTGAATCGCCGGAAATTTTTGCGTGTGAGCGGTGCGACGTTGGCGTTGGCCGCTACGGCGCCTCTGGCGCTGGCTGAAACGTCGTCCCAGCGCGCCCACAAAAAAGGAATCATGTGGGCGACGGTTGGCGTGAAAGGTTCGATTCGGGAAAAAATGAAAGCCATCAAAGCGGCGGGTTTTGATGGCGTGGAGATGACGAGTCATCTGGACCAGGCTGAAGTGCTGGCGGCGCGGGAGGAGACCGGTCTGGAAATTACCAGCGTTTGCGGGGCGCATCATTGGGCGAAACCGTTGTCGCATCCGGATGCGGCAGTGCGCGCGGAAGGATTGGCAGCGCTGCAACAAACGTTGCAGGATGCGAAAACTTACGGCGCGGATTCGATTTTACTCGTGCCGGGTGTGGTCAACAAAGACGCGGATTTCAATGCGTGTTGGCAGCGTTCCATCGAGCAAATCCGCGAAGCCATTCCGTTGGCGAAGGAACTGGGCGTGAAAATTTCCATCGAGAACGTCTGGAATAATTTCATCACGACGGAAGACGTTGCGGTGCGCTATCTCGACGAAATCAACAGCCCGTGGGTGCAATGGCATTTCGACGTGGGCAACATCATTCGCTACGGCGATCCGATTGCGTGGATTAAAGCGCTCGGGAAACGCATCACGCGCGTTCACATCAAGGAATACAGTCGAGACAAGGCGATGCGTACCGGCGATGTCTGGCAGGGATTTCGAGTGCCGTTGCTGGAAGGAGCGAATAACTGGTCCGGTATCATGAAGGCGCTCGATGACGTCGGTTATCGTGACTATCTGATTACGGAACAGCCGGGTGGTGATTCGCCGGAAGGTTTGCGTGATTTGTGCGCGCGGCTGGGAAAAATTATTGCGCTGTAAGTCGCAGGTGTGGTTTCACCGCCGTTACGAGCGCGTCGGGCAACCGCTTCATTTTTTCTTCAAGGCTCATGCAAACGTGGTGCGTTTCGGCATTGAGAATCAGTACGCTCGACTGATTGACGATGCGATATCCGAAGTTAAGTCGCACTCGTTCAGCGGTGGTTAGCCACACTTCTACATTCAGAACATCGTCGTAACGGGCCAGCGCCTTGTAGCGAAGTTGTGCTTCAGCCACCGGGAACATGAAACCCTGTTCCTGCCATTGCAGGAACGTGACGCCCAGATGGCGAAAGAATTCGCCGCGCGCGGCTTCAAGAATGCCAAGATAGTTGGCGTAATAGACGTGATTACCCAAAGTGCAATCGCGATACGTGACGCGGTACGGATAAACGAACGGAGTCGAATTCACGCGGCGGAGCGTAAGTGGATGCGCGGAAAGTTCAACGGCGAAGTCGGCGGAGGAAAGAATTGCCAGCGCTGCGAGTGCGTTTATGTTGGGGTAATGAATTCGGACTGGCAAACCGTGGTTTCATTGCTGCTCGTCGCGGCGGCGGCGATTGGTTTGCTTTGGGGCCGATTTCGCAAGCGGAAGAAGCATTTTCATCGCGATAGTCCCTGCGGTTGTGTGAGCGAGCCTTCGAACCCGCAGCAATCCATTATCTTCCGCGCGCGCAAGGGGGAGCGACCGCAGATTATCGTGAAGAACAAACCGGGGTGAACCCGAAGTTTGCAGTGATTAATACGGAAATCCTCGGTAAAGCTCGCAAAAAGTCGCGACGAGGCGCTTGCGCGCCTGTTAGGCGTGAGATAGTGTGACCAAGCATGGCCGTAACTAAAATCAGTTCTTCCACCCAGTTCGTGACCCGCGCTTCTGCCATCAGCGGTCGTGATTCCGCGGCCAACGGACATTGGGTGCCAAATACTGATGTGTATGCCACGGATTGCGGGTTAGTGGTGAAAGTGGAGCTGGCGGGGATGCGCAGCGAAAATCTGGAAATTACCGTAGAAGGCAATCGATTGCGCATCAGTGGCGATCGTCCGGATACCTGTCGTGCGCCCAAAGCGAGTTTTCTCGTGATGGAAATCAACTACGGTCCGTTCGAGAGCATTCTGGAATTGCCTCACGGTTACGACCTCGGACAGGCCAAAGCTTCTTATCTGAACGGTTTCCTTCGCATCGAAGTTCCGCCCATCGCTCCCCCGCAAGCGCTCAAGACGACGAAGTTGACCATCTCGGATGGCAAATAAGTTTTCTGCGGCTTTGCTTGAATTATTCTTCGGGATGCGGCTCTAATGAGCGCGGTTCACCAACGCCAAGATGACTCCATCTGACACAGAATTTATCAGCATCATGGGCTCGCCCGGCCGTTCCGAGGAAGCGTCGCGGATCTCGACCCGTTCGTTGCCCGAAAAGCTGCCGATTCTGGGCCTTTCAGACATCGTGATTTTCCCCGGCGCCATCGCGCCGTTACTGGTTGAAACCAGCTCGAGCATTCAACTCATTGATGAAGCGGTGGCGGGCGACCGCTTGATTGGCACGGTTTTGCAAAGGCGCGCCGACGTGCCGGATCCTGCGCCAGAGGATTTATACGACGTTGGTTGTGTCGTGCGTCTGGCAAAGATGGTCAAGTTTCCCGACAACACCGCGCGCGTGTTGGTGGAAGGTCTCTGGCGCATCAGCATCAAGGAATACACGAGCACCAGTCCGTATCTCTGTGCGAAGTACGAACTCATGCGCGACGAGAGCGATGATTCCATCGAAGTCTCCGCGATGATGCGAACGGCGCAGACGCAATTTCAGGAAATCATCAAGTTGTCGCCAGCGCTTTCCGAACAGGTCAAAGTCGCCGCGCTTAACACCGAAGACCCGGGGCACTTCACGGATTTGATTGCTGCCAATCTCAACTTGTCGTTGGAAGATCGGCAGGCGTTGCTGGAAATTCCGTCGGTCAAAGAGCGATTGACCAAACTGCTGCCGATGCTCAATCGCGAGCACGAAGTGCTGACGTTGAGTTCCAAGATTCAGACGGACGTCGCAAGTTCCATCGCGAAAACGCAACGCGACTTTTTCCTGCGTGAACAATTGCGCGCCATTCAACGCGAACTTGGTGAAGGCGAACCCAATTCGAACGAGATCAAAACGCTGCGCGAAAAAATCGAGCAGACGCCCATGCCGGCGGAAGCGAAAAAAATCGCTACGCAGGAATTGGAGCGATTGCAGCAGATTCAACCGGCGGCGGCGGAATATCCAGTGGCGCGTAACTATCTCGATTGGATTCTCAGTCTGCCATGGGAGAAATCCACGGATGACAAAATCGATCTCGCGGCGGCGGAGAAAATTCTGAATCAGCAACACTTCGGCCTGGAAAAGGTGAAGGATCGCTTGCTGGAATTTCTCGCGGTCATCAAACGCAAGCGTGTTATCAAAGGGCCGATTCTCTGTCTGGTCGGTCCACCGGGCGTGGGTAAAACGTCGTTGGGGAAGAGTGTCGCGGATGCACTCGGTCGTAAATTCGCGCGGATTGCACTCGGGGGTATGCGCGATGAAGCAGAGATTCGCGGTCATCGTCGCACGTACGTCGGCGCGATGCCGGGACGGATTTTGCAAACGTTGCGCCGTGTTGAAAGCAACAATCCGGTGATCCTGCTCGATGAGTTGGATAAAATCGGATCGGACTTTCGCGGTGATCCGGCGTCGGCGTTGCTCGAAGTCCTTGATCCGGCGCAGAACAATACGTTTACGGATCACTATCTCGACATGCCGTTCGATTTATCGCGCGTGTTGTTCATCGCGACGGCGAACTGGCTTGAGCCGATTCACCCGGCGCTGCGTGACCGTCTTGAAGTGATTGAACTGCCGAGCTACACGGAATCCGAGAAGCTGCAAATTGCGAAACGATATCTCGTGCCGCGGCAGTTGGAAGAACACGGGCTGACGAAGAAAGAATTTTCGCTGCCGGATGCGACGTTGCGACGGTTGATTCAGGATTACACGCGCGAAGCCGGTGTGCGGCAATTGGAACGTCAAATCGCCGCTTTAGCTCGAAAAGCTGCGCGCAAACTGGTCAGCAAGAACGGTCACGCCGCACGAATCAAACTCGATCCGAATGCGCTCAAAGCGGAGTTGGGTCATGCGCCGTTCGTGCACGAGACGGCGGAGAAGATTAAGGAGTTCGGGATTGCTACCGGTCTCGCGTGGACGCCAGTGGGCGGCGAAGTGTTGTTTATCGAAGTGACGCGGATGCCGGGTAAAGGCGGATTTTTACTTACGGGTTCGCTCGGCGATGTGATGAAGGAAAGCGCGCAAACGGCGTTCAGTTATTTGCGCAGTCAGGCGGACAAGTTGGGATTGGATTTCAGCGACGCAACGAAGCAGGACATTCACATTCACGTGCCGGCAGGCGCGACGCCGAAGGACGGTCCGAGCGCGGGGGTGGCAATTGTCGCCGCGCTGGCCTCGTTGTTGGCGCAACGTCGAGTGCGTTCCGATACCGCGATGACAGGCGAAATCAGTTTGCGCGGTCGCGTGCTGCGAGTCGGGGGAGTGAAGGAAAAGGTGTTGGCCGCCGTCCGATTCGGTGTGAAGCACGTAATTCTGCCCGAGCAAAACAAACCGGACTGGGAAGAAGTGCCCGCCGAAGTGCGTGGTAAAATAAAAGCTCACTTCGTCAGTCAGATTTCGGAAGTCGTCAAACTCGCATTGGAGCCGAAATGATGGTGCGCGCAGTCATCGCGGCATTGCTGGTGATGGTGGCAGCGACGGATAACTTCGCCGCAACCACTTCCACAAACGATCCGATCAAAGCCGCTGCGGCAGGGCGCGAACTGGCGGAACAAATGCGGTCGCTTCGACCGGAATCGAGCTTCACCAACACCGGCACATTGTTTATTCGCGCGTCGCGACGGGCGAAATGGCAGGTCAGTTACACCTGTCGCGTTCACGTTACGGAAACAAACTGGACAAGTTATTACTCAGCGATGCGCGATGGGAAACAGTTGCCGGGATTTTCGGTCGAACATCGTGTGGGTGAACGGAACGTTTATCGGGATGACGCGGGGAATATTTTGACGGAGACGCAGATTAACGCGCCGTTTGCCGGTTCAGATTTCTGGTTGATGGATCTGGGACTTGAATTTTTTTACTGGCCGGAACAACGCGTGTTGAAGTGGGAGATGAAACGCAGTTTCGGTTGTCGCGTGTTGGAAAGTCGTAATCCCAATCCAGCGGCTGACGGTTATTCTCGCGTGCTGACGTGGATTCACGAGAAAACCGGCGCAATCATTCAGGCGGAAGCTTACGATGTGCGCGGCAAGCTGTGGAAAGAATTTCGCCCGACAGAAGTAGAGAAAGTCAATGGCCAACATGAGTTGAAGGAAATGGAGATTGAAAATGTCCGAACCCGTTCTTCGACCCGGTTGGAATTCAATCTCTGATTCATTTTATCACCGCACCAAATCAATGACTCGCGATTGCGTGCGCGCGGTCGGATCGCTACTCTGGCGCGCATGAACACCACATCGCGTTTTGCGGTCCGCCGGATTTCTCTGTTGCTTTCATGCGCTTGTCTTTTCGGCGCATTACTGTTGAGCGGTTGCACCAGTTCTTCTGCTTCGGCCAAAAATCCGAAGCGCGTCTTGGTTGTGACGACTACCACAGGCTTCCGGCACAGCTCGATTGAAACCGCAGAAAAAGTCATCGGCGAGCTGGCGGCGCGAAGCGGTGCGTTCACTGTTGATTATGCTCGTGTGAATAACAACGCACCGGAGTATCGCGGCGCGGACGGCAAACCGGACAAATCGAAATACGCGCCGGCGATTAAAGCGGTGCTTGCCGAGAAAATGAATCCGGTGGCGTTACAAAATTATGACGCGGTGATTTTTGCCAACACCACCGGCGACCTTCCGATTCCTGATCCGCAAGCGTTTTTGGATTGGATCAAGGCGGGCAAGGGATTCGTTGGAATGCACTCTGCCACGGATACATTTCACGGATTTCCGCCGTTTATTGAAATGATTGGCGGCGAATTTCTCACGCACGGTCCACAGGTTTCCGTGGACATCATCAATCAGGATAAAGAATGCGCGGCCTGTCAGCATTTGCCAGGCACGTGGACGGTGTTCGATGAGATTTACATTTTTAAGAATTTTGACCGCGCGAAGGTCCACGGTTTGTTGACACTGGATAAGCATCCGAACAACAAAACGCCCGGCGATTATCCGATTGCGTGGAAAAAGAATTACGGCAAAGGTCGCGTTTTCTACACGTCACTCGGTCATCGTCAGGATGTCTGGGAGCCGAACAGTCCGCAGCAATCCGGTGGAATCAAGAACGCACCGGAAGTTGCGGAGGCGTATCAAGCACATATCCTCGGCGGCATCAGATGGGTGCTCGGTTTGAAGTAGTGAGGCGTGATGGCCGAGCTGGTTCGCGGGAGATAATTTGCTCCGAGACTTCGAGATTGAAACGGAGCGCTTGAAAGCGGATTATTTTTGCGCATGAGCCAACCAGACCAATCGTTCGACTTCAATCGCCGCAATTTTCTCAAGGGCAGTTCGCTGGCGGCGTTGATGACGATGATGGGCGGTGTGGAACTGATTTCGCCCGCGCAGTCGAGCGACGCGGCTTCGTCAGCGTTGCGAAAACCGAAGGTCAAAGTGGCGGTTATCGGTTTAGGTCCGTGGGGACGTGAAATTCTCGATCAACTCGGCCGCCTGGAACAGGCGGACATCGCGGCGATTTGCGATAACTATCCGGCCATGTTGCGTCGCAGCGCGAGCAAAGCGCCGGACGCGGTGCAGACGGAAAATTACGAGGAGATTCTGGCGAACAAAGATATCAAAGCAGTCATCGTCGCGACGGGTTCGCATCAGCACAAAGACATTGTTCTCGCAGCGTTGCGTGCGGGGAAACACGTGTATTGCGAAGCGCCGCTCGCGCATACGATTGAAGAGGCGCGGGAAATTGCTTTGGCCGCAAAGGCGAATTCTGCGGTGGTGTTTCAACCGGGATTGCAAATGCGTTGCGATCCGCATCGTCGTTTTCTCCTGCCGTTTATCCGTTCCGGCGCGCTGGGTAAACCGATTATGGCGCGGGCGCAGTGGCACAAGAAACAGAGTTGGCGTCAGGCGTCGCCTAATTCAGACCGCGAACGAGCGGTCAACTGGCGTTTGCAGCAAAATACGTCGCCGGGATTGATTGGCGAAATCGGCATTCACGCGTTGGATCAGGCCGCCTGGATGTTCAACGTCATGCCGACGGCGGTAACCGGATTCAGTTCAACCATCGTGTGGAATGATGGTCGGGATGTGCCGGATACCGTGGAAGCGTTACTCGATTTCCCGGAAGGCGTGCGGATGAATTATCACGCGTCGCTCGGCACATCGTTTGATGAGGAGTATGAGTTGCTCTACGGCGCGGAAGCCACGGTGATGATGCGCGATGGCAAGGCGTGGATGTTCAAGGAAGTGGATGCGGCGTTGCTGGGCTGGGAGGTTTATGCGCGTAAGGACAATTTTTACAAAGAAACGGGCATTGCACTCGTAGTCGATGGCTCGAAACAGCGTAATCTCTCGGAAGCAACAACGGACGATCCTGGTAATGCGTTACCGCAGCTTTATTACGCGCTGGAAGCGTTTTTGGGCAATTGCCATGAGATCAGCACGGAAGTGGACGAGTTTCGGGCGACGTACGGGGAAGATAACGAAGAGGCGTTGGCGGAGCATCTGGCTGGTGTCGTGCAAGCTCGCGAAGCAAAACGGCAAGCGCCAGGTTATCTGGAAGGTTATGTGGCGACCGCACTCGCTTTAAAAGTGAATGAAGCAGTTACGAGTGGAAAACGTCTAGAGTTACGAAAAGAATGGTTTGAATTGACTTGAAGCAATACCGTCCAAAGACCGGGAAATTTATGAAAACAATGCACACTCAATACACGAATCGAATCCTTCTGGCGTTGATGGCGACGGGATTGCTCGCAATCTCTGCGTCGGCGCAAACCGTTCGTTTCAATTCGCAACCGAAGGGAAATAAAGTTGTGGTGAGCGGAGATTCAAGCATTCACAAATGGACCATGGAGAGCGGCATCATTGGCGGCACGATGGAAGTGGATGCAAATTTCCCTGAATCCGCTTTGACCAATCCGGAAGCGGCCAAACCGACGGTCAATGTCTATGTGCCCATCCGCACGTTGAAGAGCGGGAAAGCGACGATGGATGAGAGAATGGAGGAGACGATGACGGCTTCGAAATTCCCTCGCGTTGAATACAAGCTGATCGAACTCAAACCAAAATCGAAGGCTGGCGCTACCGGTGCGTTGGAATTTGACGCTGTCGGTGCGCTGACGATTGTGGGAAAAACCGTTACGAACACGATGCCGGTAACAATCGAGAAGAAAGATGGTAAGCTCAAAGTAGTGGGTAGCACTCCGATTAAGCTGACCCAATTCGAAATCAAACCTCCGGTCATCTCATTGCCATTGTTGCCTGACATCAGTGTTTATGACGACCTGAAGATCGATTTCGAATGGAATTTGGCTCCGCGGCCCGAAAAGAAATAAAAACGAAATCACCGATTTTTCAACGGCTGTCGTTTTTTGCGGCAGCCGTTTTTCTTTGCCTCAATCAGTAGAAGTCGAGCGGCCGTGCACTTCGCGCGATAGTTGTTCCAATCGCTGTCGTTCTCGTGTGCTCAGACTGTGAATGCCGTTGCTGGCAGCTTTATCGAGCAACCGGTCAATCTCTGCCAGCTTTTCATTGCGACGACGATTTTCCGCGTAGCGTTTGGCGCGATCACCACCGAGTCCCACATCGTAACTCTCTGTTCGTGCGGTCAACCCTTGCAGAGGTTTTGTGATCAGCAGGAACAGGATGATTAGCGATAGCAGCAGAACGGTGACAAACATTCCTGGCGATGCCAGCACGATTTGCGGATAAAGCACTGTCGTGACGAGCAGCCCGACAATTGCTCCACCGAGATGCGCATCATGGCCGACGTTGCCGATTCCTTTTCGATGGCCGTAGAACGACGCGAGGAGAAATAGAATCGCGTAAAGAAAAGTGGGAATCGGAATGATGAACATGTGCAGGATCGTGCCGTTCGGGAAAAGGAAGAGCGAAGCGAAGATGACGCCGCAAACACCGCCGGATGCGCCCAAGGCACGATATTGATGATGGCGGTGAATTATCAGTGACAATAATGAGCCGCCGAGAATGGCGGAGAAATGAATGAGCAGTAAAGTGCCCCAGCCGTAAGCCCATTCGATGTTGCGCCCAAAGAAAAAGAAGCTGAACACGTTGACGCCAAAATGAAACCAGTCGCCATGAATGAATCCTGACGTCAGCAGCCGGTCATATTGTTTGCCGGTAAGAATTTCTTCCGGTTTAAACATCCAACGCTCCAACAGATCGCGACGTCGAAAAGCGATCCATGTCATCACTCCGGTAACGAGCAGGACCGCAGTTGTGATCGGAGGGAAATTCATACCGTCTGCGGCGTGATAATTTGCCGAAGCCAAGTCAGGCGGCAAGCCTGGTTCGCTGGCGAGAGCGACAAGGTGTATCTCATCGGAACAACGCGTCGCCGGGCTTGCGACAACAATCGGCGTTATTTTTGCAGATTGACCGGGTTTTGCACGCTGGCTACCCTCCGCCTCCCTGTAGAAACAGGGCTTTATGCGACACACCATTTCCATTTTGGTTGAGAACCGATTCGGCGTGCTGACCCGCGTGGCCGGGTTGTTCAGCGGCCGTGGTTACAACATCGAATCTCTGAATGTCGCGCCGACGCACGACAAAACCGCTTCGCGCATGACCGTAGTAACTCAAGGCGACGAAGCCACGTTGGAGCAGATCGTCAAGCAGTTAAATAAATTGCCCGACGTGCTCAAGGTGCAGGATTTTCGCGATGGCGAGTATGTCGATCGCGAACTCGTGCTCGTGAAGGTGAAGGTGGATTCCAAGGCCCGCGCTGAAGTGATGCAAATTAGCGATATCTTCCGCGCCAAGATCGTGGACGTGCAGCCCAAGACGTTGACGATTGAAATCACCGGCGACGAAAGCAAGGTCGAGAAGTTCATCAGTCTGATGGACAATTTCGGCATCATCGAATTGACCCGCACCGGCAAAGCCGCGATGCCGCGTAAGTAAATAAACCCGCAACTGAATTTATGGCAAAAGTCTATACCGACAAAGACGCCGATCTCGGCGTGTTGAAAAAGAAAACCCTCGCCGTGCTCGGCTTCGGCTCGCAAGGCCACGCCCACGCGCTCAACCTCAAAGACAGCGGCCTCAAGGTCATCATTGGCCTGTATGAAGGCAGCAAGTCGATTCCGGTCGCGAAGGAAAAAGGTTTTGAAGTTGTCAGCACCGCTGAAGCGGTCAAGCGCGCCGACGTGATCATGGTCGCGCTGCCTGACACCAAACAACCTGCTTGTTACAAAAAGGACATCGAGCCGAATCTCACCAAAGGCAAGACGCTCGTGTTCAGCCACGGTTTTTCGATTCATTTCAAGACCATTGTTCCGCCGAAAAACGTGAACGTGATCATGGTCGCGCCGAAGGGTCCGGGGCACACCGTTCGTCGTCAATATGTCGAAGGCAAAGGCGTGCCGAGCCTGATCGCCGTTTATCAGAATCCCGGTAAAGACGCGAAGAAGATTGCGCTTGCCTGGGCCAAAGGCATCGGCGGCACTCGTGCTGGCGTCATCGAAACCAACTTCAGGGAAGAAACCGAAACTGATTTGTTCGGCGAACAAACAGTGCTTTGCGGGGGCGCAAGCGCGCTGGTGCAAGCCGGTTTCGAAACGCTCGTTGAGGCGGGTTACTCGCCGGAGATGGCGTATTTCGAGTGCTTGCATGAACTGAAATTGATCGTGGATTTGATGAACGAATCCGGCATCAGCGGCATGCGCTTCTCGATTTCTGAAACTGCCAAGTGGGGCGACATCACAGTCGGTCCGAAGATTATCGACGCGAGCGTGAAGAAACGCATGAAGGCGGCGTTGAAAGACATCCAATCCGGTAAGTTCGCCAAGGAATGGGTCAAGGAATACCAATCCGGTTACAAGCGCTACAACGCGCTGCTCAAGAAGGGTGAACAACATCCGATTGAGAAGACCGGTGCGAAACTCCGCGCGCTCATGCCGTGGATGGGCAAGAAGAACATCAAAGGCGCGCAAGCGGCTTACTGATGAGTCAGATTCTCCAGCGCCGTCGCAGTGAAAACTGCGGCGGCTTTTTTGTTTTGGGCACGCAGCAGAGTTAGGCTGGAAAGCACTCTTTCAATGTACGGAATTCCGAAAGCGCTGTCATCGCCGCGCTTTGCCGGGCGCAGTCCAAGATGTTTCGGTGCGTTGCTGAAGTTTTTAATTCGCTGCGGATTTAGGCGGGGCGATTTGGATCGCTTGTGAAATACCGAAGCGTTCGAGGATGCGTTGGGTGGCTTCGCGTTCCGGTTTTCCAGCGGCGAGAATCATCCGTTGCAACGTGTCATTAGGCGTGAAGTCAATGACGTGGAAATCGCCTGCGGGTTGTTTTAAGGCTTCGCGGAGATCGCTCAGGGAAGTGATGCGCCGCCCATTGACTTTGTCCACCACGTAACCGCGATATTCCTGATAACCGATGTTGAAGCGGTCAGGCAGGACTTGCGAGAGGATGACGAGCGACGGCTGTTCTTTGGTGGCTTCGTTGTCGCGATAGTAATTGAAGCGGAACGGCGCATTGCGTTGCCATTCGTTGCCCCAGCGTTGCAGATAGGGAACGGTGAGCGGTTGAAAAACGAGGCCGCCGACAATCAGGTAATCGGGTGGTTGATCGTAAACGCCGAGCGGGACGAGGAGATTGGTGTAATCGTATTTAGGCAGGCGATAGCTGATTTCCTGAGCTTTGCCATCGCGCCAGATTTTCATTTTGATTTCGTCACCAGCCCAATGCCGCCGCGTGGCGAGATTTTCCAACATCAACTGACCGTAGTCCGGATCGAAGTAATCGCCTTCGGTATCAATCGCGAAACCGTCAATTTCCAGAATGATGTCGCGTTCTCTAAAAACCAACGGGTGATCGTCGGGACGCGGAGGCACATCAATGACCAACACACCACGCGGTGCACCCGGAAGTTTTAGATTTGCGAGGGAAGCGGGATTTTCCGCCGGTTGCCAATAAAAGTGGAAATAGCCGAGGGCACGTTCGGGGCCGGAGCGACGGGCGTCCAGAATGCGTTGCACAAACGACGCGGGAATAACGCGACACGTGCGGCCTTGTTGTTGAGCGATGAGACCGACGACTTGAGAGTTTGCGATGACGGGTTCACCAAGCCCGGCAGCCTGAATGTCTGAAGCGATTTCCATTTGCACATGACTGATTTCGCTGAACTGGCTTTTGCGCACCGTGAACTGGGTGAATTCCGCCTGGCGAACTTCGAGTTTGCCTTCGCGCCAACGAAGAATCTGCAGCGGTGTGCCTTCGCTGGCGGGTTTCGCGGCGAAGGCGGCGGGGCGCAGGTCGGCGCGGAATTCTTCATCGGTAATCGTCAGCACGGCGAGATTGGCGTAGTAATCCACCCACGCGACTGTGGCGATGACCCACGGACCGCGACCGCCTTTCTGCACGCGAACCAAAGTTCGGTCGGAAAGACTTTCGGACGTGGTGAGAATTTGTTGGTCCGCGACGACGAGCCCCATTTTGACGGCCAATTCGTTGCGCGTGTTCCAGGGTTGGTAGTAATCGTACGCCCGGCGCGTGACTTCAATGCGCACGACCGATTTCTCCCATTGCGCCGCGGTGTTGGCAGGCGTGGTTTGCGGCAACGCAGTGGTTGCCGCGGTAAAAAACAGAATTAAAGCGAATATAGAATTTTTCATAAGCGCCGGTCGCTGGCCACACCGTAGGTTTCAAGAATTTGAGGGGTCGCGCGCACTGCGGCGGCGTGTTCCAAAGTTTCAAATCCACTGCGGCGGCTGAAGCGGATAACATCAAAATCATTCGTGCTGGTTTCAAACGCGCGGATGACGTCTTCGAGTTTCTCAATGCGAATGCCGTTGATGGTATCCACAAGCACGTGACCGCGCGTGGCGAAGTTGGCGTTCACGGCATCACCGAGAATGGTGCTCATGACAATCGGCTCGGCACGGGTGGATTCCGGATTTTCGCGGGAGCGATAGAACAATTCATAGGTCAGGTCCGCGCCAGAACCCTCATAATGATTCCGTCCAGCGCTACGCAGATAATCGCGTGATAATGGCGTGAACACGAGTCCGCCGAATACATAATAGCGCGGGCGAATGTCGTATTGATTTCCTTCAGCGCCATCTTCAGTTGTGGCTTCAACGCGCACTTTCAATTTCAATTCTTTGCCATCGCGCCAGATTGTGACTGGAATTTCATCGCCGTGTTGTGCGAGTTGAAAGCCGAGGGCGGCGAAGAGGCGATTGCCCTCATAAAGAATCGTTGCGTCGCTGGCGACGGGATAATCGCCGATGCGGAGCAGGACATCTTCGGCCTGCAAAACTTCTGCGGCACCGGTTTTGGGGCGAATGCGATCCACGCGTGCGCCGAGGTTGTTGTCTGGTAATTTGAGTTTGGCGCGATACGCCGGATTTTGCAGCGGCACAATGTTGATCCCGGCGAGCGGCACGCCATGGTAGTGACCGTCTTCGATGTCTTTCAGAAAGCGGAGCGCGAGTTCGGGCGGAATGAAGAAACCGGTGTTTTCGAGGCCGGCGATGCCTTGAAACGCGACGCCGACGACGCGGTCATCTTGAACCACCGGGCCGCCGCTGTTGCCGGGATTGATGGCGGCGTCCGTTTGCACGCTGAGCAGGCGACGATTCCCGATGTGAGCGTAGGCGCTCAATTCGATGCGCGAAACGACGCCGCGCGTGTAGGAAATTTCTTCGCCGCCGGCGGGATAACCGTAGGTGACGACCTGTGAGCGAACCTTCGGCAATTCACCGAATTCCAATGCCGGTACGCCATCGAAAAAGCTGTCGTCTTCCACTTTGAGAATCGCGAGGTCGCAATCGTGCGCCACGTATTCCACCTGGGCGAGGTAGGGGCGGGCGTCCTGATATTTGCGCACGATAATTTGGCGATTCCAGCCGACGACATGCGCGTTGGTCATGATGCGTTTACCACGAATGACGAAGCCTGATCCGCCGGCGCGTTGGACGGCTTCCGAGCGCCACGGCATGACCCAATCCGGCTCCTGGCGATAGGTCAGGATTTGAATGACGGAGCGTTCCGGCTCAATCCCGAAGCAGCGCCCGGCCAGGCCCAGAACCAAAATGCAAATAACAAAGTGGCGAAACACGGTCGCAAAGTGAAAGCTGTTCTCGGTCAGGTCAAGGTATTATGCGAGAGTTTTGTAAATCTGCGCCGCGTGCGGGCTGTGGTTGAAAGGTTCGAGCGGAAGGATTTGGTGACAACTTAAGGCGAAAAGATGAACAAAACTGAAAAAGAGAAAATGCTGGCGGGTGAACTTTACAATCCGCTGGATGCGGAATTGTCCTGCGAACGACAGCGCGGTCGCGAGTTGTGTGCGAAGCTCAACGCGACCAGGGCAACGCAATCTGAGGAGCGAGCTCGCATCATCGCGGAATTGTTTCATGCTGCGCCTGAGGCCTGGATCGAGCCGCCGTTCTTTTGCGATTACGGAAGCAACATCACGCTGGGGCGAAAAGTTTTCTTCAACTTCAATTGCGTGGTGCTGGATGTGATGCCGGTGGTGATTGGCGATTTTTCGTTGTTCGGTCCAGCGGTGCAAATTTACACGGCGATGCATCCGATGGACGCTGCGGAGCGAAGGAAGGGACTTGAGTTCGCGCGAGCCGTTCGTATTGGAGCGGATGTGTGGGTTGGTGGCGGGGCGATTATTTGTCCCGGCGTAACGATTGGCGATCGCGCGGTGATTGGCGCGGGCAGTGTCGTGACGCGCGATATTCCACCGGATGTTTTCGCAGCGGGGAATCCGTGTCGCGTCATCCGCTCGTTGGTTGGTTAAGAAGAAGTTTAACCATCAATGAGCCTGGGAACGTAAAGTAGCTATCTTTGTGCTTGCAGTTGGAAGAAGGTTGTCGCGTCATTCGGGCATTCTCAATTCGGAAGTCGGGCCACTATGCGATTTTTATCAGTAGCCGAACGGGAGCTGCGGGCGGCAGCGCGGCGACGTTTCACGTACCTTGCGCGTTGGATGACCGGTTTGGGCTTTTTCGGACTGCTGGTGTGGCTGCTTTGGGTGATGGGCGGGCTGACGAATCGCGGCGACGCCGCAGAAATTCTTCACGTTTTTGCGGTCATCACGTTTCTCTATTGCTTGCTCTTCGGGACGGCGCGGACGGCGGATTGCATCAGCTCCGAGCGACGCGACGGCACGTTGGGATTGTTGTTTCTTACGAATCTGAACAGCGCGGAAGTTGTTATCGGCAAACTGTGTTCGCACGCGTTGGCCAGTGTGTATGCACTGCTGGCAATTTTCCCAATCATGGCGTTGCCGCTGTTGATGGGCGGCATCACGGGAACGGAATTTTTTCACACGGTTCTCGCATTGATGAATGCGATTTTCGCGTCGCTGGTTGCGGGATTAATCGCTTCAGTGATGTTCACACGACAATTTCCGGCGGTCGCATTTGCAGTGGGGTTAATGGCGATCTGGGGACTGGGGTCGTTGGGCATCGCGGGCATCATCGCCGAACACAAAGGCAATCCGCTGCTCGTGCAAGGCTTCGCGGTTATCTGTCCGCTTTACGCGCTGCTGACGGCCGATGGCTCGCGGATCTTCGGCGCAAATCTCTTTTGGGAATCGCTCGCCGCGGTGGCGACGCTCTCGGTGCTTGGATGTGTTTGGGCAACGTGGCGGCTGTCGCGAACATGGCGGGATCGGCCAGCGGTGGTGCGGGCGAAAGGCAGTTGGAAATTCTGGCAGCGTCGTAAGGCAACGACCGCCAAACCCACCAATCCACGACTGCGGCAACGGTTACTTGATGTGAATCCGTTTTATTGGTTGGCGGGTCGAAAACTGGTCAGTGCGCCCATCTTCATGATTCTGATGCTGCTGTTGGTGTTGCTGACCGTGACCGTGACCGTGCCATTTTTTCAGTCCACGTTCCGACGGCAAAGTGACTTCGCGCCGATGATCGGTTGTTTGCTGGGATGGCTGTGGACGGTGTTGGCGGCGCATGTTCTGACGCTTTATTACGCGGCGATGATTTCTTCGCAGCGTCTGGCGGAGGATAAACAGACCGGTGCTCTGGAAATGATTCTCTGTACGCCGACGACCGAGCGAGCGATTTCGCGAGGGCTATGGCAGGCGTTTTTTCGGCGTATGACTTTTCCGGCGGGCGCGGTGGTGTTGCTGCATGGCGCGTTTCTGTGGTTGATCATGGTGATGTGTACGTTCGAGCCGCCGACCAATCAAAGAAGTGTCCAGGGAAATGGAACTCCCGGTGAATACTTCTGGGCAATCCTGTGGAACGAACCGGTGCGTGGCATAGCGTTGGACTGGGAGTTTATAATGCTTATGCGCGTGGTGATTTTTCTGTTGCCGTCGGCGTTTCTAATCTGGATTACGCTGGGTTGGGTGGGGCGTTGGTTGGGGTTGAAAATGAAACATCCTGGTTTCGCACCGCTGCTGGCGCTCGCGTTGACGTTCATTCCACCTATCATCGGCTTCTCAATCCTGTGTTACATCGCGGATAAACTGGGGTTCTTTCGTGGCTCGAATCGCCAAACAGCGCCAATCGTCATCTTGAGCGCGTTTGCCTGGGGCAGCGGTTATTGTCTGTTGCTTTGCCTGTGGGCGGCGGACCGGTTGCGGAATGAGTTTCGTCACATTGTTACGAGCCGATTTCAACCGATGGCGCGGAGGCGATGGTGGGTGCCGAATTGGCGGCTGATGTTGCGGTTTGCGCTCTGGCTGATGGCGATTGGTGGCGGAATGGTCGTGCTGGTGGTGGGATATTACGCGGTTCAAAACTGGAATCTGCAACGCAATTGGAAAAAGTTTCAGGCCGAGGTGCAACAGCGCGGTGACAGGCCTGACTTTCCGCTGGTGCAACCCACGCGTGTGCCGGAGGCAGAAAATCTGGCGATGCATCCAGTTTTCCAACAGTCCTTACGCGAGGTGCAGTCGTTCGGTGGACAGACGTTGGGTTCGCTCGTCTTTCGGCTTTCGAATCTGCAAGATCCGTATCAACGTTGGCCGACAGATGCGACTGCGCCGTGGCCGACCCGAAAATTCTTCCCGCTCGATGAGCATGCGCGTTGGATAGAGAGTTCTCGCAAATTCGGCGTAAGTACCAATCGCGCCGAAATGGCAACGGCCATGCTGGCGGACCTTGCGAAATATCGGGAGGCGCTGAGCGAATTTGCGGAAGCGGCGAAGCTGCCGTATTACCAGACCCGAACGAATTGCGACGTGGAGACGGTGATTCGCAGTGATCAACCGGAAAGTGTGCTGTTGGAGCGAGTGCATTTTATTTTTGCGTTGCGAGCCAGTGCGGCGTTGGCGACGGGTGACCACGATGCGGCGGCGGTTGATGTTCTGACTGGATTACGATTGGCGCGATTGGCGCGACAGACGCTCGATGCGCGGGCGGCGTTGCGACAACAGATTTTGCTGGTGCGAACCTTGCAACCGTTGTGGGAAGGAATGTGCGAACAGCGGTGGACCGCAACGGAGTTGACGCAGTTTGAATCTGAGTTGCGGCGATTTACTTTGTTGACGGATTACACCAACGACGTGCGACGCGTCGTGCAGGCGCATTTGCAATTGTGGAGTCGTTTTCCGGATTTGCCGTCCCATCTGCGGCAGATCCCAAGTTCCAATGGTAATTCCTATTCCACCCGTTCGCATTGGCAACACGAGCCTGGCAACTGGTGGTATGAGCGCTGTCGGCTTTTGCACGCCGCCGGAGAAAGAGCCATCGCTAAACTGGATATTGAGAATGGCTGGGCGTCTCTCGACCGAGGAACTGATTATCTGCACGACCTGCCGTTGAACGACGATGTTTTCACACTGTTGCAACCGTATCCATGGAACAATCCGCGTCCGACGACGCTGGCGTTTGCGCAGGCGGCGTTGAATCAGGCGCTCATCGCCTGCGCGTTGGAGCGATACCGGCTCGCGCGCGGGAGTTATCCGGAAAAGTTGTCGCAGCTCGTTTCGGAATATTTGCCGGAAATTCCGCCTGACCCGGTCGCTCGTCGTCCGATGAGTTACGAACGAAATCCTGCGGGTCGCTATACGCTCCGCAGCTTCGGTGTGGATCGGGAGGATGATCGAGTCAGGAAAGTAAACGACGACTGGCTCTGGACTTATCCGACCAATCAACCGAGCGTCGGTCCGGGTAAATGATGTTGCGGCGGTTGTTTCTTCAATTTGCGTCCCCCTTTCCGGCGATGGCTCACGATGGTTGAAGCTGTTAACGTGCGCCATCCCTCGCGAGCGGTTCGTGCTTTTGTCGCACGGCAAAGATCGTCGGAGGAATTCGCCACGTTGCCCATGAAGAGATTGTTGATTGCCTTGCTGCTGGTCGGTTCGCTCGGAATTTCTCCGCTCACGGCGCAAATGCAAATGGAACGACTGGGGCGTGGGGTGGTCGCTGTACGCACCGGAACGAGCATGGCGTATGTGGGATGGCGTTTGTTGGGAACAGATCGGGAGGATATCGGTTTCAACGTTTATCGCTCGTCCAACGGCGGCGCGCTGGTGCAACGGAATACGACGTTAATCACCAACAGTTGTAACTTCGTGGACACAGCGGTGAACTTCGCGCAATCGAATGCGTATTTTCTGCAACCAGTGGTGGCCGGGATAACGCAGGCGTTGAGTGCGCCGTTTGGTTTGGCGGCAAATGTTCCGACGCAGCAATATCTCAACGTCCCACTGCAACCGCCTGCTGACGGCGTAACGATTGATGGCGTGCCGTATTCCTACAATGCGAACGATTGCAGTGCGGCGGATCTCGATGGCGACGGCGAATACGAAATCGTGTTGAAATGGGATCCGACGAATTCCAAGGACAATTCGCAGAGCGGTTTTACCGGCAACGTTTTTCTCGACGCTTACAAGTTAAACGGCACGTTGCTGTGGCGGATTGATCTCGGACCGAACATTCGTGCCGGGGCGCATTACACGCAGTTCATTGTTTACGATTTGGATGGAGACGGTCGCGCCGAGCTCGCCTGCAAGACTGCGCCCGGCACGCGCGACGGTCTGGGCGCGTATGTGGATGGCAATGCTGCTTTCACCACGTACACCAATTCGGGCGGTTACATTCTGAGCGGGCCGGAATACTTCACGATTTTCGACGGACTCACCGGGGCGAAGTTGGCGAACACCAATTATCTGCCGGGGCGCGGCAATGTTTCGGATTGGGGCGATAACTATGGCAATCGCGTGGATCGGTTTCTGGCGGCGGTGGCTTATCTGGATGGCGTGCGTCCGAGTGTGGTGATGTGTCGCGGCTATTACACGCGTGCGGCGTTGGTGGCGTGGGATTGGCGGGATGGGCAATTGACGCAGCGATGGACATTTGACACCGGACATTCCGGCGGCCCGTGGGCGAATTACAAAGGGCAGGGCGCGCACAGTCTCACCGTGGGTGATGTGGATGCGGACGGTAAAGACGAAATTGTTTACGGCGCTTGCACGATTGATGATAACGGTACGGGGCTTTACACGACCGGCCTGGGCCATGGCGATGCGTTGCATTTGTCCGATATGGATCCCGATCGGCCGGGATTGGAAGTCTGGATGATTCATGAATCGCCATCGCAGTACGGGCCGTATGGTTTGGACTGTCACGATGCGCGCACGGGTGAAATCATTTTCGGCGTGGACGGACAGAACTCCGATGTCGGGCGCGGAATTGCGATGGATATCAATCCGAACTTTCGCGGTTTTGAAATGTGGGGTTCGCGCGGCGGATTGATGAACGTGCGCGGCACGCAAATTTCCTCCACCAAACCTGGACCGCAAAATTTCGCGTGTTACTGGGATGCGGATCTGTTGCGCGAGTTGTTGGATGGCACGACGATTTCGAAATGGAATTTCGTGTCGAGTAGCACGAGTACGTTGTTGTCGCCCGGTGGAATCAGTTCTAATAACGGCACGAAATCCACGCCCGCGTTGGCGGCAGATTTGTTCGGCGATTGGCGCGAGGAAGTCATCTGGCGCACTTCGGATAATCAGAACTTGCGCATCTACACGACCACCATTGTCGCGACCAATCGGCTCGTGACATTGATGCACGATCCGCAGTATCGCGTTGCCATCGCGTGGCAGAACGTCGCTTACAATCAACCGCCGCATCCGGGTTATTACATCGGGCCGGGCATGTATCGCGCTCCGGTCGCGCCGATTTCCGATGCGGACCTCGTCTGGCGCGGTGGCGGCGCGAATATCTGGGAAGACAACGGTGCGGTGAATTGGCGCACGAACGGTGTTTGGAAAGGCAACAATCCCGCAGTGCCGTTCGTAGCCGGGCGCTCCGTGCTTTTCGATTTAACCGGATCGAATCACACGAGCATTACGTTGAACGGCACGTTAACGCCCGCGCAAGTGACGGTTCACACAGCGAAAGACTATGTATTCGCTGGAACAGGTTTGCTCGACGGTGCGATGTCGCTCCGCAAAGCCGGTCCGGGTCGATTGACGGTAAATACTACTAACCACTTTACCGGCGCGACCGTTGTGAGTGGTGGGGCGATGTTTGTGAATGGCGCATTGGGCGGTAGCGCGGTGACGGTGGAACGACGTGGTACGCCGGAAGGCCCATCGCAATTTGGCGGTAGCGGTTATCTGGGTAATGGCCTTGTCGTGGAGAACGGTTGTAGGTTGACGATTGGTCCGGGGACCAATGCGACAGGAACGCTCTCAGTTGCCGGCGATGTGTCGCTGCTTGGCGTATTGTGTCAGTTTGATTTGTCCGATGATCCGAGCGGAACGATTAAGGCGAGCGATCGGTTGGTGATTCAGGGAAATCTTACGTTGAGCGGGACGAACACAATTGAGATTCGCACGCTCGACGGACATCTCGAACCAGGAGTTTATCCGTTGATGACTTACACCGGTTCGTTGAACGGCGGTCTGACCAATCTCGCGTTGAGCGGAAACTTCATTCAAGAAGTCACGCTGACAAATGCGCCCGGCCTGATTGCATTGATAGCGATGATTCCGCCTGCACCACCGGTTGCGCCGAGCAATTTGACTGCTGTTCCGGTGGGCGCGTTTCAAATCAATCTTTCGTGGCAGGATAACGCGACGAACGAAAACGCGTATCTGATTGAGCGGTCGTTGGACCATGTTTCGTTCAGTCAGATTGCGGTGACGGCGGCGAATGAAACGACTTATGTGGATAACGGATTAACTCCGGACACGACGTATTACTACCGCGTGCGCGGGACAAATCTGGCTGACGCTTCAGCTTATTCCACCACAGCGCAAGCGACCACGACGCCGTTGCCGAGCAGTCTCACGTGGCGCGGCGGTGCGGCGGCGAATGCGTGGGATATCGGTGGCGCATTAAATTGGTTCGATGGTGCGAACATCGTGGTTTACAGCGACGGCGCGAATGTAAGGTTCGATCAATCCGGCTCGAACAATACACCGGTTTTGTTGAATGCCACGTTGCAGCCGGGTTCGGTGACGGTGGATGCCAATAAGAATTACACTTTTAATACAAGCGGGAACGGCTCGATCGCCGGTGCGATGACGTTGACGAAACAGGGTAGCGGCACGTTGTTCATGAATGTTTCCAACTCTTTCAGTGGTGGCGTGGACATCAACGCGGGAACATTGTCGCTCGGAAATGTTTTTGGCGCTGGCAGCGGACCGATTCGCCTCAATGGTGGGACGTTGACGTTCGCGATTGGCGGGCAGCAGTTCTATGCCAATCCACTCGTGGTGAATGCTGCCAGCACACTGTTATCGCAAGGCGGTAACAACAATGTGGTCAGTGGTTCGTGGAGTGGTAACGCGGGAGCGACGTTGATTATTTCCGCGTCAGGAAGTCCGGGCGTGTTTTCTGTGGGCGGCAACATGAGCGGTTTCCCGGGCGCGGTGAGTCTGGGAAACAGCAGCGGCACGCTTCGCATCAATAGTGGAAACAGCAATGTTTCGTTCGGCAGCGCAAATACCACGTTTGATCTCGGCACGGGCACGGGTTGGCTCGTCAATCGCAACGGTAACATCACGGTGGCGCTCGGTGCGTTGAGCGGCGGACCGAATACAACGTTATCGGGGCGCTCTTCGGGTTCAGGTGGGGCGGGCAGCACATACGACATCGGCGGGAAGAATCTTTCCACGACATTCAGCGGGCGCATCATCAACGGCAACGATGTCACCAGCATTATCAAATCCGGCACGGGCACGTTGCGATTGGCCGGCACGAACACTTACACCGGCACGACCATGATCAACAACGGGACGTTGTTGGTGAATGGCGATTCAGCGGCAGCAACCGGCGCGGTGAATGTTGGCGTCAATGGGCGACTCGGCGGGACAGGCGTCATTGGCGGGGTTACGACGGTGTTCGGACGATTGCTTCCCGGTGATGGCATCGGAACATTGACCTTCACGCAATCACTTACGCTCAACGCCAGTGCGATCGCGCAATTTGAAATCAGCAAAAATCCATTTGGCAACGACAAGGTTGTTGTGGGAGGCACGGTTACTTATGGCGGCACATTGGATGTGTTGAATGCGAGTGTCGAACTGTTGGAAGCAGGCGATAATTTTCAGTTGTTTGCCGCCGGCAATTATTCCGGGGCTTTTGCGCAGGTTGAATTGCCCGCGTTGGAAGCCGGATTGAAATGGGATACCTCGCAGCTCGCAACCAACGGACGAATCTGGATCGTCAGCACTGAACCGCCGGTCGTGAGCAGTGTTGATTTAAGTGGTGGAAGCTTCCATTTCTCCGGCAGCGGCGGAACGCCGAATTGGACTTACGACGTCGTGACGTCCACCAACCTTGCATTGCCGGTAACCGAATGGACGGTGATTTATACCGGTCAGTTTGATTCGACTGGCAATTTCAGTGTGACGATTCCAACGGTCGCTCAGGAAGCGCAACGGTATTACGTCGTGCGCAGCCGGTGAACTGGCGGAAATTAGAACCTCAGCATTGGATTCAGTTTTTCCAACGCGTCGTTTCCGTCAGATATTCTTCGTGACATCGCCGCATAAGCGCACGAATTCTGATTCAACCAGCGAAAGATTTTTCCCGCGCAAATAGAGAAAGCCCCATTCGCGCCGCAGTTTGCGGCGGCCGAGCGGCATCGCGACGAGTGAGCCTTCTTTCAATTCGGCGCGCGCGATCCACGTGGCCAGCACGCTGACGCCGAGGTTGAGTTTCACGAGCTGTTTGATGGTTTCGATACTGCCGAGTTCCATCGTGGCATTGAGCGTAATGCCTTCTTCGCGAAAGAAACTTTCCACCGCGCGGAACGTCTGACTTGCGCGGCTGTAGAGAATGAAATTCTGACGTGCAATTTCGGGGCGCGCTACGCCGCCGGCTTCGACCCACGAATGTTGCGGTGCGACGATGAACATGAGTTCGTCGTCGAACAACGGCTGAAACTCGAGGGCAGGCTCGCGTTGGGGGCGAAGAGCGAGCGCGATATCAATGCGCTGTTCGCGCACGGCTTCGGCGAGGGCAGGGGAGTCGCCGGGCTCAAGCGTGATGCGACATTTGGGATGCGTCTGTTTGAAGTTGCGCAGCACCTGCGGCAACAGGTGTTGGCACGCGGAAACGCTCGCCCCGATGCGGAGGCGTGTTTCGCCCCATTTGCCGAGTTTGTCGAGCGACGCGCGGGCGGCGGTCATGTCCGCGATAATTTTTTCCGCGTGGCGGAGGAGTTGTTCGCCTTCGAGTGTGAGCGTGGTGCGTTTGCCGATGCGATTGAGCAGGCGGCAACCGAGTTCGTTTTCCAGCGCGCGCATCGAATGGCTGACGGCGGATTGAGTGATGAAAACTTCCTTGGCGGTGGCGGTAAAGCTGCCGGTTCGCGCCAGCGAAACAAAGGTCCGTAATTGTTTACTATCCAGTAAATCGTTCATGAATGAAAATCGGGTTTCGAGCGCGGGGAGCCGGGCTCGCCGCGCTCAGGCGAGCAATCTTCAGCATTAAAAACACCAACTTGCGGAGTTTGATGAAAATCATTCACGCCAGCGGTCGGCGGTGCGGAGAATGAGCGCGAGAACAATCAGACCAGCTCGGTTTTCATGGTGAATGAATTGCATGCAGATTTACATAATCCGATAAAGGTTTCTTCGGCGAGACTGAGCCGTTTGCCGCGCCATTGAAGAATGCCCCAACGACGTTGCAGTTTGCGGCGACCCAGCGGTAACGCCACGAGCGAACCGTCTTCAATTTCCTTCCGCGCAATCCAAGGCGCGAGAATGCTCACGCCAAGCCCCAGTTTTACGAGTTCCTTCGTCGCCTCCATGCTGCCGAGTTCGATCACGGTGTTGAGAACCATCTGTTCCTGGCGGAAATAATCCTGCACGAGGCGGAAAGTGACGCTGGTTTTGCTGTAAAGAATGTAGTTCATGCGCGGAATTTCACTGCGCTCCACACGACCGGCCTTCGCCCATGGATGCATTGCGCCGACGATGAATTGCAGTTCGTCAGTGAACAGATCGTGCGCTTCCAATTGCGGATCGTTCCCCGGATCAAGGCACATCGCGAGGTCCACGCGATGATTCAACAGGACGTTCACCAGTTCGGGGGTATCGCCGGGTTCAATGCTGATGCTGTGATCGGGAAAACTCTCTTTGAATTCGCGGAGAACGGTTGGCAACAGATGCTGACACGCGGTGGTGCTCACGCCGAGGCGCAAGCGGCCTTGCCCCCATTTGCCGAGTTGGCCGAGCGAAACACGCGCGCTCTCCATTTCATGAAGAATTTTTGCCGCGTGCTGTAAGAACTGTTCGCCTGCCTGAGTGAGCACGACTTTTTTGCCCAATCTGTCCAAAAGCCGACAGCCGATATCAGTCTCCAGCGCTTTGATGGAATGGCTGACACCGGATTGCGTGAGATGAAGCTCACGTGCGGTCTGCGTAAAACTTCCCGTGCGCGCCAACACGCAAAACGCGCGAACCTGCCGACTGTCCAGTGGAGCATTCATAAATGAGCGGCAGTCATGGCTGCCATTGGTGCAACTCGGAGCATTCATTACGCCACGCACTACCGGTTGGCATCTGCGCCGCTAAAGAACCGCGCCGAGGGCCAAACCCGCCGTCACTGAAAAAAAGAAATTCACTTGATGACTTTTGCGAGAGCCAACCGAATGATGCGACTGGGATTCGTGCCGCTGACCGACTGCGCGCCACTCGTCATGGCGCAGGAATTAGGACTGTTCAAAAAATACGGCTTGCAGGTCGCGCTGAGTCGCGAACTCGGTTGGGCCACGATTCGGGATAAAGTCATTCACGGTGAACTCGAAGCCGCGCATGCCGTCGCCGGAATGCCTGTGGCTGCAACGCTCGGATTGAATTCCATCGCCTGCGAATGTCTTACCGCGCTGGTGCTTAATCTTCACGGCAATGCCATCACGCTCTCGGCGGATTTGTGGAATCGCGGTGTGCGCGATGGCAAATCATTGCGCGCAGAAATTCAACGCACGCGCGGTCAGAAGGTTTTTACGATCGGTGTCGTTTACTCATTTTCGTCGCATCACTATCTGTTGCGCAACTGGCTCACTGCGGCAGGCATTCGACCGGATCAGGATGTGCGAATCGTCATTGTTCCGCCGGCGCAGATGGTGACAAATCTCAAAGCCGGTCATCTTGATGGGTTCTGCGTGGGGGAACCGTGGAACTCGTTGGCTGTGCGTTCCGGTGAAGGCTGCGTGGTTGCAGTGAGCGCGGAACTGGACCCGTTGCATCCGGAGAAAATTTTGATGGTGCGACGCGAGTTCGCGGAGAAGCGCGCGCAGGAACACATCGCTTTGATTGCGGCGTTGTTGGGAGCCTGCGCCTATTGCGATCAACCGGAGAATCACGCAGAGATAATTTCCATTCTGGCGCGACCCGAGTATGTGAACGTTTCCGAAGATGTGTTGCGGTACGGATTAACCGGTCCGTTTGCGCTGACGAAGAAAGAAGCACGCAATATTTCGGATTTCTGCATTTTCCATCGGCATGACGCCAACGAACCCTCGGCCGATAAAGCGGGTTGGGTGATGCGCAATCTGCGCACCAGCGGTCTTGTCAGAGACCCCGGCCAACTCAGCGCTGCGTTGGGGCGTCGCATTTTTCGACCGGACATTTTCACGCAAGCCAATGCGCTGCGTCTTTCAACTCAAACTCCCGCCGGAAAGGAAAACACCAATGAAACCAAAGTCATCTCCTGTTAACTCCGTTACCCGAGTTTTAATTGTGCGGCTTCTCGTGATGGCCTTTTGTGTCGCAGCATTGTTGCTTTCTATTCTTTCCGCGCCCGCCGCGCCGAAGCTGGAAAAAACCGATCTGAAATTCGGTTTCATCAAACTCACTGATTGCGTGCCGATCATCATCGCGAAGGAGTTGGAATACTTCGAGGACGAAGGGCTTTACGTAACGGTGGAGGCGCAGTCGAATTGGAAAATTCTGCTCGACCGCGTCATCAGCGGTGAACTCGATGGCGCGCACATGCTCGCCGGGCAACCGATTGCGGCGACTATCGGATTCGGCACGAAAGCGCACGTGATTACGGCGTTCAGCATGGACCTCAATGGCAACGGCATCACGCTCGGCAACGCCATCTGGGAGCAGATGAAAGAGATGAATCCGACGTTGAATCAAGAGCCGATCGAACGTCCGCTCAAAGCTGATTTACTCAAGCCGGTTGTGCAAAAACTCAAAGCTGAAGGCACGCCGATGAAGATGGGCATGGTGTTTCCGGTTTCCACGCACAATTACGAACTGCGTTATTGGCTCGCGGCGGGCGGTATTGTGCCGGGGTACTACACTGCAACCGACACGACGGGCACGAAGGACGCCGATGTGTTGATTTCGGTGACGCCGCCGCCGCAAATGCCGGCGACGCTCGCGCAAGGGACGATTCAAGGTTACTGCGTCGGTGAACCGTGGAATCAACAAGCGGTAATCAAAGGCATCGGCGTTGCTGCGATTACCGATCTCGAAATCTGGAAGAATAATCCGGAAAAAGTTTTTGGCGTGACGGCGGATTGGGCGGCGAAAAATCCGAACACGCACATTGCCGTGATCAAAGCGTTGATTCGCGCGGCGAAGTGGTTGGATGCGTCGCCGGAGAATCGCATGAAGGCGTGCGAGATTTTGTCCAAACCGGAATACGTCGGTGCGGACAAGCAGGTCATCGCAAACAGCATGACCGGAACGTGGGAATACTACAAAGGTGACAAACGTCCGATGCCCGATTTCAACGTCTTCTTCCGCTACTACGCGACGTATCCGTTTTACAGCGATTGCATCTGGTATCTCACACAAATGCGCCGTTGGGGACAGATCACCGAAGCGAAATCCGACGACTGGTATTTCGAAACTGCGAAGCAGGTTTACAAACCGGAGATCTACATGCAGGCCGCTCAAGCGCTGATCAAAGAGGGCAAACTCAAAGCCGACGAAGTGCCGCAAACCGATGGCTTTAAAGCGCCGACTGCGGAGTTCATTGATGGCATCGAATACGACGGCACAAAGCCCAACGACTATCTGAAAAAGTTTCCCATCGGTTTGAAAGACTGATTCACCATGAGCACTTTGATCAAAACCTGCGAAAGCGTTGGGCTGAACTGGTTCGTTCCGTTCCTGCGCCTGGCCAAGCGCGACAATCCGAATGAACAACTCCGCCAGATTCTGTTGACGATCGGCGTGCCGATTATCGCAGTTCTGATTTTTCTCGGTGCGTGGAGTTGGGTCGCCAGAAACGTGAAAGTGAGCTTCGGTTCGCTGCCTGGTCCGGCGGCGGTCTGGGTGGAAGCGAAAAATCTCTGGGCCGACCACCTCGCAGAACGAAAAAAGGAAGCGGATTTTTACAAACGCCAGGCAGAACGCAAAAAGACCTTTCTGGCGGAAAATCCGACGGGCGAATGGAAAGAACGCAAATACGCAGGTAAACCCACTTATCTCGACCAGATTTTCACCAGTCTGAGAACCGTGTTCACGGGCTTTGTTATCGCGGCAATCATCGCGGTGCCGCTCGGCATCCTTTGCGGATTGAGCAAAGTCTTCAACACCGCGATGAATCCGTTCATTCAGATTTTCAAACCGGTGTCGCCGCTCGCGTGGTTGCCCATTGTGATGATCATGGTGAGCGCGCTCTACAATCCGAAAGAGCCGATGTTTGAAAAATCGTTCATCAGCTCAGCGTTCACGGTGGCGTTGTGTTCGCTCTGGCCGGCGCTCATCAACACAGCGTTGGGTGTGGCTTCAATTGACAATGATTACCTCAATGTCGCGCGCGTGTTGAAACTCGGTTGGTGGAAGAAAGTGCGTAAGATTGTGATTCCCTCCGCGCTGCCGCTGATTTTCACCGGGCTGCGACTTTCGTTGGGCGTCGGCTGGATGGTGCTCATCGCCGCAGAAATGCTGGCGCAGAATCCAGGGCTCGGAAAATTCGTATGGGACATGTTCCAGAACGGCAGCAGCCAGACGCTCGCGCAAATCATGGTCGCGGTGTTCACCATCGGTTTCATCGGCTTCTTTCTCGATCGCACGATGATGGTCTTGCAGAAGGCTGTGAGCTTCGACGGCGCCGCAATCCGGTAAAGCAATTCACCTGACAATAAATCCCGTGGCATTTCTCGAACTCAACAAAGTCAGTAAAGGATACGGCTTTGGCGCGAAGCGGACCGAGGTGTTGCACGACATCAATCTCAGTATCGCCGAGGGTGAGTTTGTGGCGATTGTCGGCTATTCCGGCGCGGGCAAAACCACGCTGATGTCGCTTATCGCGGGCTTGCAACGACCGGACGAGGGTTCGGTGACGTTGCGCGGCGAAACGGTGACCGAGCCATCGCCTGATCGCGCCATCGTTTTTCAGAATTATTCGCTGCTTCCGTGGTTGAGTGTATACGAAAACATCGCGCTCGCGGTGGATGAAGTTTTCTCCCATTGGCCAGCGGAGAAACGTCGCGAACACGTGGAAAAATACATCGCGATGGTGAATCTCACGCCGGCGCGCGATAAAAAGCCGCGCGAACTTTCCGGCGGCATGCGGCAGCGCGTCAGTGTTGCGCGCGCGTTGGCGATGGATCCGAAAATTCTGTTACTGGATGAACCGCTTTCCGCTCTGGATGCGCTAACCCGTGCGGTATTGCAGGATGAGATTGCCCGCATCTGGGCGGAATCCAAAAAGACTGTCGTGCTCATCACCAACGACGTAGATGAAGGCATCATTGTTGCCGACCGCATCATTCCGCTGAGTGCCGGCCCGCGCGCTACGTTGGGGCCGTCGGTGCAAGTGGACATTGAACGTCCACGGGATCGCAAGGCGTTGAATCACGATCCGCGCTTTAAAGCGATCCGCAAAGAAGTGATCGGTTATTTGCTGGGCGATGGTGGACACAAAAAAACTTCCGTGACGCGCAAGCTCACGTTGCCGGACATCGAGCCGGAGGATTTGAGCGTTTCGCGGTTTCATTTTGGCAGACCTCCCGCCCGGCGGAAGAGCGAACAAAAGCAGGAAACCGTCGAAACCGTATGAGCTGGCTGCACAGAGGACCAGCCAGAATAAACCAACTCACATGAGCCACTACGTTGAAATCGCAAATCTGACGAAGATTTATCCGACGCCCAAAGGCCCGGCGGTCATCGTCAAAGATTTCAATCTCAACATCGCGAAAGGCGAGTTCGTCACGCTTATCGGTCATTCAGGTTGTGGCAAATCGACGGTGCTTTCGATGTTGGCCGGACTGAACGACATCACGTCTGGCGGCATCATTCTCGCCGGGAAGGAACTCAGTGGGCCTGGGCCGGATCGCGGAATCGTGTTTCAATCGCCTTGTTTGTTGCCGTGGCTGACGGCGTTTGAAAACGTGATGCTCGGCGTGGACCAGGTTTTCTTCACTGCGAGCAAAGCGGAACGCCGCGCGATTGCGGAATATTATCTCACGGTAGTCGGCCTGGGGGATGCGATGCGCAAGCGCGCGACGGAACTCTCGCAAGGCATGCGTCAACGCGTCGGCATCGCCCGGGCGTTTGCGCTCAAACCCAAGATGCTGCTGCTCGATGAGCCGTTCGGCATGTTGGACGCGCTCACGCGCATCGAACTCCAGCAGGTGTTACTCGAAGTGTGGGGCCGCACGCAACTCACCGCGCTCATGGTCACGCATGATGTGGATGAAGCGATTTTTCTGTCCGATCGCGTGGTGATGATGACCAACGGTCCGGCGGCGGAAGTCGGTGATGTGCTGGAAGTGAAATTTCCGCGTCCGCGCAATCGTGCCGCATTGTTGGAGGATTCGCAGTACTACACCTGTCGCGAACACCTGATTGAATTTCTCAACGACCGCGCGCAGCGCAAACCCGGTCTCGCTCACGCTGCCTGATATGTTTTACCGCGCCAGACTTGCTCCGACTGGGTTGGATTCCGGAAACGGAAAACAACACGACGCCCGAAAACGCGCTGTTTCCAAAAACGTGAAAACAGTCGTGGTCATCGGCAACGGCATGGCGAGTTACAAGTTGTGTGAGCGTCTCGTCGCGCTGGACGACGACGGAGAATTTCGCCTCGTGGTGTTCGGGGAAGAAAAGCAACCGGCTTACGACCGTGTGCATCTGACCTCGTTCTTCGAACAACCTGTTGCAGAGAAACTGTTGCTCGCGCCGTTGTCCTGGTATGCGGAACAGAACATCGAATTGCATCTGGGCGACCCGGTGGTGGCGGTGGAGCGCGAATCGAAAAAGGTTCGCACCGCGAGCGGAAAAGAGGTTGCTTACAATTATCTGATTTTTGCGACCGGTTCGCGTGCGTTCATGCCGCCATTGCCGGGCCAGGAATTATCCGGCGTTTTTCTGTATCGCACGATTGAAGATTTACAGGGCATTCGTGAACACGCGCAAAACTGCAAACGCGCGGCAGTTTTGGGCGGTGGATTGCTGGGAGTCGAAGCCGCGAAAGCTTTACGGGATCTCGGACTTGAAGCCTGGATTGTCGAGCGCGGTGTTTCGTTGCTCGCGCGTCAACTTGATCCGCAAGCCGGTGCGTTATTGCAAACGCACGTTGAAAAGCTCGGCATTCATGTTTGCACGCAGCGCGAAACGCAAAGCATTGAAGCACTTGGTGAAGATCGGTTGCTGCAATTCAACACCGGCGAATGTCTGCGCGTGCAATTGGTCGTCGTGGCAGCGGGGATTCGACCGCGCGATGAACTGGCGACGGCATGCGGACTCGAAATCGGCGCGCGCGGTGGCATTTGCATCAACGACGCGCTGCAAACTTCTGATCCGAATATTTATGCGATTGGCGAGTGCGCGTGTCATCGCCACGTGGTTTACGGACTGGCCGCCCCCGGTTATCAGATGGCGGATGTGCTGGCGGAAAATCTCGCTGGCAAACGTCGCAAATACACCGGGAGCGACCAGTCCACGCGACTCAAACTCAGCGGCATCGAAGTCGCCACGCTCGGCGATTTTCAGGCGAACGGTGATGAATCGGTCAGTTGGCAGGGGAACGGAGCGAGTCGGCGCTTGGTTCTGGAGAAAGGTCGGCTGGTCGGGGCGACGGCAGTTGGCGATTGGCCCGAAGCCGTGCGAATCCAAGAACTCGCCGAACGCCGGGCGCGTGTCTGGCGTTGGCAGAAAATTCGTTTTGCGCGCACGGGCAAACTATGGAAAGCCGAGACCGCGCCGCATGTCAGTCAATGGCCGGCGAATGCGCTTGTTTGCAACTGCGTTGGTGTGCGACGCGGCATGTTGAGCGCGGCGTGTGCGGAAGGTTGTGCGACGGTGGAAGCGTTGGCGAAGCGGACCGGAGCGTCCACGGTTTGCGGCTCGTGCAAACCGTTGCTCGCGCAACTCGTCGGTGCGCCTGCGTGGTTGAATGAACTTCCCGGACTCAAACCGCTGGCGATTGCGTGTTCCATCGCGCTGATTTTCGCGCTGGCCATTTTCTTCGCGCCGCCGATTGCATTCGCAGATTCCGTGCAGGGAAAACTTCATTCCGTGAATGCGTTGTGGCGCGATGGATTCTGGAAACAGATTACCGGATTCACACTCATCGGGCTGGTGTTGATCAGTCTCGGCCTGTCACTGCGCAAGCGCATCAAGCGATTTACGTTTGGCGAATTCGGTTACTGGCGCGCGATTCATGCGGTATTGGGAACGATTTCGCTTATCGCGCTGGTGACGCATACGGGGTTTCGCCTCGGCAATAATTTCAATTTTGTGTTGATGCTGAATTTTCTCGCGCTCGTGTTGGTGGGAGCACTCGCAGGCATGGTGACGGCGCTGGAACGGCGGTTGAGCCCCGTGGCGGCGAAACGATTGCGGGCATTCTGGACCGGAACTCACATCGCATTGGGGTGGCCGATGCCGGTGCTCGTCGTGTGGCACGTGATAGTTGCGTATTACTTTTGATGGCTCAGAAGCACAAATGGCTCTGGATTCTCTGGAGCGTCGTAACTTTGGCAATGAGTGGCATGGCAACCTATATCCTGACGGGGTCGGACCGGCGTTTTCTTTTGCCGGGTGAAACCACCAGCGGCCATTACCAGATTGAACTCGCCTGCAGCGCGTGTCACACACCATGGCTCGGGGTCAAAGAAGACGCGTGTTACAAATGTCACGAAGCGGAGTTGAAAGCCGCGAACGATTCGCATCCGAAAAGCAAATTTATCGATCCGCGAAATGCCGATCGCTTGCAACTCATCAAAGCGGACAACTGCGTTGCGTGTCATCGCGAACATGTGCCGCATCAGACGGGGGCGATGGGCGTGACGGTGCCGATTGATTATTGCGCGCATTGTCATCAACAAACGCTGACTGATCGACCGAGTCACAAGAATTTCAAATTCGATTCCTGCGCCACGGCGGGCTGCCACAACTATCACGACAACTCGGCGCTTTATGAAAATTTTCTGCTCAAACATGCCCAAGAGCCGGCGGTGAAAGATTCGGGGACGGTGGCGCAACGACAATTGCTCGCGTTCCTGACGGCCGATGGCGTGATGAAACCGCGTCCCGCGCTCACGGCGGAACAACAGGACGCGCCTGCCAATGTGACTGCGAACGCGAAGGTGAAAGAGGATTGGTTGACGACCGCCCACGCCAAGGCGGGCGTGAATTGCACCGATTGTCACAACATCGAGGATGCGGCGACGCGTGAGAAACGTTGGTCGGATAAGCTGGCTCCCAATGCCTGCACGCGGTGTCACAAGGAAGAGGTGAACGGTTTTCTCGCCGGAAAACACGGGATGCGGCTCGCGTTGGACCTGCCGCCGATGACTCCGGCGCAGTCACGACTGCCGATGAAAGCGGACGCGGCGCATCACGAGTTGGGTTGTGTGAGTTGTCATGGCGCGCATGAATTCAACACGCGCACGGCGGCGGTTGACGCGTGTCTTTCCTGTCACAACGACGAACACAGTCTGGCCTACAAAGACTCCAAACATTTTGCGCTTTGGTTCAACGAAACGACGGGTGAAGCGCCAGCGGGCAGCGGAGTGAGTTGCGCCACCTGTCATCTGCCGCGCGAGAAAATTGAAAACGCGGGCCATGTCATGGTGCGCGTGCAGCACAATCAGAATGCGAATTTGCGTCCCAACGAAAAAATGATCCGCAGCGTCTGTATGGGTTGCCACGGGCTGGAATTCAGTCTCGATGCGCTCGCAGATCCGGCGTTGATCTGCACCAATTTCATCGGTCGCCCCGCCCGGCATGTCGAGAGCATTGACCTGGCGGTAAAGCGACAGATGGAAATTCAAAAACAAAAATCCAAACCCCGTACTGAAAAATGAAAGCGAAACCCCTGAAACCTCTTCTACTCGTCGGCACATTGATGGCGACGATTGTCAGCGCCACTGTTCTGACCGGCTGTAATAAAGCGGAAGCTGCTAAAGCGTCCGGATTCACGCCGCAACAGATGGCGGACAATCTGTTCATCGTGATGTCGTCCGATCGTGCGGTTTATACCAAACAGGTGGTCAATCGTTTGCAGAACGACGAAAAAATCATCAAGGCCACTGAGCACTGGAAAGACGAGAAAACCTTGCCGTTGCCGGCCCAGATGTTCCGGATGGGCGCGGAAACGGTCGCAGAAAAGAAACCTGGATTCAGCTACGCGTTGTTGTCGCTCTGGCCCATCAACAAACAAAACGAACCGAAAACCGAAGCTGAGAAGAAGGGATTGCAGTTTGTCGCGGACAGCAAAGGGGCGACGAATTTTTACGCGGAGGAAGTTCTCGGCGGGAAAAAATATTTCACAGCGGTTTATGCAGACGTCGCGGTTTCTCCCGCGTGCGTGAAGTGCCACAACGATCACGATGACTCGCCGAAAACGGATTTCGAGTTAAACGACGTGATGGGCGGCGTGGTTATCCGTTTGCCGTTGGATTGATTCAAGTCAAAGCAAGCAACTCAGAAAGGAAATAACATGACGCCACAACAAGTGACTCTTGTACAGACCAGTTGGGAAAAATGCGTGCCGATTGCGGATCAGGCGGCGGCGCTCTTTTACGGCAAATTGTTTGAACTCGATCCCGAACTGAAACCGCTTTTCAAAACGGATTTGAAAGAGCAGGGTAAAAAATTGATGACCATGATCACCATGGTGGTGCGCGGGTTGAACGATCTCGGTCGGCTCGTGCCCGCGGTCGAAGATCTCGGTCGCCGCCATGTGGGTTACGGGGTGAAGGACGCGCATTATGCGACAGTCGGTACCGCGTTGCTCTGGACTTTGGAGCAGGGACTGGGACCGGAATTTACGCCGGAAGTCAAAGAAGCCTGGAGTACCGCTTACGGCGTTTTGGCGACGACGATGCAAAAGGCTGCCGCCACAACTCCCGCTTGAAGTCTCTTTCTTAACTGCAAACGAACGAATCCCATACCGAATGAAAATTAAAACTCACCACTGGAGACTTCTTACCGGCAGCGCGCTCGTACTCGCTGCGACTGCGTCCGTTTATGCGCAGGACAAATCGATGATCACCGACACGAACGGTTGTCCAATGACGACGTTTTTCACTGACAAAATCCCGGACGTGATCGCGAAAGGGAAATTCTCGCTGAACGTGCGAGCGCGTTACGAGAACGTCGATCAGGAAGGTGGCACGCCGCCCGCGCACGCGGAAACGATTCGCACGCGCTTCGGTTACACGACCGCGCCGCTTTACGGTTTTCAGGCGATGATTGAAGGCGAAAACGTCACCGCCGCCAACAAGGACACTTACGCGGCGGGCGCGGGATCGCCCGTGCCGCGCGATGTTATCGCTGATCCGACGGTAACCGAGATGAATCAGGCGTGGCTCAGCTACACTTACAGCGCGAGCAACTTTATGGCATCGGTCAAGGGCGGACGACAGGTTTTTGTGTTGGATAATCACCGGTTCATCGGTCACGTCGGTTGGCGACAGAATCAGCAGACGTTCGACGCCGTGGCGACGAAAGTGACGCCGCTCAAAGGGATCGATTTGAATTATGCCTATCTGTGGAAGGTACATCGTATTTTTGGCGACGACACGTCACTCGGAGCCGGCACGAGCGATTTCAATTCCGCTTCGCATGTGTTCAACGGCAGTTACACAGTGTCGCCGTTGCTCAAAGTCACGGGCTATGCGTACGTGCTCGATTTGAAAAACGAGCGTCCGCTGGCCGGCGTGGCGAATAATTCCTGCGCGACCTATGGCGGTTTTCTCACGGGCACATGGACGTTCGATCAAGAACACAAAGGCACGCTGAGTTATCGCGGCGAATTCGCGTGGCAGACGGATTACGCAGACAGCACGTTGGATTACGAAACGGAGTATTACCTCGGTGAACTCAAAGCTACGTATGACCGATTCACCGTGAGCGCGGGATACGAAGTGTTGGGCAGCGACGAAAACGGCGGGGCAGGCGGTGGCGTAACTTCGTTCCGGACGCCGCTGGCGACACTGCACGCGTTCAATGGTTGGGCAGACGTCTTTTTGACCACGCCGGCTGCGGGGCTGAAGGACTTTTATGCGTCGGCAGGAGTGACGTTGCCGGGGAACATTCCGGTGAATTTCGTTTACCACAAATTCGATTCGGAAACCGGCAATACCGACTTCGGTCACGAATACGACCTGGTCGTGTCGCGTAAGTTCGGCAAGAACTGGACTGTGCTCGCCAAATACGCGAAGTACGACGGGAAAGACGCGCCGTTCGCTTTCGACAAAGAAGTGTTCTGGGCGGAAATCGAGTTCAACTTTTAGTCGCTGTTTCTCGGGTTCGATGTGACAAGTGCGCTGGTCAAACGGCCAGCGCACCTTTTTTGAAAGCAACCGCAACGCTTTGCTGACTCCGCAACTTTGGTCGCGATGGACAATTTTCGCCAAGTCAGGAGGGAGACGTTTCAAAACGCCAACTTTGCGAGTGATCGCAATTCTTCTCAATTCCCTTGGTTTGCTTGAGAAAACACCACAAACGCAGGCGTTTTGAGTCACTCGCCCGGCTCATGGTAAACATGAGAACTATTCAGTTGGTTCATGGGTTGGTGGCATCGGCGGCGCTCAAATGAATCGCGGGAAACTCCAGCGGGTTTTCCGCCGAACCAAATGACATCCGCTCCTGACAACGCTCCGCGCAACCGGCCTCCCGCCGAATCGGCGCGTACGTTGATTGATGAACTGTTGGCGGAGCAGCAACGGCTCACGGCGGTGGAGCGGTTTTCCCGTTTGCATGAAACCAACGGGCTTCCGGCGCAGGCGCGTTACTACCGCGATTTAATTCCGCAGACCAAACCGCAGCCCGGGCAGCAATACGCATTCGAAGTGGATCTCGATCGATGCAGTGGCTGCAAGGCGTGCGTCACGGCGTGTCATTCGCTCAATGGACTCGAAGAAACGGAAACGTGGCGCAACGTGGGATTATTGATCAGCGACGATTGGCGCGCGCCGCAACAGCAGACGATTACCACCGCGTGTCATCACTGCGTCGAACCGGGTTGTCTCGAAGGTTGTCCGGTGTTGGCTTACGACAAAGACCCGGTCACCGGCATCGTGCGGCATCTCGATGATCAATGCATCGGTTGCCAATACTGCGTGATGAAGTGTCCGTACGAAGTGCCGCAGTATTCGAAACGGCTCGGCATTGTGCGCAAATGCGACATGTGCGCAAATCGCCTCGCGGTCGGTGAAGCACCGGCTTGTGTGCAGGCCTGTCCGCATGAAGCGATCAAAATTACGTTAGTCGAAACGGCTGCGGTCCGGGAACGCTATCGCGCGACTCAAGATTGCGGAGAAATCAAGGAGAAGGAAAGAGCGCGGAACAATCATTCCGCGAATCCGTTTTTGCCCGCGTCGCCGTCACCGCAGATTACGCTGCCGACCACGCGTTACAAATCCACTCGACCGCTGCCATCGACCTTGCTCGCGGGTGATCACGCGCATGTTGCTCCGGCGACATCGCATTTGCCGTTGGTGTTCATGTTGGTGCTGACGCAATTGGCGGTTGGCGTGAGCCTCGCGACGTTGTTTGCGTCGCTATCGCAATGGTTGGCCGTTACTGCTGCAATCGTCAGTGCCGTTGCATTGGGCATTGCTTCTTTGCATTTGGGCAAGCCGTTGAAAGCGTGGCGCGCCTTTCTTGGTTGGCGCACGTCATGGTTCAGTCGCGAAGTTATCGCCTTCGGTGCTTATGTGCCGCTGGCGATGTTGACGGCGGTAACTTTCTTTGTTGCACCGCTGACTTCGTTGCAAAAGCCACTGATGCTGCTGACCGTCGCAACGGGATTGGTTGGCGTTGCATGTTCGGCGATGATTTATGTGGATACGCGTCGGGAATTCTGGTGCGGATCGCAAAGCTTCGGAAAATTCTTTGGCACGACATTGCTCCTCGGTGCGGCGACAGCGTTGTTAGTCACAGATTCGACAAGTTCGATACCGGTTGTGCTGCTGTTTTTTACCACGGCTGCAAAGTTGGGACTGGAACATCGCATTTTCCGGCATCTGGTGGATAAAGACACGTTGACGTTGTCGCCATTGAACAAAACCGCACGGCTGCTAACAGATGAACTTGGACTGGCGTCGCGGAGTCGCATCTTCTGCGGAATGCTGGGCGGACTGATTCTGCCGTTGGGGCTGGTGATGTCGGAGCCGAATCGCGTGTTGGCGATCGTGGTGTTCGGGCTGTGTCTCGTGGGGGAATTGCTGGAGCGCTATCTGTTTTTCACGGCAGTTGCGCCCGCCAAAATGCCGGGAGGTTTTGTCGCATGAACGCGGAACAAGAAAATTCTCTGCTGCGGCAATGGAACGGCGCGTTGACGCAAAAACTTGGGTTGCGGCCCGGAGATTTTGGCCTCGGTCATGTTCCCGCGCGACTCAAACCGGACAGCACGACGACTTCGGTCTGCGGTTTTTGTTCAACCGGTTGCGGGTTGAACGTTCATCTCAAAGACGGCCAGGCAGTGAATCTCAGCGCGGCGACGCATTATCCGGTCAATCTCGGTATGGCGTGTCCGAAAGGTTGGGAAGCGCTGAGTTGTCTTTCCGCGTCTGACCGCGCCACCACGCCGCTCTTGCGCAATCCGAAAACCGGTGAGCTTGAACCGACGGATTGGGATCAAGCGATGCAGGTGTTCACGCTGAAGTTCAAAGCGATCATGGATAAGCATGGGCCGGAGAGCGTGGCGTTTCTCAGCACCGGCCAGATTTGCACGGAGGAACTCGCGTTGCTCGGCTGTCTGTGGAAATTCGGCATGGGCGCGTTGCATTGCGATTCCAACACGCGCCAGTGCATGGCCACTGCGCATGTTGCTTACAAACAGAGTTTCGGTTTCGACGCGCCGCCGTTCACTTATGCGGATTTTGAGTTGAGCGATACGCTGGTGTTCATCGGTGCGAATCCATGCATCGCGCATCCCATCATGTGGCAGCGCGTGCTGCGAAATAAAAATCAGCCAAACATTATCGTCGTCGATCCGCGTCGCACGGAGACGGCGATGAACGCCACACAACATCTTGCGCTCGCACCAAAATCCGATCTTACGTTGCTCTACGGGCTCGCGAATTTACTGGTGCAAAACGGTTGGGTGGATCGCGAGTTCATCGCGCGCAGTACGACGGGATATGCAGAGTTCGCGGAATTTGTACGGCAGTTCACGCCGGACAAAGTTGCGGCGGAAACGGGTTTGACCGTCGGAGAAATTTATCGTTGTGCGGAAACGATTCATCGCGGCAAGGCGGTTTCGTTCTGGTGGACGATGGGCGTGAATCAAGGTCACGAAAGCACACGCACTGCACAGGCGATTATCAATCTCGCGTTGATGACGGGGAACATCGGCAAACCCGGAACAGGAGCGAACAGTATCACGGGGCAATGCAATGCGATGGGTTCGCGGCTCTACGCAAACGTGACGAGCCTGATTGGCGGACGTGACTTTGCGAAGGTGGAACATCGTGAGCAGGTCGCGCGATTGCTGAAGATTCCGGTGGAACGAATCCCGAAAAAATCGTCGTGGGCGTATGATCAGATTGTTGAAGGTATTCGCAGCGGAACGATTAAGGGACTGTGGGTGATTGCGACGAATCCAGCGCATTCGTGGGGCGCGCGGCTTGAAAAGAAAAACGGTGTGACATCCGCCCTCACCCCCGAGGAGAGGGAGAAACGCTCCCCGTCTTACGAGAATGCGAGCGCGGTCAGCGGCTCGCAGGTTAAACGCGAATTCAAGAATGCTCAACTGCTATCCCCTCTCCCCGGGGGTGAGGGTGAGCGTGACAATGATTCATTCGACGCCATTCTCGACAAACTGGAATTCCTCGTCGTGCAGGACATGTTCACAACCACGGACACGGCTCAACGCGCGCATCTCATGTTGCCGGCGGCCGGTTGGGGCGAGAAGGAAGGCACGTTCATCAACAGCGAGCGCCGTATCGGTTTGACGAAAAAAGTTTCTCGCGCGCCGGGGCAGGCGTTGAGCGATTTCAATATTTTCAAACTCATCGCGCACTATTGGGGCTGTGGCGAATTATTCCGCGAATGGACTTCGCCCGAAGCAGCGTTTCAGATCATCAAGCGACTCTCAGCCGGACAGCCTTGCGACATCACGGGGATCGTGGATTACAAACATCTCGATGAGTGCGGCGGAATTCAATGGCCGTTACCGCAATCTGACGGAGTACGGCTGTGGTCGCAGCCTCAGCCGCAGCACGATGAAACGAATAGAAGCGTACGAAATAATGAGAGTGCTGCGGCTGGTGCTTCGCACACAGTCGCGTTCGATGAGAGGAGATTGTTCGTCGATGGCAAATTTTATACGCCCGATGGTAAGGCGAGATTTTTGTTCGATACGCCGCGACCCGTTGCCGAGCCGACGACGGAAGAGTTTCCGTTCGTGATGTTGACGGGGCGCGGCACGAGTGCGCAATGGCACACGAATACGCGCACCGGGAAGTCAGCCGTATTGCGCACACTGTATCCCGCGAATCCGTACGTGGAAATCAATCCTGCCGATCTCGCGCGACTCGGCTTAGTGGCGAATCGTCCCGTGGCTGTGGTATCGCGTCGCGCGCGAATTGAATGCGCGGCAGTGGCGTCGCCAAGTGTTCAGCCCGGGCACGTGTTTATTCCGATGCACTACGACGTGACGAATCAATTGACCCGCGCCGAATACGATCCGCATTCGCGTCAGCCGAGTTACAAATACTGCGCCGTGCGGCTGGAGAAGATTTCATGAAAACCCATCGAGTACCAACAGCCAGGCTACAGAGAAGTACCAGGTTTCAAGCTCCAACGCGTGTCAGCGCAGGAGGAATTATTTTGAAGTTTGGTGCTTGGAATTTCTTTGGATGTTGGAGCTTGGGGCTTGGTTATTTTCCTCGTCCGCTTCTTTTCAATTTTCAATGACGAACATTCCTTTCATTCCTGAATCCGCTCCGTTCACCGTGGAACAACGCGCGTGGCTCAACGGTTTTCTCGCCGGTCTGTTCTCGCAAGTGCCCGCCGGTGCGCCGACGCCGCAACTGAACATTGCTCCGCTCAAGCCGCCGGGTGAACCGTTGCTCGTGCTATACGGATCGCAGACGGGCAGCGCGGAAGGACTCGCGAAAAAGGTAGCGAAGGAAGCGGAAGTGCGCGGATTTGCGCCGAAGCTCGCGGCGTTGAACGATTTTGAATCAGCAGGATTCGTTACGGCGAAAAAGGCGGTCATCATTTCGAGCACGTGGGGCGATGGCGAACCGCCGGATAATGCAGTGAATTTCTGGAGTTGGCTCAATGGCGATGCCGCGCCGCGGCTGGAGAATTTGAATTTTGCGGTGCTCGGGTTGGGCGACCGGAACTATTCCGATTTCTGCGGTGCATCGAAGAAGTTTGATGTGCGATTGGAAGCGCTCGGGGCGAAACGCGTTGTGCCGCGCGGCGAGTGCGATGTGGATTACGAAGGTCCGGCGAAGGCGTGGATTGATGGACTGTGGGAAAAGCTGAGTGAAGGGAGGGCGGGCAGTCCCCTGTCTGCCGCCGTTGGCAATGGCGCGAACGGCGCGCATGGAGTGACGCGTCCTACCAGCGAAGCCAACGGCGCTCCGAAAGTTTACGGCAAATCCAATCCTTTCCCCGCAAAGCTGCTCAAGAACGTGCTGTTGAACAAGCCCGGCTCGGGCAAGGAAGTGCGCCACTACGAAATTTCACTGACCGGAAGTGGCTTGACGTACGAAGCAGGCGACGCGCTCGGGGTTGTGCCGGTGAATTGTCCCGAACTGGTGGACGACATCATCACCGCGCTCAAAGCAAATCCCGATGAGAACGTGAAGTTCGGCGACAAGATTGTGTCGTTGCGCGAGGCGTTGACGCATCACCTGGACGTAACGAAGCCGTCGCAGGAATTGTTGGCGGTCGTGGCGAAAGCGGCGCCGCAAAGTGAGCTTGCGGCGTTGCTCGGGCCGGAGAAACGTGACGGGTTGAAAAAGTGGTTATGGGGGCGGCACGTGATTGATTTGCTCGAACTGCTGCCGGCGCCGATGCCGGTGACAGAATTTATTCCGCTGCTCAAAAAACTGGTACCGCGGCTCTACTCGATTTCCTCGTCGCCCAGAATGCATCCGGGTGAAGTGCATTTGACGGTTGGCGCGGTGCGTTACGAGAGTCACGGACGTAAACGCAAAGGTGTGGCTTCGACGTTTCTGGCGGATCGCGTCGGTGAGATGGAATTCGTGAAAGTGTTCGTGCAGCCGTCGCATGGATTCAAACCGCCGGCCAACGGAGATACGCCGATGATTATGGTCGGGCCGGGCACGGGCATCGCGCCGTTTCGCGCGTTTCTGGAAGAACGTCAGGCGACCGGTGCGAAGGGTAAAAACTGGTTGTTCTTTGGCGATCAGAAGCGCGACACGGATTTTCTTTACGGGGAATTACTCACTGGCTGGCACAAATCGGGTTTTCTTACGCGGCTGGATTTGGCGTTTTCGCGGGATCAGGAGCAGAAGATTTATGTGCAGGATCGCATGCGGGAAAACGCAACAGAACTGTGGTCGTGGCTCGAAGCTGGCGCGCACTTTTATGTCTGCGGCGATGCGAGTCGCATGGCGAAGGACGTGGACGCGGCATTACACGCGATTGTGGAAACTGCCGGTGGCAAGAGTGCCGAAGAGGCGAAAGCATACGTGGCGAAATTGAAAACGGAGAAACGATATCAACGAGATGTGTATTGATCGAATCACGAATTGCCGAAGTGCGCGAGGCCGACGGGTAACTCGTTTTGGAATGAGTCGGGAAGCGAAGCGCCACGCCGCTTTCAGTCGCATCGAAGGGGAGATTTCATCAATCAAAGCGGTGTCGCTGCTGCGCTCTGCCACCGCAGTCCATGACGCCTTGAGTAAAACCAGATCGTGTTATGAGTAACGTGACTTTACCCGAACCGATTGCGAATGCGGGGTTCACTGCGGAACAGAAGGAATATCTGACCGGATTGTTTGCCGGCGTCGCCGCGCGCGGACAACGATTCAGCGATGTTGAGCCGGTGCCCGTCGCATCGCGGGAGGAGTTGATTCTCGAAGAGCGCATCAAGCGTGAATTGCATCCGCTCGATGCCTATGGACAAATCGTTGAGAACGCTGCCAACAACAAAGCGCCGGACAAAGAGGACATTTTCCGCTTCAAATGGCACGGCTTGTTTTTTTTGACGCCGGTGAAAGATGCATTCATGTCGCGGCTGCGAATTCCCGGCGGCGTGTTGAAGTCGTATCAACTGCGGGAATTGGCGCACATCGCGCAGCAACTCACCAGTGGTTACGTGCAGATCACCACGCGCGCGAATCTGCAAATTCGTCTGATTCAACCGAAGGACGCGCCGGAGTTTTTGCAACGCGTGCAAGCGATCGGAATGCACACGCGTGGCAGTGGCGCGGATAACATTCGTAATCTGACGATGAATCCCACGGCAGGCATTGATCCGGTGGAGTTGATTGATGTGCAGCCGTTCGTGCAACAGCTCGCGCAGATCATTGTCAATGATCGGTCGTTTTACGATTTGCCGCGCAAGTTCAATATTGCGTACGACGGAGGCGGGCTGATCGGTTCAGTCGAGGATACGAACGACATCGGGGTGAAAGCGGTTTTAGTAGCTGAGCCTGATAAGTCTGACCTCTCACCCTCAATCCCTCGCCCCGTTGAGGAGAGAGGGAAGGGCATAGTGGACGCATCGGGAAATCCAATCGAGCCGGGCGTGTATTTCCGCATCGCGTTGGGAGGAGCGACAGGACACAAATCTTTCGCGCGAGACCTGGGCGTGATTGTACCGCCGAGTGAGATTAATAAAGTCGTGGTGGCGATTGTGCGCGTGTTCATCGAGAAAGGTTGCCGCACGAATCGCAAACGGGCGCGTCTTAAACATCTGCTCGAAACGATGTCGCTGGGGGAATATCTCGCGCTCGTGGAAAAGAAGTTGGGCAAAACACTTCAGCGTGCCCCGTATGATGTTACGTCGATGCGGTGGGCATCGCAGGAACTGGCACATTCGCATGTCGGCGATTTTCCGCAGAAGCAAAAGGGTTTCAGTTACGTCGGCGCGACGTGTCCGGTTGGTAACATCACGCCGAAGCAGATGTTGCGCGTGGCCGAGTTGGTGGATTTATACGGCAGTGGCGAAGTGCGACTGACCGTGTGGCAGAATTTCATCATTCCGAATGTGCCGGATGCGTTTGTGCCGACGTTGAAGCGCGCGTTGGACAAAGCAGGTTTGCCGACGAAGCAGTCGAATCTGGCGAGCGGCGTTATCGCCTGCACCGGAAATTCTTACTGCAAATTCGCGCAAGCGAATACGAAAGGACACGCGCTGGAGGTGATTAAACAATTGGAGAAGAAGCTGGAGTTGGATCAGCCGGTGAACATTCATGTCACCGGTTGTCCGAATTCGTGTGCGCAACATTACATGGGCGATATCGGGTGTCTCGGTACAAAGACCAAAATTAACGGTGAGGGCGTGGATGCGTATCACGTTTTCGTGGGGGGCGGTTTTGGGAAAAATCAGGCGGTGGGGCGACAGGTTTTCTCCGGCGTAACGGCGGCGCAATTACCCGGAATAATCGAAACCATGTTGCGTGCATACCTGAAGTATCGCGCGAAGAAATCAGAGACGTTTCAAGAATTCACCAAACGACACGAAGTCGGACGATTGCAGGAAATGTTCGCGGAGTTTTAACGCGCAGAGCAAGGGAGTCCGACGATTCGCAGTTCAGATAGTGCCGCGCCAGTTTCCGTCTCGCATGCGGTCTTAATTTCTCGCAGACTGCGCGCGCAATGTCTGACGAGTTGCCGTCCATTCCGCCTTACGATCCCACTGCCAAACCGCATAAGCGGCGTCCGCGTTATCGCGGCACGCATCCACGTCGCTTTGAAGAGAAATACAAGGAACTCAATCCCGAGCGTTACGCCGATACGGTCGAAAAAGTGAAAGCTGCGGGAAAAACTCCGGCGGGAACGCATCGGTCCATCATGGTGGCCGAGATTCTCGAAGTGCTCGCGCCGCAACCGGGTGAAATCGCCGTGGACGCGACGTTGGGCTATGGCGGACATGCACGTGAAATTTTGCCGCGGTTATTGCCGGGCGGAAAATTGCTTGGACTGGACGCCGATCCGATTGAGTTGCCGAAAACGGAAGCGCGGATGCGCGCGGCGGGTTTTGGAACAGACGTGTTCACGGCGCATCGGACGAATTTCGCCGGATTGCCGCAAGTGCTCGCGCAGGTTGGTTTGAGCGGTGTGGATGTTATTCTGGCCGACCTCGGTGTGTCCTCGATGCAGATTGACGATCCGGCGCGCGGTTTTTCGGTGAAGCTCGATGGTCCTCTTGACATGCGGATGAATCCGCAACGCGGTCAATCTGCCGCCCATTTGTTACAACGCATCAGACCGGACGCGTTGGCTGATTTGCTGGTGGAAAATTCCGATGAACCGCATGCTGCGACTTTGGCGCCGTTGCTCGCGGGGAAAAACTTTGCCACGACGCGAGCACTGGCGGAAGCGATTCGCGTCGCGCTCCCGCGAACGGCCAAAGATGAAGTTGATTTGGCGGTGCGCCGGGTGTTTCAGGCCTTGCGCATCGCGGTGAATGACGAGTTTTCCGCGCTTGAAACATTTCTGCGCAATCTGCCGACGTGCCTCAATCCGGGTGGCCGCGTGGCGATTCTGACATTTCATTCCGGTGAAGATCGGCGCGTGAAAAAGGCGTTTGAACAGGGATTGCGGGATGGCATTTATGCCGAGATGGCGCAGGAAGTCATCCGCCCAACGGCAGCGGAGCGAAATGCGAATCCGCGTTCCACTCCGGCAAAACTGCGATGGGCAAAACGAAACGACGCAGCGGGGTAAGGCCGGTTGAGTGAGTTTGTTTTTCTACACCGATTCGAGGGCAAGCGACAAGAAGCGGAATGAGCGGTTCAGTTTATCGGTTGTGGATGGCCTTGAGGGCGTTTGACTCGTACGCCGCGCGTTTGCTACCGTTTCCGCTCCTAGGATTGCGATGGAATACAAAGATACACTCAACCTCCCGCGCACGGACTTCGCGATGAAGGCCGATCTTGTGACGCGCGAACCGGAACGCCTCAAGAAATGGGAAGCCGCCAACCTTTACGCGCAGATTCTCGCCGCGCGCAAGGATGCCGAGAAATTCGTGCTGCACGACGGTCCACCTTTCGCCAACGGCGACGTTCACATCGGCACAGCGCTGAACAAGATTCTCAAGGACATCATCATCAAGTATCAGACGTTGCGCGGCAAAAGCGCGCCGTACATCCCGGGTTGGGACTGTCACGGCTTGCCGATTGAGTTCAAGGTCACGACGGAAATGCGCAAGGCCGGCGACACGAGCGCTGATGCCGCGACTATCCGCAAGGCCTGCGATGCCTACGCGCGCAAATACATTGATTTGCAACGCACGCAATTCAAACGGCTCGGTGTGCTGGGTGATTGGGAAAATCCGTATCTGACGCTGAACAAAGAATACGAAGCCGAGGAACTGCGTTTGTTCGCAGACATCGTCGAGAAGGGCTTCGTTTATCGCGGCAAGAAGCCGATTTACTGGAGTATTCCGGCGCGCACGGCGTTGGCGGAGGCGGAGGTCGAATATCAGGATCACGTCAGTCAGAGTGTGTACGTGAAGTTTCCGGTAGTTGGTCGGCCCGGCGTGAGCATCGTCATCTGGACGACGACGCCGTGGACGTTGCCGGCGAATCTTGCGGTCGCTTACAACTCCAGCTTCAGCTATTCGCTCGTGCAGGTGGGCGAAGAGCAATTCATCGTGTCAGCGATGCTGCTTTCCGCGATCGCGGAGAAGTGCGGCTGGCAGGATTATCAAATCGTTCGCAGTCTTGATGGCGATCATCTCAAATCGGTCGAGTATCAACATCCGTTCTGCAATCGCACCGGGAAATTATTCGCGGGTGATAACTTTGTGACGAATGATACCGGTACGGGTTTCGTTCACGTTGCGCCCGGTCACGGTGCGGACGACTACAATCTTGGTCGCCAACACGGTTTGCCGATTTATTCGCCGGTGAACGACGATGGCGCGTTGGCTTACACAAACGATTTACCGGTCGAACAGCAGTTCCCCGCCGAGATGCTCGGCAAATCCACGCTCGCTAAACATGGCAAGAGCGACGCGAATGAAGCCGTGCTGCACGAGTTGCGCGTTCGTAAGGCGCTGTTGCATCAGGAGAATTATCATCACAGCTACCCGCATTGCTGGCGCAGCAAAACGCCGATCATCTTCCGCGCGATGGACCAGTGGTTCGTCAAGATTGATCACGCGATAGGGACTACTTCCACGTCGTCCCAAGCTGAGAGTACGGCTACTTTTCGTCAGCAAGCCCTCGCGGAGATTGATCGCGTTAATTGGATTCCTGACTGGGGCATCAATCGCATCAAAGGCGCGGTGCAATCCCGCCCGGATTGGTGCATCAGTCGGCAGCGCACGTGGGGTGTGCCGATTCCGTTTTTCTACGATGCAACAGGATGTCCGACGCCTGATCCGATGACTGAAAGTGCGGCGGCGGCGGAAGTGGTTCGTAATACGGCAAACCTTATTGAACAACACGGCTCGAACGTGTGGTTCGAGAAATCTGTCGCCGAACTCTGGGCGGCGGTGAAGCCGAAGGATTGGAAAGGGGCCGACGCCGCCGCCAAGTCCAACGACACGCTCGATGTGTGGATTGATTCCGGTT